>JAOAGT010000001.1:184571-484571 GCA_026415615.1 Thermoleophilia bacterium | reverse complement strand
CCCAGCGACACTAGGCCGCAGGCGCCCGTTAGGATGTTAAGACCGTGAGCGGCGATGATAGTGATGCCGATTACCGTACAGATCGAAAGCAGAGAATGCGAAGCCCACTGGGGAACGGTAAAAACAATGGCCAAGAGGACAACCAGCAGCACCCAGTGCCGCTTTGTCCGCAGCAAGGCCATGTCCTTGGCATAGCTTGTAGCAAAGACACCGCTTGGCAGTCTCATCGTCTACACCCTCTCGATGGTCTTTAGCCCGAACAAGCCGTGCGGCTTAAAGATCAGCACAAGCAACATCACGATGAAGGGGAAAACGTTGGCAAGGCCGCCACCGGACGGGAGTAAGGAATCCAGATAGCCAGCGGCCAAGTTCTCTGCGATGCCAAGAATGACGCCCGCCACCACGGCTCCTCCGACTGAATCAAGACCGCCCAAAATAACCACAGCAAGCGCTTTCAAGCCCACATCGGCAAGCGGTGGCGATACTCCCGAAACCCCGCCCAACAGAACTCCGGCCACCACCCCGACCACACTGGCAATGACCCACGAAAGCGCGTACACCATGGTGGCCCGTATGCCAAGACTGCGGGTCACCTGTTCGTCCTCGGCGGTAGCCCGCATGGCAAGTCCGATCTTGGTAAACCGAAACACAAAGAGCAGGGCCGCCACTACCACCACAGACACGATCAGGGCAAGCACCGAAGACGGAGGCACCGACACCGACCCGAGATGCAGCGTCACCGCCGGAAGAGAGTCGTGATAGGTGACGTACTCGCCGCCCCATCCCACGATGGCCACCCCGTCCATGACGCCGGCAAGGGCGATGGTCATCATAACGATGGCAAGCGCCGGCTGCCCCAAGAGCGGCCTGAGGGCAAGCCGTTCCACCACAAGGCCGAGAATGATGGCCACCGCGATCGAGAGAATAATGGCCAGCCACACTGGTAGGCCGCAGGGCTTAAGGAAGGTGTAGCCGACGTATGCCCCCAACATCACAATTTGCCCGGCGGCGATGTTGAAAGCCTTGGAGCATTTGAAAATGACTACAAAGCCCACTCCGATCAGGGCGTACATCATGCCCAGGGAAAGACCGCTAATAACCAATTGGAAGAAAAACGTCATACGCCACCTGACCCGACGACAGCTATCTTAAGTGCCGTTCTCAGCTTGCCCGTTCGTCCGTCTTGATAA
The DNA here is from genome assembly GCA_026415615.1 of Thermoleophilia bacterium. GTDB lineage: Bacteria > Actinomycetota > Thermoleophilia > RBG-16-64-13 > RBG-16-64-13 > JAOAGT01. Next base: position 483,381 of record JAOAGT010000001.1, on the reverse strand, counting down.
GTGATCTCGGCCTCGACGTCCACCAAATAGCACTCCTCGCTAAGAGCCCTGACCAAGTCCGCGTATCGCTTTTTAAGCACGCTACGCCGAAGTTTCCGATCGCGAGTAAGCTCGCTTTCATCGGGATCAAGTTCTTTGTGCAGGTTGACGAACTTCTGGATTTGGTGACTGGCTGGCAGGTGATTGTTAACCCGAGCGATCTCTTTTTCGATGAGGTCATAGATTTCGGGCTTTTGCGAGAGATCGCTAAAAGTCGTGTAGGTTACCTTGTGGCGATCGGCCCAGCGGCCCGCGTTTTCAGCATCAACCACAATGACAGCCGATACAAAAGGACAATCGGCGCCAGCCAGAACCCAGGCGTCGCGGATATACGGGCTATGGCGCAGGCGACTCTCGATGGCCTGAGGAGCAAGAAGGTCGCCACAGGGAAGCAGCATCAGGTCTTCCAGGCGGTCGACGAATACAAGTTCCCGGTCGCCGTTAATGTGTCCGGTGTCTCCTGTATGAAGCCAGCCGTCCAACCCTGCTCCAAGGTCAGCTCTCTCCGACACCACCTCGCCGCTGCAGTAGCCCCGGAAGCGTCCCTCACTACGCACCAGGAGCTCGCCTCGGTCACTCACAGACACCTCCACCCCGGGGTTCAGGCGGCCCACTGTTCCCGGAGTTTGCACGCGGTCTCCCGCGCCGGTAACGGCTCCCGCCTCAGCAGAGCAATAGACGTTCTTCACCCGGACTCCTAAACCGTGAAAAAAGCGGAGAGCGTCCGGTGAAAGAACTGACCCGAAAGTGTACGCCAGTCTCACTCGCGGCAAACCAAGGCCATCCCGGATCTTGCGAAATACGAAAAGCTCTGCCGCAATACGCAGAATCGCAAGCTTCCAGCCTAGCGACCTGCCGCTATACCTTGCCGCCGCCAACTGATCGCCCACCGGCAAGAGCCGGTCCGAAAACCATCGTTTGAGCCGAGTGGCTCCGCGTAGACCCGCCTCAATTTGTCCAATCTGACCTTCCCACAGTCGGGCACTGTAAACCACCACGGTGGGAGCCACTTCGCGGATGTCTTCTCGCAGAGTCTCAGAGTTTTCAGGAAAGTTCATTGTGGCGCCAGACAAGAGGTGACAGCAGTACCCCAAGATCTGCTCCGTGATCCACGCGGGAGGTAGAGCAGTAGCCATGCTGTCGCTGGCGTGTAAGTCGTCTAGTTCAAAATAAGGGCGAGCGCTTGCCATCAAGCTGCGATGACTGTGCAACGCCCCCTTCGGCCACTCCCCCGTCGCTCCTGAGGTGTAAACGATGGCGCAAAGATCATCAGGCTCGCCTGCGGCCACCGTGGACTCAAACTCGCCGGGGTGCGCCGCTTCATACGCCCGCCCTTGGGCCGTAAGTTCACGGATACCCACAAGCCCCTCGTACTCTGGTCGGTCAAGGCCTTTGTACCGCCAAAAGAGCACATGCTTTAACGCGGGCAGACGGTCCCGCACCTGAAGAATCTTGTCCACCTGCTCCTGGTCCTCCACCAGAGCAAACTCGGCCGCGGAATCCCGAGCGACGTACTCAATCTCGGCGGCTGAGAAATCGGCATAGAGCCCGACACACACCCCCCGGTTACACTGAGCCGCCATCTCCGCGAAATACCACTCCGGGCAGTTATCGCCAATCACCAGGAGCCGGCTACCCGGACCAAAACCCAAAGACCGCAGTCCCAATGCGATCTCCTTGACCCGCTGCAGATAATCCTGCCAGGAATACGTCTGCCAAATACCGTAGTGCTTAAAGCGCATGGCGGCATGGGCTGAGCCGTAGTGGGAGGCGTTATACTTAAGAACCTTGGGCCAGGTGTTGAGCTCAGTGAGATCCAGATGCGCTTTGAGAGCTGTCACGCCAACCACCTCTTGCGCCGCCGGTAATGCTTGATCTCGCGGTAGCTCTTGCGAGTGCCGCTGGAGGAAATCCCCATGTAGAATTCCTTCACGTCCTCGTTATCCTTGAGTTTGTCGGCGGGCCCATCTAGCACGATGCGCCCGTTTTCCATAACGTAGCCGTAACTGGCTACCCCCAAGGCAGCCTTCACGTTCTGCTCCACAATTAGTAGGGAAACGCCGCGCTCCCGGCTGATTCGCTCCACGATCTTGTAGATCTCGGCCACCGCCAATGGGGCCAAACCTAGCGAGGGCTCATCGAGCAGCATAAGCCGGGGATCCGCCATCAGCGCCCGGCCGATAACCATCATCTGCTGCTCCCCGCCGGACAAGTAGCCGCTTACGCGCTTGCGGTATTCACGCAGCCGCGGGAAGTAGTCGTATACCATCTCCAGATCCCTCTTCACGGCTGCGCGGTCGCGGCGCCGGTAGGCTCCCACCAACAGGTTTTCCTCGACAGTCAAGTGCTCGAGGACTCGCCTACCTTCCATCACTTGGCTGATACCCAGAGCGGCGATGTCCTCGGGACCGAGGTGATCGATCCTCTTGCCTTCTAGGTAAATCTCGCCGCTTGTGATCTGGCCTTGCTCGACTTTGAGCAACCCAGAAATCGCCTTAAGAGTAGTGGTCTTGCCCGCTCCGTTTGCCCCCAGGAGAGCAACCACCTGTCCAGGCCCTACCTGAAGAGAGACTCCGTGGAGAACCCTGATTACGCCCAGATAGGCAACTTCGATGTTTCTAACCTCGAGCACTATAGACCTGTCCCTTGACCCAGATATGCCTCGATGACCAACGGATCGGACCTCACCTCAGCCGGAGTGCCTTCTGCGATCTTGCGACCGAAGTTGAGCACCGCGATGCGCTCGGCGAGGTCCATGACTACGCCCATGTCATGCTCCACCAGGATTATGCTCCGCACCCCATCTCTAAGAACCGGATTGTCCGGATAGGTGTCACCCTGGCCCTCGTACACGTCGAGAATAAAACGGGCGATGTCTTCTTTTTCTTCGAGGTTCATGCCCGCCATCGGCTCGTCCAAGAGCAGGACCTTGGGCTCCAAAGCCAAAGCCCGGCCGAGCTCCACTCGCTTGCGCAGTCCATAAGGCAGCGAGCCCACTATCTGTTTGCGGATGGACTGCATCTCAAGGAAATCAATGATCTCTTCCACTCTTTGCCGGTGCTTTAGCTCCTCTTTGCGGGAACGCCCAAAATAGACTGCGCCGTCAACGAAGGTCTGCTTCATGAAAACGTGCCGAGCGGCCATGAGGTTGTCCTGCGTCGTAAGACCGGTGTAAAGCTCGATGTTTTGGAACGTGCGGGCGATGCCTAACTTGGCCAGCTTGTCCGGCCGCTGCCGAGTGATCTTGTGTCCTTCAAAGTAGATCTCGCCCTTTTGTGGTTTGTAGAAACCGGTAATGCAGTTCAGAAGAGCGGTCTTGCCGGCCCCGTTGGGCCCGATAATGGCCAGGATTTCATTTCTGCGAACATCGAGGCTTACGCTCGAAAGCGCGTTAACACCACCGAAGCTAAGCGAGATATCGTCGATCCGAATAATCGGATCCTCGCTTGCCTCTGTATGAGGCTTTCCCCCCTTCAATATCCCCCCGTTCCTCGGTTTGTGAGCCCTGAGTTGGTCCCTGCCGCCCAGAATCCTATCGCCAAGCCAAGACTGGAGTCAAGCAGTTTTTATCAGGGCCTGATGAAAAAACCCGATGAGAGAAGCACTCGGTAAAAGAAAACGACGTCAAGACGCCGCCCGCGTGGCGCGCTTGGTGGCGCGCTTGTCTTGACCAGGCGGCTTGCTCGCAGCTCGTTGTAAACCAGTGACTACTCGTGCCGCGCGGCTCGCGACTACTCGTGCAGCATAGCTCGCGACTACTCGTGCCAGGTGATCAGCGGCAGCTCATTGGGGATGAGAAGATCCTCGTGATAGGGAAGCACCCGCACAGCAAAGCCTTGTAGGCCCGCTCTCTTGGCAGTGATGCAACCCCGGTACAGATGCTCACCTTCCGAAAAACCAGCCCACTGAAGAGGAACCGCATGACCATCCTTTAGAGTACCGTCCGGCTTGAGACCACTCACGTAAGCCTCAACCGAAACGTCGGCCGGGTCGAGAGCACCCAAGGAGACTCTGGCCTTTACTTCGAACGTCTGGCCTACGGTGAGCTCCCGAGAGCCCTCCACCTCCACCGCGGATATCCTAACCGCCGGCCAGGCTTCTCTTACCCGCTCCCTCCAGGAAGCTAGCTGCCTTGCTTTAGCCAAACCGCCCGCGGACACGCGCTGGTATCGCTCACTCATGGGCAGGTAAAAGCGCTCGGTGTATTGCTTTAGCATTCTCTCTGCCGAGAAGACTGGACTGAGCACCCGGATGGAGTTCTTCATCATAGCAATCCAGCCACGGGGCAAGCCGTCCGCATCGCGCTCATAAAACAAGGGCACAACTTCGTTCTCGAGCAGAGAGTACAAAGACTCAGCGTCAACCTCATCTTGATAGTCTGCATGCACGAACTCCTGACCCTCGCCGATGGCCCAGCCCACTCCTGGGCGGTAGGCTTCCGCCCACCAGCCGTCCAGCACCGAAAGATGTAGCCCGCCGTTAGCCACCGCCTTCATGCCGCTAGTGCCACATGCCTCCCACGGACGTCGTGGAGTGTTTAGCCAGACATCCACGCCTTGGACCAGCATTGCTGCCTTGCTTAAGTCGTAATCCTCCAAGAAAACTACGTGGTTGCTCAGACCTTCCCGATCTACGGTCTCCAAAATCCTACGCAGGATTTCTTTTCCAGCTCCGTCGCGAGGATGAGCTTTACCAGCAAAAATGAGCTGCACTGGACGAGTCTCAGAGAGCAAGATCTTCTTGAGGCGCTCCACGTCGCGAAAGATGAGGTCCGCGCGCTTGTAGGCCGCAAAGCGCCGGGCGAAGCCTATGGTAAGCACATCGGGCCGAAGCGGCCCGCCCAGCCCGTTTGTCCCCGAGTGCAGGCCGCGGGCCCCGCCCGATAGTCTGCCCCGCCGTTGTTTAAGCGCTTGCTCACGAGCGTAAGCCACCAGCCGTGCCCGTAGCCGGCTGTGAGCGTGCCAGAGCTCAAGATCGGGGATCCGCTCCACCCTCTGCCACGCATCAGGGGCCCAGGTGTCTTCTCTCCACCTTGGGCCCAGATAGTGGTCAAACAATTGCGCCATCTCGGGAGCCACCCAGCTCTTAATGTGAACCCCGTTGGTCACGGTCTCCACCGGAATCTCACGCAGAGGAAAACCGGGCCAACCAGGCGCCATCATGCGGGCTGTAGCGCGGCGGTGAAGCCTGCTCACAGCGTTTCGCCGCGGCGCATGTCTCAGAGCCAGCACCGCTACATTGAAGTCCTCGTGCGGGTCATCTGGGCAGACTCTGCCCATCCGCATAAACTCCTCGCCCGTCAGACCCAGCTGCGCAAGAAAGCTCCCCAGATACGATTCGATCAGCGCTTGCGGGAAAAGATCAAAACCGGCGGGTACTGTAGTGTGAGTGGTAAAGAGAGTTCCCGCTCCCGCCGCAAGACGAGCCTCCATGAACGAAGCTCCCTCCTGCTCCATGATTTCCCGCACGCGTTCTAGGCTCGCAAAGACCGTATGTCCTTCGTTCAGGTGGCACACCTGGGGATCGACGCCCAGGGCTTTCAGCGCCCGCATGCCGCCAATGCCCAACAAGAGCTCCTGAGCCAGACGCTCCTCTAGACCGCCGCCGTAAAGCTCCCCAGTAATGCGTTGTCCAAAGAGATCGTTCTCGGGCAAGAAAGAATCAAGCAGATACAGCGGCACGCGGCCCACCTGCGCTTTCCACACCCTTGCCCAGACCGTCCGGCCGCTAATCTCCACGGAGATCTTAAGCTGCCGCGACCCAGGCGCTGCCGGCGAGGATGAGACTGGAGAAGCAGAGACATGTGGCTCGGGTGGAACAGCCGCCTCTCCCGGCGGACGCCACCTTTCCCCCTCCACCACCGGGACAATCGGCATATGGCTAAAGTCATAGAGACGATACTCCTCGGTTTGCCAGTACTCATCCGTAAGCCGCTGTGTGAAGTGGCCACGGTGATAAAGAAGCCCCACAGCCACCAGGGGAATCCCCAGAGCGCTAGCGGCCTTTAGGTGATCTCCTGCCAGAACGCCAAGACCGCCGGAATATATGGGCAAACAGTGCGTCAGCCCGTACTCCATGCAGAAATACGCTATACGAAGATCCTTGCGCTCCGGGTAGTAGGCCTGAAACCACCCAGGCTCAGCCAGGTAGCGCCTTAGATCCGCCACTGCTTCGTCAAGATGAGTGAGAAAGGCAGCCTCGGTTGCCGCTTGCTCCAGTCGTTCTCGCGAGATACGCCGAAGCACAAAGACTGGATTTCCCCCGGACTTCTCCAACAGTTGGGGGTCAAGATGCTGAAAGACCTTGTAAGCGCGCGGGTCCCAGGTCCAGCGCAGGTTAAGAGCAAGCTCCTCTAGGCTGCTCAGACGCTCCGGTATCTCGGGACGGACGCTAAACTGATGAACTACGGGCATAAGAACCAACCCCCTTGCCTGCGGCACCGCCGAGGCTTGATGTGACCCGTATTATCCCACACTTGTAAAATCCCGCGCCCGCTAAAAAGCCTGACGCCCCGACTAGTCGGGGCGTCAGGCTCGGGGATTAGGGGGTCAGACGAAACTACCAGCCAACCGCATAAGTAGTGCTAGAACGGCGCCAAAGACCATCCTCTCGCAGCCAGCCTCTCAGCCCTTCGTACTCCCATGTGCGTGAGAGCCACGTGACCAAGAGTCACCCAGTCAAGGATGCCCCGTTCGGCCCAAAATTCGCAGGCTCTTTCGACCTCTTCCGCTGTCGCGTCCAAATCCGAACGCAAGTCGCCAAAGAAGACAGGTTTTCTCGCCTCCCCCCCGGCTAGCTCGTACGTGACCCGCAAGATCTCTTGCTGAAGGGCCGTTGTACTTTCGAGCACGCGCATGGCGCCTCCCTTCTTGGCGTGGAGAAATCGTGATTAGTATGCCGAGGGGAACCTGAACTTGTCCTGAACAAAAGGGCCCGGCCCGCCGCTGGGGCGGGCCGGGCCTGGTTGCCTACAAGCCATCAACTTGCCAGGCTAGCTCATCCGAGCATGCCCGAACACGCCTAACTCAGTGAGCCTCCATCCACGTCTCGTTCCAGGACCAGCGCACAAAGCCACCCTCCATCGGGTACTCGGTGTGCACGTAGTTCTGGCACACGATAGCCGCTGGGTAATGGAACAACGGGATCATGAGAGCGTGCTCGTTCATGTAAGCAACAATGTCGCCAGTTAGCTTCTCCTGCTCCTTGAGATCGCGAGCCATGAGAGCTTTATCAAACAGAGCCTTGAACTCTTCAGGACGCTCGAAGCTGGCCAGGTTGGTCTTGGGCTGCGGACCCCACCAAGCGCAGGCAGACATGAGATAAGTCACGTCGTTGCCGCTGAACATGAGAGCAAGGTCCTTCCAACCGGTTCCAAACACCGATCCGTAGAACCGACCCGGATCAGCAATGTCGATGTTGGTAATGAAACCGGCAGCATCCAAGTATCCCTTGACCGCCTCGGCCCCAGTGTTGCGGCCACCAGCTTCGATCGGAGCAAGCAGGTCGATGGCAAGCCCGTTACCATAGCCAGCCTCGGCCAAGAGCTGCTTAGCCTTTTCGGGATTGTACTCACGCTTGACCACGATACGATCACTACCCCACTCGCCCGGAGGAGAAACAGCGTAGATGGGTTCGTAGAAACCGTAACCGATGGCCTCGCAGATGGCCGGCTTGTCAAGCGCATACTCCACCGCTTCGCGCACTCTCTGATCCTTGAACGGCGAGTTCGGATCCTTGGTGTTCGGCATCAGGTGGAACTGGAAACCAGCCCATCCAGACTGCACCTTGAAGCCCTTCTTGAGCATCTCGGACCGCTCCTGGGCGTTTGCCGACTGCCAAATGTCAGCCTGTCCCGCCTCCATCATAGCCGCAGCAGTAGTGGAGTCCATGATGTAGGTGACTTCGACACCGTCCAGGTAGGGCTGGCCCTTGCGCCAGTAGTTGGGGTTCTTTTCCCAGATCATATTCTGGTCACGGTTGAACTCCTTGAGAATGAACGGACCCGTACCTACGCAGTGAGTCCGAGCCCACTCCTGGCCGCCATTCTTCTCGTAGGCTTCCTTGGAATACATGGGCACCCAGGCCAGCGACTGCAGCAACTGGTTGTGCCAGTAGTTCAGGTGCAGGACATAAGTGTACTTATCAACAATCTCAAACTCTTTGATGGCATCTGCGAACTGGAGCTTCCCAGTAGGAGCTGCCAGGTCGTAGTTCCACTTGGCTACCTCTGCCGTCAGCTCGGTACCATCGTGGAAGAGAATGCCCTCATTGAGCTTGACCGTGATGGTCAAACCATCAGGATCCTCCGTGACCTCTTTTGCCAGGTCAGGCACCAACGTGCGGCCCGGCGCAAACCGCATGATGCGCTCCACACCGGGGAACACCGCGGCCTCATCTACAGGACCTTGCTCGGGCCAGTAGCCTAGAACCTGAGCTGGTGAGTTGTGAATGAGACGCAAAACGCCACCATAAACTGGCTGCGGGCCAGCAGCGCTTGTGGTGGTGCTTTCGGCGGCAGTGGTCTCAGTTGTCCCCCCACTAGTGGTGGCAGTAGTAGCAGGAGCCGCGGTGGTAGTTGTAGTCTCTTCCTCGCCGCAGGCAGCTACCAAAACCGTGAGCAGCCCGACCAGAAGAATGATCCCAACAAGCCACGCTGCTTTTGCTGTCTTCCTCCTCACTCTTTTACCCCCGTTCTGAGTCTGCGATCGTACTTCCTTGTTGTCTTTCGCCAGGCGAGACGCCTGTTTCGCGCCTCGTGTACGAAAGCTCCAAGTCGCCTATGTCGTTATTTCCGTTCTCACCCCCTTTGCTTCAGCCCCTGTCTAAGAAGAAGGCTTGCGAATGTACTCTCCCGTGAAGACCAGGTCCTGGTGGATGATTGGCTTAGCTGGGTCGTACACCTTGGTGTACCGAAGCGGACAGTGGCGGACTCCCGGCGGTATGTGGACCATAAACGGCACTGTAAACACAAAGGTCTCAAGCTCCCCGTCGGGGTCGCCTATAGTGAACTCAACCTCTCCGCCGAGGTCCAGCATGTTGCGCATGTCCCCGCCAAAAAAAGACAAATACTGGTCGAAGTCGTGAGTATGGGTCTCGTGGACCATTGTGAAAGGCTGAGTAATAGCAAAAGTCGCGATGCGGAAACCCTTGCTCTCTTTTACGTCTGTGCCAACCAAAAAGATTGCGGGGCTGGGTACTTCATGCTCATGCGGATGGGACGGAATCTTGATCTCTTCGCCGATGCGAAAATACTTTCTGTAGGGCGATTTCTCCAGCTTTTCCAATTCAGCTCCTCCCACTTTGTGCGCACATATACGCCAAGGCTGAGCCTGAGAAATCTTGAGCCTCACTATACAAGCCTTAGCCACTCTGCGCAAGAAGTTATCTAGACAATGTGTGTCAGTCTATACAGGTGCGTCTCTAGATATACGCAGACTAATGCGCCCTAATCGCGAAGCAACGCCAAAGCCTGTTCCCCCTTGTTCCAGTGCACCACCTCCCACGTGTTTTCCCTAGGTTTGTGCTCGTAGCTTGTGATCCTCTGAAGGTTCCAGTCACAACCTTCTTGCTCAAAAGCTTGCGAGATCTGCTAGATACCTTTGAAAGTCACTGCCTGCTCGACAGGCCGTCGGATGCTTCGTACCTTGTTGACTTCGGCATCGGGGTCTTCGTAGCCGAGAGCAATTCCTATCATGACAGCGTATTCATCCGGGATGCCCAGCTCCTCCCGGAGAATGTCCGGATACGCGGCTAGGTTGACCGCCACCACCGAGCCTACGGAGTGCTCTAAAGCTGCGAGCATCACACTTTGCGCATATAGCCCGAGATCAAAGTAAGACCACGGGGAAAGATCCTTATGTAGGCAGAGATAAACCACCACCGGGGCGCCAAAAAACTCAAAATTGCGGCGCATACTCCGGGCACGCTCCTCTTCGTCGCCAGGAACAAAGCCTAGAGCCGCCGCCCGAGCGGCAATGAAGTCAAGCATCCGCTGCTTTGGCCCAGAGGGCCAGTCAGTCGGGCGCGGAATGTCGTTGGCTGGGGGTACGCCTGCCTCGTAACGCTCAAGGAACCGCTTTCGAATCCGCTCAACAACCTCACCCGCAGCCACATAAACTTCCCAGGGCTGCGTATCGGCCCAAGAGGGCGACCAGTTGGCAGCCTCAAGAATGGCAAGCAGGGTCTCTTTGGGTATGGGATCTGGCCGGAAAGCTCTTACAGATTTTCTTGCCCGGATGGCCTCAATCACGTTCATGGCTCACTCCTTACGCCCAAAACTTCACAGACCGAAGCGTTGAACCCAACTCTGGGCTCGGTGTTTCTCACAAGAAAATCCAAAGAGCCTAGCTCAGACTCGAAGTACTACCCCCAGAAAACAAGGTCAGCTTGACTCGCCGCTGCTTCTGGGCGGCTTGACCGCTACCGACGTCTGATACCCAGCTAGGATTCCCATGCGAGCATGCTGAACTATTTCATCTACGGTCCACGGCGCCGGGTCCTGCTTGTACATCGTGTGCGCGGTTTTGGGCTCGGAGTATAGAGCGATGCGGTTGCCACCCATCTCAAATATCGAACCACTCACGTCAGCCGCAGCGTCACTGGCCAGGAAGACAAGGAAGGGAACCACGTATTCAGGCCCCGGAGTAATAGAGGCCGGAAAATTGAACCCCTCGTCCACCCAGGCTCTTTCCTCCGGAGAAGCGGCGAGTTCATGCGCCTCAAGCTCAACGGAAGCCCGCGTATAGGCCCAAGGAGAGAAAGCGTTGCAGGTGATTCCGTAAGGGAAAAGCTCAATAGCCACTGCTCGGGTCAGCCCCACAACCCCGGCATTTGCGGCGCAGTACTCAGCATGTCTTAAAGTATCACCAAAGAAAGCCCGCGAAGTGCAGTTGAGAATCCGGCCCCAGCGTTTCTCCATCATGTAGGGCACAGCGTGGCGGATAGTGTTGAAGTAGCCCTTTGGTTTTACCCGCGTAACCTTGTCCCATAGCTCTTCGGAAAGCTCCCAAATTGGGGAAAAGCCAAAGGTGCCCGCCACATTAACCAGCACGTCGACACCCCCAAAGGTGTCCACAGCGGTCTTAATAAGCTCTCCCGCCACTTTAAAGTCAGAAATATCGCCAAAAAACGCAACCGCCTCGCCTCCTGCCTTGCGGATAGCCTCCGCCGTGGTTTCGGCGTCGCCGGTAAGCGCCTCAAGCTCTTGCTCCACACGAGCGCGATCTTCTGGACTTAACGCTGCCAGGTGCCGCTCGCTCAGGAGCGCCGTCCCGGTAGAGCCGGGCTTGCGACTGTTGGTGACCACTTTGGCACCCTCGGCCGCCATGCCAATGGCGATAGCCCGACCGATCCCGCGACCGGACCCAGTCACCACAACAACTTTTCCCTTGAGATACTCACCCACGTTTTTCACCCTCTTTCCTGCTGACCACCAAGCAGGCTACCTGATGATCCTGTTCAATCTCTTCAAGCTGAGGAATGGTTTTGCTGCATTCTGGCAACGCATAAGGACAACGAGGATGGAAGGTGCAACCCGAAGGAGGATTAACCGGGCTTGGCACTTCACCCTCCAAAACTATTCGTTCCCGAGTCGCCTCTACATCCGGGTCAGGCACGCACACCGCCGACAACAGCGCTTGGGTGTATGGATGCAGAGGATTGCTGTAAAGCTCGGTGGGCGTGGTTATCTCGACAATTCTTCCTAGGTACATGACCGCAATGCGGTCGCTGAAATGCTTGACCACAGAAAGATCGTGGGCGATGAAAATGTAGCTCAGCCCTGATATGCCCTCCTTAAGATCCATCAGGAGGTTGATGATCTGGGCTTGAATAGATACGTCGAGCGCAGATACAGGTTCGTCGCAGATGATCAGGCTGGGATCAGCCGCTAGCGCCCGAGCAATGCCTATGCGTTGGCGCTGACCACCGCTGAACTCGTGGGGGTAGCGCGACATTAGCTTTGGGTCTAGGCCAACTTTTACGAAGAGCTGCTCTACGCGCTCGAAGTACTCCTTTTTATCTTTGACCAGCTTGTGCACCTTAAGCGGTTCGCCCACAATGCTCCCCGCCGTTTGCCGAGGATCCAGCGACCCGTAGGGATCCTGGAAGATCACCGAGATCCGGCGACGCAAAGGCCAGAATTCTTTTTCCGACATAGACGAAATGTCTATGTGGTCAAACATAATCCGCCCGCCGGTAGGAGTGTAAAGACGGCTTATGCACCGCCCCACAGTGGTCTTGCCGCACCCGCTTTCACCCACCAGACCAAGAGTCTCGCCCCGCTTCATAGTGAAGGAGACTCCGTCTACAGCCTTTACCTCTCCCACTTTCCGCTTGAGGAGGCCTCGCCGGATGGGGAAGTACATCTTAAGCGAGTCCACCTCGAGGAGGAGGTTGTTAGTGGAGCCGGTATCGCTAGTAGAGCTGACCGGCTTCTCGGCAAGAACCTGCTTTTCCTGCACTTCTGCCATCTCTACGCCCCCTTGCCGCGCATATAGCAACGTACCCGATGGCCAGCGCCGTCCACCTCGACAAGCTCGGGCCACGGCTCCTGCCGACACCGCTCGCCCGCCTCTGGACAGCGCGGCAAGAACGCACATGTTGGAGGCAAGTTGATCAAATCCGGCGGCTTGCCCTCGATGGGCACCAGACGTCTACCCGGGCTCTCGTCCAGTCTTGGTACGCTCTTAAGCAAACCTAATGTGTACGGATGGCTGGGCCGGTAGAAAATGTCACGACAAGTACCTTCTTCCACAATCTTGCCCGCGTACATGATGTAGATGCGCTGCGCGTAGCGAGCTACAACGCCTAGGTTGTGCGTCACCAACACAAGCGAGCCTTTGACTTCCTCAATCACCTTGAGCATGAGCTCAAGCAGCTGGGCCTGAGTAGTAACATCCAATGAAGTGGTGGGCTCATCTGCAATCACCAATTTGGGATTGCACGACACTCCAATGGCTATCATGACCCGCTGGCGCATGCCTCCACTGAACTGATGCGGGTAGTCCTCCAGGCGGCTTTCTGGACTAGGAATTCCCACCAGCTGAAGAAGCTCGATCGCCCGCTCGCGAGCTTCCCGCTTACTCATGCCCAGGTGAAGCTCCAAACCCTCCATCAACTGACGACCGATGGTCATCGTGGGGTTAAGCGAAGTCATGGGCTCTTGGAAAATCATGCCTATCTTGGCCCCGCGGACCGCCCGCATCTCAGGGCTGTTAGGCTTGTACGCCAGGAGGTTCCGGCCTTCAAACCAAACTTCGCCCCCCACAATTCTGCCGGGATTTCTAATCAACTGGAGTACTGAGAGCTGAGAGACCGTCTTACCGCAGCCGCTTTCACCCACCATACCCACGATCTCGTGGGTGTCCACGTGATAGGAGACACCGTTAACAGCCTTGACAATGCCTCCCTCGGTGCGGAACTCCGTCACCAAGTTTTTGACCTGGAGCAGCTCTTCCTTGATCCCAAGATCACGCTCGCACCCAGCTTGCTCTAATGTGGTTGTAACCGTCGTTGTCACAGCGTCCCCCGAAGCCTTGGATCAAGTGCGTCACGCAACCCGTCGCCCACCATGTTGAGAGCAAACACCACGATCATGATGGCTAGAGACGGAGCAAACGAAAGCAGAGGATATGATTCTAGATAGCGGTAGCCATCTGCAGCCATGCTCCCCCATGCTGCGCCTGGCGGCTGTATACCGATTCCTATAAAGCTAAGACCTGCTTCCGCCAGGATGACGCTTCCCAGCATTGTGGTGATCATCACCAAGAGCGGCTGGAACGCATTCGGGAAAACATGGCGAATCATTGTTCTAAAGCTTTTAGAGCCAACCGCCCGAGCCGCCATGATGTATTCGTTTTCTTTTACGCTCAGAGTCTGCGCGCACATAAGACGGGTATAACCAGGCACGGTTGCAATTGCCAGGGCGATTATCACGTTGTGAAGGCCCCCTCCCAACACTGAGGCCAACAGCAAGGCCAACACCAACATGGGGAATCCCATTAGAGCGTCCATGACCCGCATGATCACGGTGTTGACGGCCCCACCTATGTAACCAGCCAGCAAGCCGAGAATCATGCCAGCGATGGCCGACACAACCACCGTCCCAAAGCCCACGTACAAAGCCGTCCTCGTTCCGTAAATGAGACGGCTAAGCGCACATCGTCCTAGGCTATCAGTGCCAAGTGGATACTCGGCGCTGGGCGGTTTAAGCGCCATGGACATGTTGTTCTTGTAGGGGTCATGAGGGGCAATCCAGGGAGCAAAAATCGCCACAACGACCCAGATCACGAGCACCACAACACCCAGCACCACCAACTTGCGCTGGAAGAACACGCGCAGGAAGCGTTTCCACTCACTGACGTGGGGAGCTTCGATGGATTGTAGTCCCTGAGCTGTAGTTGAGATCTCACTCATAGCGTATCCTCGGATCGAGCCAGCCGTACGAAATGTCCACGATGAGATTGACCAAGATCACCGCGAAAGCCACCACCAGAGTCCCGCTCTGGATTACCACGTAGTCACGAGCAAAGATGCTGTTTACCAGAAGTTGACCCACGCCGGGAATTGCGAAGATGCTTTCGATGATGACTGATCCACCAAAGATCAGACCGACGCCAATACCAACCGACGTGATCACCGGGATTAGGCTGTTCTTGAGAATATGTCTCGTTACCACCAGTCTTTCCCGAAGACCCTTTGACCACGCGGTCCGTATGTAGTCCATATTGGCGACTTCGAGCACGCTCGATCTCATCTGCCTGGCTGTTACAGCCATTGGAGTAACCGCCAGGCAAATAACGGGCATGATGGACTGCTTCACACTGGTCCAGTAGTTAACCCACGGATGCGTATATCCCACAATCGGGAGCAAATCCAGCTTAAGAGCAAAGACGTAGATCAATGCAAAGGCTAGCAGGAATACCGGGATGCAAAGTCCGATATACGACAGTACGGTCACCACAGAGTCTATCCACGTTCCTCGGCGAATCGCGGCCATCAGCCCGAAGAAGATGCCAAACAGCGTAGCCACGATCATCGACACAATGCCGAGGTATATGGTCACGGGGTACTTCTGGGCTAGGAGCTTGCCCACATCGTCATGGTAGCGAATTGACTTGCCCAGATTTCCCTTAAAGATGCCCCCCAGCCAGTTTGCGAACTGGACAATAACCGGTTTGTCCAGGCCGTGTTCCACTCGCAGTTTTTCTAGCTGCTCCTGAGTGATGCTTCCTCCCGACTGAAGCTGCGCGGCGTAAATGAGCACCGGGTCCCCAGGAAGCAGCCGGATGGAGAAGAACACGATCACGGAGACTAGGAACACTACTACAATCAGCCAGAGCAATCGTCGGATTATGTAAGTTATCATCCCCGCCCTCTCACCTTGCAGGCACTACAGCCACGGCGCGTGTTGAAACTTTGAGTATCACTAGAGTTGACGGCACCTACCGGTATACCCCGTATTCGATAGTAAAGTCTATCAACGCTTTGACGTTTTCGGGCTTGGCGTCGTCCACAGGGGTCCGTGGGGACATTACAAATCCCCCATCTCGCCCGCAGTAGTCGATCAGTTGCTTGGCGTACTCCCGGACTTCCTCGGGAGAACCAGCCGCAAGCAGAGTTAGCGGGACGTTGCCGCTGATACACAGATGTCCCCCCAGTACGTCTTTGGCCTTGAACATGTCCGTTGCGTCAAAATGCACAAAAACCTTGCCCTTGGGCAGCTCTAGAAGGTACTCAAGGCGGGAAGTGTAGTCGCCCTCCGTCATCACCAACGGCGTGAAGCCACGTCGCACAAGCTCCACCACTAGATCTCGCAGTGTAGGCCAGTAGAACGTCTCAAACTGCTTAAGCGAGCAGAAACCTTCAGACCCGAAGTGAAGCGGTATGCTCACGCGATTAATGGCTCCCTCCACCGGCATCCCGATATGGTCAAGCATAACCTTGAGCAAAGCCTGGCAAGCCTCCAGTAGCTCATCGGGATGCTTGTAAAGATCCATCATGGTGCCCCGCATACCGCGGAGATTATCGGCGATCACGTCATACGGAGCCAGCGCAAATTTGTCAGCAAACGGCGGGAAGCCCAGAGCCTCAATCTCCTGAGCGAAAGCGACTAACTTGGGACCCCAGGCCCTGCTCTCCCGGCCTATCTCGCGCAAAATCTCAAGAGAAGCCTCGACCTCAGGATCGGTGAGAATCTCGGCCAGGTGGATGACAGAGCGGTAACCCATGTCAGGCGTGGGCAGCATCGTAACGCAGCCAAAGCCTCTCATCGCCCCAGACATGCGCGGCATGTAGCGGGTGAGCACAAAGCCAGTAAGGTCAGAGAGCAGCTGCCTGTACTCGTTTTCCCTCATGTACTCCCCGTCGATAAACTGGTGAGACTGAATCTGAGAGCCCCCTTGGCCAGGCCAACGCAGCACGCGTGGGTCGACCAACTCCAGAATTCGCCCGGGGAAGAAGGGCTGCACTCCAACCATATCGCCGCCAAAGTCCAACAAGGTCTTCTTACAGGCGGCAAGCCATGCGTCGTAGTCGTAGTAGGCTGCGTCGTAACGGATACCGCAATACTTAGCAGGGAAGTAACCGAAGTGCATTTCCAGAGGCACACGGTCCGGAACCTCAAGGCGAACCGCCGCCTCAAAACGTTTCCGCCGCTCTTCGTACAGCTCTGCGGGCGACTGTTCTAGAAACATCCTCTCCCTTCTCGGATCAGCCGTTGATAGAAGTTCCAGGCTGCATAGAGTTATCACGCCGGTCGCGGCCAAGTCAAGACTAGACAGCAGCAAGATTGGGGGCCCGGAAAAAGTTGACGTTGTCGCAACACAGTCGCTAAGTAGTATTCCTACTAGCACGGCCAAAACTGCGTGCTGAAAGGCATAACTGAGGGTTGCCGTTCGTCAAAACATACCCCTTGACAAGACTGGTATCTGATAGAGTCTAATATGTCCTTGTACGGATAGCCCGAGTTTTCGGTGTCTCGCCGACCGGAAGAGAAGGAGGAAGTAAAGTGCCCAAGAAGTACGCGCATCTCATCAAGAAATGCATCGTCCGTGAAAGCCCCCCCGGCCTTTATCCCCAGAAGCTGATCTGGATGGAAGGCAAGGACATGGAGGGCTTTAACGCTCAGTTCTGCTACGGCTTTATCAAGGAGCCCGGCACCCTCCATCCCATCGAGGGCATGGTCGTACATCCGTACGACGAGTGCATTGTTTTTGCCGGTTATCAGGACGGCGACATCCGTCGTATGGAGGCGGAGATTTCTATCCAGCTTGGCCCGGAGGGCGAGGTCCACACCTTCCATAAGCCCACAGTCGTGTGCGTTCCGAAGGGCTTGCCCCACGGTCCAGCCACTGTGCACTGGGTGGACAGGCCCATTGCCCACTTTATTGTCGCCCTTGATCCCGAGTACAAAGCAGAAACACTTCCAGCTGTGGAGCCCACCAAAGGCGACAAGTATGCCCATCTGATCAAGCCGCTCCGTTGCCAGATTACCGAGAGCATCATGAAGAGTATGAGCGGCGACGAACAGGTGCAAGGGCCTACTTACGCCGACATTATGGACGAAGACGGCATTCTCCATCCGGCTGAGAAAGGCGTCGGGCCGGGCAACGGCGACGAAATCGTCTGGCTTTTCGGTGACAACCTGGAAGGCTTTAACGTAAACTTCAGCTGGGGCACGTACACCCAGTGCGGCAAGTGGCACCGCGGCGGGGAGGTACACGTGCATCCGGAGGCTGAGATTCTCTGCTACCTGGGGCTCGATCCGGACAACCTAGAGTACCTCGGGGCAGAGCTCGAGCTTGGCATGGGCAAGGAGCGGGAGCGCCACGTGTTTAATACTCCCACCATCGCTGTGTGCCCGGAGGGGTTCCCGCATCTGCCGCTAATCACTCGGTGGGTAGACAAGCGCTACGCTTTTTCGGTCGTGTGCCTAAGCGGCGAGCATGCCTCTCCGTGGGTCGAGGTTGAGGAAGAGGACGACTGCTAGCTACTGAACGACATCGGCAGAAGTGAGGCGGGCGCAGCCGGCCCAGAGGGGCGGCTGCGCCCGCCCCGTAGTTTCTTCTTTTTGATCGAGGAGAACCACAAGCAAGATGAAGTATCGCGTTTTTGGAAAACTAAACTGGGAAGCTTCGGTACTTGGCTTGGGAGTCATGAGACTTCCGGGCAGACAAGACAGCGGCTGGGGAACAGTGGATCAGGAGGCAGCAGTCGCCCTGATCCGCGGCGCCATTGATAATGGCGTCAATTACGTTGACCTGGGATTTCCGTGGAATCAGGCCTGGTACGAGCCGGTCGCCCAAGTCATCCGCGAGGCGCTGAAAGACGGTTATCGAGACAGAGTGCGGCTTGCCCTCACTGCTCCAGCTGCTAAGCTGCAGAACAAAGATGACCTACTCCGTTTTCTTACAGACCAACTCCGTGTTCTCGAGCTAGACAGCGTGGACTTTTGTCTGCTTGGGCGCCTGACCCGCGAGAATTGGCCTAGACTGCAAGAGTTGGGCATTCTCGAGCAAATGGAAACGGCGCAGAGTTCAGGGCTCTTTGCCTATTCTGGCTTTTCTTTTCATGATCATTACCAGATTTTGCGCGGGATCCTTGAAGCCTATGACCGGTGGACCTTGGCCAGCTTCCAGTTTAGTTTCATGGACGTCGGACACGACCCTGGTCTTACAGGACTACGTTTAGCGGCCTCTAAGGGCCTAGCCGTAGTGGTAACCGATCCTCTCAAGAGAGGCCAACTAGCCGCCAACCCACCGGACCTGATCGGACAGATATGGAGGCAATCCGGCAGAGACTGGTCTCCCGTGGAATGGGCGCTGCGGTTTGTGTGGAACCAGCCAGAAGTAGCCGTAGCTGTGGTTGACGCAAGTAGCCGCGAGCAACTACAAGAAGACATGAGGATCGCCGACGAAGCAGATAGTAAGAGCCTCACCATCGCCGACGAGGTCACCTTGGGGGCAGTTCGGGACGCTTACCGCAATAGGCAACTTGTCCCATGTCCTTCTTGCCGGCCGTGTATGCCCTGCCCCGTGGGCATCGACGTGCCGCGCTTTTTTGAGATTTACAACGACGCTGTCATCTACGGAGACAAAGAAACCGCAAAGTTCTTGTTGGCCCAGGAGGATATTCACCCCGAACTGTGCAACGCCTGCGGCCTCTGCGAACAACGTTGCGCCAAAAGACTGTCCATCACAGAATGGCTTGAGAAGGGCCGCGATTTCTTTGATCTGTGAGCGAGCTGCGCGGGGCTTCCTGTTAAGGAGGCCCCGCGCCCATTACAGCCCGCCGGTTAGGGAAGTCCAAGCATCTTGTGAATCTGCAGGGAAAGGCGCCAGACCGGGTGATCCAGGACCAGCTGTACCGCCCTTTTGTGGTATTTCTCGGAGTGTCTACAATCAGGCCCGGCCCAAAGCGGTTGGATACTAACAACCGCCTCCGGATATAACCGAGCAAGACGCTCAACAACCGCCACATCCAAGTAATCATCAACAATCATCTTGAGCTCCTGGACCCGCCCCTCCCAGCCGGGCGCTACCCGATATTCTGGCGGCTTAGGACTAACCACAGCCCAGTCGAAAGCACATTCGGGCGGACTAACCGTACCGTTTGTTTCCAGGTGAACTTTCACATTCCGTGCCTTGGCAAGAGTGACCAGCTCGACCACTCCCTCTGGCTGTAGAAGGGGCTCGCCTCCGGTAAGACACAGCCGCGGCAGCCGCACTTGTTCAAGCACGGCTGCCGCGCTAGTTTCGCTTGCAGCCTCAGTCGCCCACGCCCGCGACGTATCACACCACTCTGTGCACCACAAACCGAGAGCGTGAGCATTACACCCGGCCAGGCGCACAAAGGTCATCGGCATGCCGGACCACCAGCCCTCGCCTTGGACAGATTCGAACACCTCAGCCACACGCAAAGTAGCCATGGCAAAAAGTCAGAAAAGCTAGTCTATGACTTCGGCGTAAGCTAGTCGGTGACCTCGACGTAAGAGTTGGGGCTTTCCGCCAAGCGAACCCTGGCTACGGCAAGACCCGCCTCGCGCAGCCGGGAGAAAATCCAAGCGGCAAGCGCCTCAGTCGTGGGGACAAACTCAAACAGTTCGTTTAACAGTTGGTGATCGAGTTTCCGCACAACAATTTCGTTGACCTTGTCCCTAAGTTCGGCAAAGTCCATGACCATGCCAGCAGCTGGTCCACTCTGCTGCGGAACACCCTCCACCGTAACCTCCAGGGCATACGTGTGGCCGTGAAGGCGAGAACATTTCCCCTCGTATGAAGGCAAACGGTGAGCGGCAGCAAAGGTCGTAGAGACTGTGACGCGAGTTCTCATCTTGCCGCGTAAGGGATAGGATCCTGCGCACCAGCTTCCGCGAAAGCCTTTAGCCTCGCTTGACAGGTGTCACACACCCCACACGCAGGACGCAGGCCCTGGTAGCAGGAATGAGTGAGTTCATAAGGCACACCGTGCTCAAGACCCCAGCGGATGATCTGCGCCTTCGACCAAGTGACAAACGGCGCCTGCACCCTTAGAGCATGCTTTGTGCCTTGACGCACCGCTTGATCAACCGCCTGGATGAACTGCGGGCGAGTGTCCGGGTATCCCGTATGGTCGTCATAGTGGACGCCCAACCATAGCACCCCGGGCCCTACGGCATCCTGTACAGCTGCCATCTGTGCAAGAAAGACAAGATTACGAGCCGGCACATACGAGGGAGCCACACCCGAGACCCTAGAAAGGTCTCGCCCCTCTGGCAAAGGAATGTGTGGCTCGGTGAGCGCAGAACCGTGTATTACCGGAATCTCCACCACATGATGCTCTATCCCGTAATAGTTGGCCACCGACTGAGCCGCCTCAACTTCGACCGCGTGCTTTTGTCCGTACACAAACGTGTAAGCCACCACGCGTTCCGAAGGATGTTGGTTCTTGACCCAGGCAACAAGGGTTGTGGAATCAAGTCCGCCGCTCAGAAGAACGCAGTGAGTTAAGCCGATTGGCTCTCCGTCCGCCACGCCGTCCTTGGGGTCACCCTTAGCGTCTTTGTCCTGGAACTGAGTCCCCCCACGGTTTTCTCCTGCGCTTGGTTCCGTTGACACCCGCTCTCTAACTCCGTGCTCAACCCGTATCACCGTCTTTATGTTGCCTCTCACGTTGAAATCCGCCACAACCCGCATCCAACGGGGCTCAAGTAGGGCCACGAGGTCGTTCAATATCTCGTTAGCGGCCGCCTCGTGGGAGATGTGACGATCGCGGTAACCGTTGATGTAGAGCTTGAGCGACTTCAGCTCCACTATCCAGTCCTTGGGCTGGTAGCGGATCTTGATCAAAGCAAAGTCCGGAAAGCCCGAGCGCGGGCAAAGACAGGTAAACTCCGGAATATCCAGCGAGATGAGGTAAGGCCTCTCCGGCTGGGGATTTGGCCAACGCTCTAGCCGGTTCTCCCGGATGGCGACGGTTCCGTAGAGTTCGGTGGTTTCATTCTTCTGATTCTGGCTCATGTAGGAAGTATACCTTGCTGCTATAGTGAGCATGTCTGTTTCGGCATGCTGGAGGGGCGATGGAAGAAAAAGGTTTCCGTAGGATCCTGCTTGCATACGACGGGTCGGAGGACTCTGAAAAGGCTGCGGCTCTTGCTATCACACTGGCCGAGAAATTCGACTCAACCATCATCGTCTGCCACGCTTTTGGCCACATGCCCCAGACCTCAAAGCCAAGCGAAGTAAGACGATTGGTAAATCCGTTGGTTGACAGACTTGCCAAGCTGGGCATCCCTACTCTCGTAGCGGTACCCGATGCATTGCCCGCACAGGGGATTCTTGATGCCGCCGAAGAGCACCACGCCGATTTGATTCTCATGGGAAGCCGCGGCCGCGGTACTTTTGCGAATCTGCTGCTCGGTTCGACCTCGGAGCGAGTCCTCAGATACGCGAAGGTCCCCGTCATGATTGCGCGGTAGGCTCAAGTTTGACCAGGCAGTGATAACAAGCAGGTCGTGCGCCGCTTAGCAAAGCGCATTTCGCAAGTTTTCTGGGCAGCTCCGGAGCTCATTCCCCTATGCGGATTCTTGGGGCTGATCCTGGTCGGGTCTTTGCTGCTTGCCCTCCCTCCTATGCACCAAGCAGGAGCGGTTTCCTACGTCGACGCACTGTTTACCTCTACTTCGGCTCTGTGCGTCACTGGGCTTACTACAGTTAACACAGCCACGGACTTTACCGTCGGCGGTCAAACAGTCATCCTCATTCTTATTCAGCTGGGCGGTCTGGGGATAATGGCTTACGCAGCCCTAGCCCTTTCCCTAATAAGCCTTCGCGTCTCGCTGCGCACGCGCGCCGCCCTTGAAAGCTCACTGTTCCAACAAGAGACCGGCCGTCTCTTTTCAGCCAGACTGCGCCAGGTATTCACCTTCGCGCTCAGCATCGAGATGTTGGGGGCCGTACTTCTTTTCTTTACTCTCCTCCCGAAACACTCCGTGGGCAAGGCAGCCTGGTCAGCGGTTTTTCACTCAGTTTCGGCCTTTTGCAATGCGGGTTTTTCCATCTATCCCAACAACCTTGAAGCCGCGAGAAACAACCACTTGTTTCTCTTGGTTGTCAGCCTGCTCATAGTCTTGGGGGGGCTCGGCTTCATTGTGCTAGCTGAACTCAGTGAGAAGTTCCGATTTTGGTTTGTTGATGGACGGGCCAAAAGTCGGAACAGATCGTGCTTTTCTGCTGCTGAGCCTTTGCCCTTGCGCAACCGTCTCTCGCTTCACACTCGGGTTGTTCTTGCCGCCAGCTTCATTCTCATTGTCGCCGGGGCAGGCCTATTGCTCTTGTTTGGAGCTGCCCCCCAAGAGCAAGGGGTGGGAGAGAAAGTAAGCGCCGCCTTTTTCCAGTCAGTAAGTGCACGTACGTGCGGCTTTAACACCGTCCCCATTGGTGCTCTGCCGCTGGCCTCTCTTGTAGTGTTAGTAGTGTTGATGTTTATCGGGGGCTCACCGGGCTCGTGTGCCGGGGGAATCAAGACCACCTCGGCCGCGGTGCTATGTGCTCGCTTGCGCAGTTTAGTCACTGGGCGCAGAGACACCGTCCTTGGCGGGTGGCGACTCAACCCCGTTGCTGTGCGAAGCGCCGAGCTGCTCGTCTTTCTCTCCGTGCTATGGAACCTGGTCGGCCTACTGGTGCTTTCCCATTTTGAGGGAGCAAAAGGAGACCTCGCTCTTCAGGATCTTTTGTTTGAACAGATCTCCGCTTTTGGTACAGTGGGGCTGTCTACCGGAATCACCCCTACGCTAAGCGTGGGGGCTAAGCTCTGGTTGATTGCTACCATGTACGTGGGGCGCTTGGGTCCGCTAACACTCGCTTCTCTGGCTGCATTTCGCAGACCCGCGCAAGTGACTTTTCCAGAGGCCAAAATCACAATTGGCTAGGCAGGTGTTGACTTTATGAGCAAGCGCAAAAAACGAGTTGCCGTAATTGGTCTGGGGCATTTTGGCTGGGAACTAGCCTGTGCCCTCGCGAGTCACTGTGAAGTTTTGGCCATTGACCGTGACCCAGAACTTGTAGATGCAGTGGCTGAGCGGGTTCACTATGCCCGAGCGCTTGATGTTCGCGACGAGACCGCCCTAGCCTCCGTGCTTCCGGAAGATCTAGACGAAGCTGTGGTCAGCATGGGCGAAAACCTCGAGGGGAGCATCCTGTGCACTTTGTACCTTAAACGACTTGGAGTCCCCTTTGTGCGAGTAAAAGCGCTAAGTGACGACCACGCTGTAGTCTTGCGACAAATTGGCGCAGACGAGGTTATTTTCCCGGAACGGGAAACCGCTCATCGCCTGGCAGCTCGCATTGCCAACCCCAACCTGCTTGACTTCGTGCCTTTGGGAGCGGAATACGAAGTCATAGAGTGGCGGGTGCCTTCTAGTTTCGATGGCCAGACATTGATGGAGGTGAAGCTGCGCAGCCGGTACGGCGCATACGTGATCGCTGTGCAGCGGGCAGAGTCTGGCGAGGTAGAATTCATCCCTGGGCCTGACTGCCGGCTATATAGGGACGACATCCTTACCGTCATAGGTCGGCGAGTGGACCTTGACCGGCTGCAAGAGCTGGAGTAGCAGCGACTCCTGCTGACCGGTCCTGCTCGAGGTTTGGTCTATTGTCAGTCCTTTCCCCCGCTGGTAACGTGAGAATTGCACAAGCAGCTATCTTGCATTCGGGGGTTTAGACACATGTCGTTTGCGGATGCACTTGAGTTTCGGGTGGGTACTCGTAGAGTGCTCATCACTCTTACCGCCATCCTTTTTCTTACTTTTCTCGACACCACCATTTTGAGCGTGGGTCTTTACGACCTGCAGTCAACCTTGCACACAAGCGTAAGCGACCTACAGTGGATCGTAAACGCTTACGCCCTGGTCTTTGCTAGCTTCATGCTGGCATTTGGCACTCTCGGAGACCGGCTAGGAAGAAAACGCGTGATGCTGGGCGGTCTTGTGGTGTTCATAGCCGGGTCCCTGTTCGGCGCCCTTGCCCCAAACATTCCATGCCTTATCGCTGCCCGTGCCATCATGGGACTGGGAGCCGCAGCCTGCGAGCCGGGTACTTTGTCCATAATTCGCCAGGTCTATCCCGATCAGGCTGAGCGCGCAAGAGCTTTGGGGTTGTGGGCCGCGGTGGCCGGCTTTGCTTTGGCCATGGGTCCGGTGATCGGCGGGGTGCTTGTTGGACTGGGTGGCTGGCCTGCGATTTTCTGGTTCAACCTTGCCGCGGGCATTCTTATCCTGGCTATTTCTGTGCCTTCGGTTCCCGAAAGTGCGGACCCAGAGACGGCGCGCTTTGATTTTGCCGGTTATGTTCTTGGGCCGGTAGCGCTCGGCACTGTAGTGTTTGCCATCATCGTGGGCGAGTCCGCCGGATATACAGCGCCTCACGTGCTCACCTTGTTTGCCGTGGGCATAGTTGCCGCCATCATCTTTGGCTTCGTTGAACTAAAAGCCAAGGCCCCGATGTTGCGCATTGACTACCTCAGGCGCCCCCCATTCTCAGGCTCCTTGCTAGTGGGGCTAGCCACCTACTTTGGCGTATTTTCGATTTTCTTCCTCACCGCTCTTTATCTTCAGATCGTGGTGGGCTACTCGGCTTTCCGTATTACTGCTTTGTTTGTGCCCATGGCCCTTGGCATGATCATCGCTTCGGCGTTCGCCGGTAAGTGGGTTGCTACAAGCGGTCCGCGAGTTCCTGTTGGAGTAGGGTGCTTTCTGGCCGGCGCTGGCGTGCTTTTGACTGACCTAGCCTTGACCGGCGAAGTGGCCTATATCCCGCTGGTGCTCGCCATGACGGTTTCGGGGATCGGATTCGGCATTGCGGTAGTACCCATAACCTCGGTGGCGCTTTCCGCAGTACCAGCTCGTCATTCGGGAATGGCCGCCTCTGCTACCACCACCAGCCGTGAGGTAGGAACAGTGTTGGGCGTGGCGGTCCTAGGTTCGCTGTTTAACTCCCGCCTGATCGAGTTTCTCACTCAGAAACTAATTGAGCTCGAAATCCCGCCTGAATACCGGGAGTACATCATCAACATGGTTTTGACTGGGCAAAGTAGTACAAGTGTGGAAGAAGCAGAGGCCCTGTACGGACCTATAGTAGGCAAGGTGGTGGGCGCAGCTTTTGACGCCGTCCACAACGGTGTCACCTTTTCCCTAATCGTGGCCGGGTGCGTGATCCTGTTCTCAGGGATTGTAGCCTGGGCTACCTTTGTAAGAGGGGAATACCCCGCACACGAATAAGAAGAGAGCTCGCTCTGGGCCACGGAGGCCCGAGCCGCCCGCACATAAATTCTAGGAGGTTGTGCGATGTCCTTTGCAGGCAAAGTGGCTGTGGTTACCGGGGCAGGAAGAGGTATCGGCAGAGCCACTGCCATCGCCCTTGCCCGGGCTGGCGCCAAAGTAGTGTTGGCCGCCAAGGGAGAAAGCAACATAAACAAAGTAAAGGCTGAGATTGAGTCTTTTGGCGGCGAGGCAATGGCAGTAAGAACCGATGTGTCTGTGTGCTCTGACATCGAGGAGCTTGCGCGCCGGGTGGAGGAACACTACGGGCGAGTCGATCTACTGGTCAGTAACGCTGGCATTCACCCCCACAACGAGCAGAACCTGCCGCCGCGCACCCTCGAAATTGACGAACCCATCTGGGATCTAGTCATGGACACCAACGCCAAGGGTACCTTCTTTGTGTGCAAGGCGTTTCTTCCCATGATGGTAAGGCAGAACTATGGGCGTATAGTGTGCGTGAGCTCGACCACCGGGATAAACGGCCAGGTTGCCTCTCCTCACTACTGTGCCTCAAAGGCAGCCATTATCGTGCTAGTCAAATCCTTGGCCACCGAGTTTGGCCCCTATAACATCACCATAAACTGCATCGCTCCCGGTTTTGTTGACACCGACATGCATGCCGGCGAAAAGCCCGAAGTGCTAGAGATGATCAGACAGCGCACCGCTCTTCGTCGACTGTGCCAGCCAGAGGATGTCGCGCGGGCTATCATGATGTTTCTCGTAGATGACCTATTTGTTACTGGCCAAACCCTCATTGTCGACGGTGGAGCCAGTATGCTCTAGCAAAGGACGGGCCGACGCCAACGCGAGGCCAACGTGCGCCGACGCCAAGGGGGCGCTAACGGGACGCCAACGTGGCGCCCACGCCAACGGGGCGCCAATGAGGCGACCGGTGCCAACGAGAAGGGGCCAGGAAAGGAGAAGCTAGAATGGGTCAAGCTAGTGAGTCGCTCATAAACGCACACTCCAAGGTCCAGGTTATCCCGGTTTTCTGGCCACAGGTGCAGGGGTCTCTCAACGTGTATCTCATTCGGGGCGCAAAGCTTGCCCTGGTGGACACCGCCGCCTATGGAGCGGATCTGAAACAAGCTCTTAACGAGCGCGGACTTTCGCCCCAGGATATTGATCTCGTACTAAATACTCACGGCCACCCCGACCATACCGGGAATAACGCCTTCATGAAAAACGAAGGCGGTGCCTCGATCTGGATCCATGCGGATGACGCGGTGTGTGTGGAAGACCACGCTCGCTACTACGAGGAGTTTCACTTGCCAGTTTTTGCCGCGCTGAGGGGATCGGAGGAGGCTAGCAAACACAAAGCTGTGTTTCTTGAGTTTGCAGGTCCCGACTGTCCAGTTGATCGTAGGCTGCAAGACGGAGAGGTAGTCGACCTGGGCGACGGAGTCACGGTGGAGGTTGTGGGTCTTCCTGGGCACACGCCGGGGTCAGTTGGTTTTTGGATTGAAGAAGAGAAGGTTTTGATTACTGGAGACTCAACGCCCGGGCTTGGTGGCCCGGATGGCAGCCTGCCCGTAATTGCGGACGTCTCGACCTACCAGGCCTCGCTTCGGCGGCTTCTTGAGCGGGACATTAGGGTGCTACACACCACTCATCCTTTCCGCAGTCCTTCTTCTCCCCCGGCAACAATTCGCGAGGGTGATGAGGTCAAGCGCTTTCTCTCGGAGTCTTTGGAGTTTGCTCAGTTGCTTGAGGCTCGCCTTGAGGCTGAGGTAGAGACTGCTGAGCGCGATGGCGTCCTAGTGGCCGCTGACCGAGTTATAGAAGGTCTACCGGCCGCACTTGGCTTTAAGCCAATCTCGCAACTCTTCATGCCCGACATGGCACTTGCCACAATTGTGGCGAATTTCCGAAGACTTAAGGGTATATAGAACTCAAGCAGGGGCTTGAAACACACACGACCCGCACGAAAAAGCCAGCCGAACAGAAAGGTGGTGGCGGGGCCCGGAATCGAACCGGGGACACCATGATTTTCAGTCATGTGCTCTACCAACTGAGCTACCCCGCCACAAGATACGGGAGCGACGGGACTCGAACCCGCGACCTCCGACGTGACAGGCCGGCGTTCTAACCAACTGAACTACGCCCCCGTGTGCAAGCTGGGAGATTATCGCACGTCTGGCGCCTAGACAAGTGCCCTCCCGGAGCTTTTGAAACCGAGGTGGGCGCAGCAGGATTTGAACCTGCGACCCCCTGCTTGTAAGGCAGGTGCTCTCCCCCTGAGCTATGCGCCCCGATAAGGTCGCCTACCCGCTCCGGGATGCCGCTTACTCCCAAATGCCCCCAGGGGAATTCGAATCCCCGCCGCCGCCTTGAAAGGGCGGTGTCCTAGGCCACTAGACGATGGGGGCAAAAGTAGCTACAAGATGCCGCCGCGCGGCGCTCCAGCGCCGCGCGGCGCAACCTCGCCGCTACCAAACTTAAGCGCGCAGATGCTAGCACACAACCCTCACCGGGCCAACCAGAAACGTGCCTGGAACGAGAAACTTGTTCGTTTTTTGCAGCCCTGATAGCCTGAGATCATGACTAGGCAGTTAAAAAGGTTTCTCACGGGCCTAGAACAGCTCGCTGTCAAGACACCCGGGGGACCTAGCTTTCTCGCCCTGGACCTCCTTCGCCGACGCTGGAAGATTCTGGTTGTTGCCATCCCCTGCCTGATTGGTCTGTTGATCTTGGGAAAACTCACCTCCAGTAACCCATTCCCCCTTGACCCAGAAGCCATCGCCATGACCATCATCATTGCCTTCGTGTCTGCTGCAGTCGGGTTGGGGGGAGGAATTGTTGCCTTGGCGATCGCTGCTGCAGGCTCGGCGTTCCTGGTGAACAGCCCGGGAGATACTCGCCAGGTAACAAGCACTGTCTTCTCTGTGGTTCTGTGGGCCGGGGTGGCAGTCACAGCAGGGCTAATAGCGGGTCAGGAACGCAGTCGCGTAGCTCGTCGTCAACTTGCTTTGAGAGAGGCGCTTGCTCATTCTCAACGCACTCGTAAGCAGCTTGAGCAGATTGTTTCTTTCGCGCCCTCTTTTCGGCCTGGCGCCTCGCCCGAAGAAGTACTCGAAGCGATATGTGTCGCCGCTCGCCAAACTTTTGGAGCCGATGGCGCACGCCTTTACACCGTGAAAGGTGACGTTCTTGAACTTGAAGCCCTATCTCCCACATCTGAGACAATTCACGCGGGATTTCAGGTGCCTAGGGCAGACATTCCTGACCTTGAAGAACTATTCCGAGAGCGGCGCCCTACCTTTGTCCATGATCTGCGTAGGGAAGCCCTTGGTCCTCGCGCAGATGAGTTACGGCAAACACTCGGAATTGTCTCCACAGTGAGAATCCCGCTAATTGTCTCCGGGGAGGTCACGGGACTGTTGGCCCTCAACTGGTCCCACCGCTTGGAAAGGCCATCCGAAGAGCTCCTTGCTCTAATGCAGCGCTTTGCGGACCAAGCAGCAATTGCGTGGGAAAGCACCCTACGCCAACTGGCGCAAAAACGCGCCGACGCGCTATACGAAACCCTAAAGCTTCTTGTAGAGCTGGCGCCTAGCTTTCACATCACTGGGTCCAGAGAGGACGTTGCCCAGGCCGCCTGCGAAGCCGCTCTAGCCACTTTTGGATGCACAGGAGCGGCGCTGTATGAAGTAGAGCAAGATCGGCTAGTTCTCCTGGAACGAAGACCGCCAGTTGCGGTCCTTCAACGGGGTGCCTCCTTTCCGCTTGGCAGCCGGACGCCGCTCGCCAGAGACCTACGCTCTCGCGTACCCACGTTCGTCCGCGATGTGCAGAGCGCCTTTGAAGTGCTCGGCCCATGGCCGGCGCAGGTCATTCGCGAGGCACACGTCCGTTCTGCCCTGTATGTGCCGCTGCGTTTCGACGAGAAAGGAGCGCGGAATCTTCTCGTGCTCTCGTGGGACACCATTCAGGAAGAGCCTGATCGCGATCTTCTCGCCATTGTGGAGCGCTTTGCTGATCAGGTCGCCTTGGCCCTTACCAATGCTGCCGCGGAAGAACTACACGCTCGGCTAGAAGCCGGTCTTCTGCCCCCCACCGCAGTAGAGCATCCCGATCTGCACGTAGCCACTTGCTACCGGCCGGGAGAGCAACGCCTGCGGTTGGGCGGAGATTTCGTTGGCTCTTTACCAACCCCCGACGGACGGCTGGCCTTTGTACTCGGCGATGTGAGCGGACACGGGCCTGACGCCGCCGCTCTGGGAACCACTCTGCGGTCCACCTGGAGAGCGCTGGCATTGCAGAAACACACACTTAAACAAATTGCCGAGACCATGGAGCAAGTACTTCTTGACGAAAAAAGAGAGCCTAACAGTTTTGCCAGCGTGTTGCTGGGGAGCGTAGAGCCGGGGAGCAACACTCTTGAGCTGCTCAACGCCGGACACCCGCCGCCTGTGGTTATCTCCGCAGACGTGAAGACACTCTCCACGCCCCCGCAACCGCCGCTCGGGTTCGGCGGCGACAGAGAAAGGGCGCTCAACTGCTTCCGATTGCCCGAGCGCTGGATTCTGTTCTGCTACACCGATGGGCTCACCCAAGCGCGTACGGGAACAGGAGTTCCTACCCAAACCAACGAGGGCTACCTCCTCAGTGAGCTTCGTACGTGGCAGACGCTATCGCTCTTACCAGCTCAGAATTCCGCTGTAAGAGACAGTGGCCGACGAATTCTCGAGGAAGCTGCTGAAGCCGTGGTGGAGAGTATGCGACACGCCGCCGGTGGACGCTTTGTCGATGACGTTGCGGTGCTAGTCGTAGCAAACAAGCGCTAGTCGCGACAAACAAGCGCTAAGAGGGCTGCTGCGAAGCCTCACCCATGGCTAACGGAATGTGTTTGCCCTAGCTGGGATGCCGAGAGCTGTGTTAGCCTTTGGCTTCATGAGAACCTCGCCTCGAAGCAGCGTACTAATTGATCTCGATGCCATCCGCCACAACGTGGCGTACATAAAATCTAGGCTTAAGCCGCAAACGCAGTTGCTTGTGCCTGTAAAGGCTGACGCCTATGGACACGGGATGCTCCCTGTTAGTCAAGCCGCGATAGCCGCCGGCGCCTGTGGTGTGGCGGTGGCCACTGCCGAAGAAGCTGTGAAACTAAGGGAAGCCGGTTTTGACAAGATGATCCTAGTCATGGGTCCCTTGTACAGCGTAGATCAATGCAAAGAAATGGTCCGCCTAGGAGTCGAGTTCGCAATTGTTACCCCCGAAATGGTCCCCATGTTGCGCGAGCTGGGTAACACAGAGATTCCGGCCAGAGTACACCTAAAAGTTGACACCGGTATGAACCGCCAGGGGCTCTACCCCTCAGAAGTCCCGCGGTTCCTTGAGGTACTGCGCGAGCTCCCAACCGTTCATTTGGCGGGCGTGATGACGCATTTTGCCTGCGCCGCCGAGGATCCCAGTTCCGTAGATTTTCAACTCTCTCGGTTTGTCCCAGTAGTAGAGCAGGTGCGACGGGAGTGGCCGCAGGTCATTGTCCACGCAGCCAACAGCGCGGCGACCTTGTCCGCTCCCCATTCCCACTTTGACATGGTGCGGTGCGGATGCGCAGTTTACGGGCTATCGCCTTGGCAGCAAGACCCTCTGGCCGAAGGTCTTCGCCCTGCTCTCAGTTGGCGGTCGCAAGTCGTACTCCTAAAACGGGTCCCTGCTGGCGAAGGCGTAGGATATGGGCACACTTTTCGACCTCAACGACCGACAACCATCGCCCTTGTGCCCATTGGGTATGGTGACGGAGTGTTTAGAGCCCTGGGCGATCGGGGTGAAGTGCTTATCGGTGGAAGACGATACCCCATGGTCGGCCGAGTCTCCATGGATTCATTTGCCGTTGATGTTGGAGAACACCCCTCGGTCAAAGTTGGTGATACAGTCACCCTCATTGGGGCCGACGGAAAAGAGCGAATAACCGTAGAGGAAGTCGCCCAAAGGGTAGGGACGATCAACTACGAGATCACCTGCGTGATCGCCCTAGACCGAAGCGAGCGGCTGTTTATCGACAAGTCCGATGAACCTAAACTTAAACTCGAGGCAGAGTAAGACCACAGTAGCGGCAGTATCTGTCACTTGAGTCGTAACGAGTGCCGCACGCCGCGCAGATGCCTCCTCCAGAAGACGTCTCCTGCTCTTCTCGCGCTCTTTTCTCAGCCTGAGCTGATGCCGAAGCTTTCTCGTCCCCGGCAGGGCCCCCAGAGCCAGTGGCGCCCGGAGAGCCATAGGCGGGTGCCATCCGGAACAACACAGCGCTGATTTCATGAGTCTTAAGCCAGTACATTATCCAGCATACGAGAGCGCCAATGGAGCACGCCCAGCCAATGAGCGGCACCCAGCCCATGAAGAAAGAAGCCACCCCCAGCACGCCGGAAGCCAAACCCAAGTTGTAGCCAAAGTCTTGGTCTAGCGGCCATCCTCGAGCTCTGTACTCAGCTCTGACCGAGTCACGCACCTGGTGGACTGTGTACAGATACCAGCCCAGTGAGAAGAGCGGGATAAAGTTGAGCCACACATGTGCCGGCGGCATAGCTCGATTCTCGGGGCTTACCCGCTCAAGCAAGGTGTGGAGATTGAGGAGAAAGAAGAACCACGGGAGGACAAAGATCCCCAAGACCACAATCCCCCCAGCCAGGGGGAGCCAGCCCCAGGTCCAATCCCAATGCCATGCGTACATCATTTGCTACCTCCTTTCGCCTGGCGGTTTATAGCCGCCAGACTGAGGCCGGTTACGCCGATCCGCTGACCTGGGCAACTGCGCGATCCCTGGCCTCCTTCAGCATTTCCAGGGGCGGGGTCTTGATGAACCCATTCTGCAACATACAGTCAATGAGTTTCCTTGTCTCCGTAATGTCCGTGATAACCGCACGGTAAACGTCGTCTGAGCCTACCTCCACGCGAGCTACACCGTCCTTGATAGCTTGTGAGGCCACAGCCGCTGCTTCTACGGCAAAAACTTCGGTCTCTTCCATGGTCGGCATGATGTAGTCCGGGTGGATTCCCTTTTTCTCAGCAAAGTCAGCAACAGCATGAGCGGCAGCGATGGCCATTTCGTCAGTGATTTTGCGCGCACGCACAAGCAACGCCCCTTTCAGAATGCCCGGAAAACCTAGAGAGTTGTTGACCTGATTGGGAAAGTCTCCCCTTCCAGTAGCCACCACGTACGCCCCTGCCTCCTTCGCCGCGTACGGATAAATCTCCGGAACCGGGTTGGCGCAAGCAAACACAATAGCCTTCGAAGCCATCGACCGCACCCACTCAGGCTTTATGGTCCCCGGACCCGGCGTCGACGCAGCAATCACCACGTCGGCTCCCTTGAAAGCCTCTTCCTCGCTTTCGACACGGTCAGGATTGGTAGACTCACATATCTCCCATTTGCGGTAGTAGGCAGGATCAGCTTTGACATCGTCACGCCCCTTATGCAGCGCGCCCTTGCTGTCAAACACAATCATCTTCTCTGGATCAGCCCCGTCGGCGATCAAAAGACGGGCCGCAGTAGTGTTGGCCGCGCCCGCACCCAAGAGCACGATCTTTACACGGCTCAGCTCTTTCCCAACCACGCGCAGAGCGTTGATCAAACCTGCCAGAGTCACGCTGGCCGTTCCCTGAGCGTCGTCGTGCCATACCGGGATATCGCACTCCTCGCGAAGAGTATCTAACACCTTAAAGCAGTTGGGCTGAGAGATGTCCTCCAAATTCACGGCCCCAAAACTGGGTTCAACCATCTTCACAAAATCGATGATTCTTTGCGGGTCGTGTCGGCCCTCACCATCGTGACTGTCTATGCACAAGGCAACCGCGTCGATCCCGGCGAGATACTTCATCAAGAAGGCTTTCCCCTCCATGACGCCCAGGCCGCCAGGAGGGGTGACGTCTCCATCGCCCAAGACCCGAGTGGAATCGGACACCACAGCCACCAGATTGCCCCTATTGGTGAGCTCAAAAGAGGCGTCGTTGTTGTCTCTGATGGTGGTTGAAATTGCAGAAACCCCAGGTGTGTAGTAAACGTTGAACCAGTTGAAGCCGTAGATCCCAGCCTTGGGAATTGTCATGGTCTTGCCCCGGTAGTAGGCATGGGCCAGCCTAGCTAGCTCCTTAAGAAACATAGTCTGAGCCCTTGCTTTCTCATCCGGAGTGAAATCTTGGGGAAAAAGTGAGCCTAAATCGGATAGGCTGAGATCAGGTTCTTTCATCTTTGCTTACTCCCAGTGCTGAATTCGCGGACTAGACTCCCTGGAATCCAAGGTAGGCAACCTCGTCTCGGTCATGTTAACACTCCAGGCTCGCACAAATGCGAAAAACTGGTCGACAGAAACCCCGCGAGCTAGTAGGATGCGCCATTAATGAAACCAGGGGTACACGAACAACGGCAAACTGAAGAACGACCTGCAGCTAAGGCTGCCGCCAGCGCCGCCTCGTTTCAACGCTACACCGACCGTTTGGTAGCCAAGACCTTGCTGTGGATGTTCCCGCGCTGGATAAAACCTAACCACCTCACTGTCTTGCGGTTCTTGCTAATTCCAGTGATCCTGGTTCTTCTTGACTTGAGACACGCGTGGTGGGCCTTTGCCACTTTTGTGGTAGCGGTGAGCACCGACTTTATTGACGGCGCCATGGCGCGCACCCGCAGCCAGATAACTACGCTCGGCACCTACATTGATCCTCTCGCAGACAAACTACTCATCGCCGCAGTACTAGCTTGGATTGGGTGGGAATTCCTGGTTGTTCAGATCATCCTGGCATTAATCGCCCTAGAGCTCGTCCTGTCGGCAATAGGCGTGGGTATGCTGGTGCGCACAGGAGCAACCCGAGGCGCTAATACTTTTGGAAAGATTAAGATGATTCTGCAGAGCGTTGCGCTGATCGTCTTTCTTGTCGCTGGTTTTCTCGATCTGGGAAGTCTGAAGACTATCGCCGTATACCTTCTTTGGGCAGCTCTTGCCCTCGCGGTTCTTTCAGGAGGCAAGCAAATTTACGACTTTTTCGCAAGAAGATCGTGCCAAGATTCAGGCACAAGCAGCAGCCAGAGCTCAACCGCCACAGACGCCTAGCAGACTTGGAGAGTTTGGACGCTTGAACAGCTAATGCCGCGGAAAACGACCAACCCCCGCAAGGAAGCGGAGAAGAACAGCAGGGCCGGAACAGAATAGCGGGACCGAAAAAGAAGCGCGCGGCCGGCAAGGTTTTCTTGCCGGCCGCGCCAAGGGCTGCCTCTCTCACTGCGCTGGCGGTTCCCAGGTAGTCTTTGTGAAGGCCGCCGCAGCTTTTAGCACGGTGACCATCTGATCAGC
Organism: Thermoleophilia bacterium; assembly: GCA_026415615.1. GTDB lineage: Bacteria > Actinomycetota > Thermoleophilia > RBG-16-64-13 > RBG-16-64-13 > JAOAGT01. Next base: position 448,257 of record JAOAGT010000001.1, on the reverse strand, counting down.
AAATCCCCCATCCTTGGCCAGTTTATACTGCGAGTCGGCGCACGCCTTGAACAGTGCATCCCACCACAGTTTCTGGTCTTCCGCGCTCAAAGTGCCCACGGTTACGCCAGCCGCTTTGAGCGTTTCGAGAGCCTTCTGCTCTTCGTTTAACGTGAGCTCAGTACTCCAAGCCTCCATTTCTTTGGCTACGTCCAGAAATACCTGCTGAAGCTCGGGGCTTAGCTTGGCCCAGCTCTTCAAATTGACGGTCCAGGGGTTCCCAGCGGCATAAGTGCCGTCAAACATGTAGTACTTTGCCACTTCGTACCACTTAAGCTGGACAGTCGGTGAGAAGCCCATCTGTGCACAGTCGGCAATGCCGCGCGACAAGTTCTCGTACGTGTCGGGTGGGAAAGATTCAACCGGTTCGAGCCCGATGGCCTGGAACGCCGGGATGGCCCCACCTACGGCGCACTTCTTTCCCTTGAGGTCGGCCAGCTTGGTGAAGGGCACCTTGGAGACAAACACATTAGAGCCACCCGCGTTGAAGCCCAGATACTTGATGTTGTGCGCCTCCGCCTCAGCCTGGATTAGAGGAGCAGTGTCGGGATTCTCAAACACCATGTGATTGAAGTAGGCGATGGCGGTCTGCTGATCCCCAGGCGCCCACATAGGGAAGTTAAGCAGAGGCAAAGATGCGGCAGCCGCCGGATGGCCAAATGGAGCGATGTCGGCTGCGCCAGACTCAAGCAGACCAAGGACTTCGGGTGGCCCACCGAGCGTCCCTCCCGGGTAAAGCTCGATCTTTACCGCTCCCTGGGTCCGCTCGTGGATAAGATCAATGAAATGTTGGGCCATCAACCCGCCGGTTTCGGTCTCTTGGAAAGTGCTAGCCATCTTGAAGACAATGGGTTCCTTGGCCACTGACGTAGTTGTAGTCTCAGGAGCAGCCGTGCTGGTCGTGGTGCTCGCAGCCTGAGTAGTAGCCGTGGTGGGAGCTGCCGTCGTGGTTGTTTGCTCTTCCTCGCCGCAAGCGACAAGCCCCACGGCCAGCGCCACAAGTATAGCCAGACCTAATATCCATAGCTTCTTCATGACTCGCCCTCCTTCGCTTTGCTTTGCGGGGCTCCCCGCTTACCCTGTCAGTCTAAGACGTAGCCGCATCAAAACTCATGCCGCACCATCGGATCAGGCCCTGCATCACCTCCCCTACCTATCCTAGTAGATCTGGAAGCCACGTCACTAACACAGGAAATGCTCCAATCACAAGAGCAGTCGCGAACTCCACCGCTACAAACGGCCACACTCCGCGGAATATCTCGCCAGGATCTACTTTAAGCGCACTGGCCGTCGCGAACACGTTCATCCCAATTGGCGGCGTTAGACCGGCCATCTCGCCTACAAACACAAGAACAATAACCAGCATGTACGGATCAAACCCGAAACCATCCACCAGGAGCGGGAAAACCACAGGAATAGTGATAATGATCACTGAGGCGATATCCATGATGCAGCCGCAGAAGACATAAAAGATCAGCACGATCAAAAACACTACGTACCCTGGCATATTCAGGCTTTGGAACCACTCGGTCAGATGGAAAGGTAGTCGACTCAAACTAATGAAGCGGCTAAACATCGTGCCTGCTATAACTATGGGGAAGATGCCAGCGTTCATAACGCACGCTTCCCACATCGCACGCAGAATCTTCTTAAGAGCCACCCGGCGGATGAGCCCATAGACAATCAAGATCACTGATCCTATCGCGCCCGCCACGGTAGCTGAGAACACGCCCCAGAAGGTGCCGCCGATCACCAAGACGAAGAATGCAGCCACGGGGAGCAGGAATTTGAGCGAGGCCATCCTCTCGCGCCACGTGTAGCGCACCGCTCCAGCCCGGGGAACGCGCTCCGGATGTAGCCAATACTGAACCAACACCACCCCATACAAGAGAACCATAAGCAAGAGCGCCGGCCCTATGCCGCACATGAGCGCCCTTCCCAGAGAGAGATTCTGAACAAGTACACAGAAGATGATGATGGCCATGCTTGGGGGAATAAGATTGTCCAGGCAGCCCGAAGCAACGATGGTGGCCATGGAAAGACGTTTGTCGTAACCGGCTCGAGTTAGCTCGGGTAAGGCGATCTTGGCGAAAACCATGTTGGCAGCCAAAGACATGCCACTGACAGCGCCAAAAACTGCGTTCCCGCCGATTGTGGCGGCAAGCAGACCCCCGGGCATCCGGTTTGTCCACCGGGCAATGGCGTCATAGGAATTCCTGCCCACTCCTGTTTCACCCGCAAGAACCCCGAGCAACATGAACAGAGGCAGCACGGCAAAGGAATAGTCCGCCGCCCGGGCATAGGGGGCAGTCTTGAACTGCTGAAACACCATGGTTAGATCGCCGCCCTCCAAGATCAACATGCCAACAAAGGTCACCGAGAGCAGCGTGACAAAAATAGGGATGCCGGCAAGAATCATTACCAGCATCGCAGCAAACCCAGCCAGTCCCACTATCGCCTGAAATTCCACGTTGCCCGCCTCTCCTAGGCGTACCTGCCCCGTCGCTTGCGAAAATCAGTTAGATCACGAGCTATGGCAAAAACGAAAGCAAGCGCCAAAGCGGCAAAGCCGATGACCAGCACGACTTGGAACGGCCAGAGCTTGAACCTCCACAAACCCTCGGCTACTGCATGCTCCTTCATCAGCTCAGCCGCATAAGCCCAGCCCCGTATGGCCGCAAAACTGCACACTCCAATGCCAAGCAGGGAACCAAACATCCGCACGACTAGTTTGCCTACGCGGTGGAACTTGTTTTGCAGCAGCTCAATGCCGATGCTTCCCCTATCCATTTGGACATAGGCCACCCCAAGAAACACCAAAACAAGATTCAAATGCTTGATAAGCGATTGCGCACTCGGCACGGTCCAGCCGAAGAATTTCCACCCGATCACGTCAACGAAGCAGATAATTGCAACTGCCCCTAGTGACAGAGCCGCAAGGTATGACAGCCAACGGGTAAATCGCGTGTACCAGGAGTCTAAACGGCTGTACTCAAGGCGAGGCGGCTCCTCGCCTGCTAGCATCTCAGGTTCGGTTTCACGCCCGTTCCAGATGTCTAGCGCGATTCTGACCGCCCGTGCGCGAAGCCGGCCCAGCCAGCTAGATGGATAGGGGTATTCCCCCGGATGAGCGCCCTCTCTTCCGTCCTTCACCATGAAACTAAAATCCTATTTTGGCAGCCGGGGCCCATTTGCTCGCATATCGCCCTAGCGACAACGGCCCCGAAGCTGCTTTACACCGCCAGCGCTTACAGATTGACAGATGTCTTAGGAGGAAGTCAACTGGTTTTTCAGCAAGTGTTGCCTTAGCACAGCATTCCACGATAAGCTGGGCGAGCTACCCAAAAGGGAGAGGAATTGAACGCCAACGTAGAACTGGGCCAACAACTCGGACTTTGGACTCTTGCCCCTTTCGCCTGCATGTTGCTGGCGATAGCTGTTCTTCCCCTTACCTGCCCCCACTGGTTTGAACGCAATCGGAACAAGGCAATAGTGGCTGCTGTCCTGGGGGCCCCTATGGTCATCTATCTCGTGGCAGACTTCGGGCATCTTGGGCTAGAGATGGCAGGCCACACGGCAGCCGAGTACGTGTCTTTTATTCTCCTTTTGTTCTCCCTGTACACGATTTCCGGAGGTCTGTATCTGACAGGAAATCTTGTGGCCAGACCAAGCACCAATCTAGCTTTCTTGGCTTTAGGCTCGGTAATTGCTAGCTTCATCGGAACCATGGGTGCATCCATGGTGCTAATCAGGCCGCTGCTTCGAGCAAACTCGGAGCGCAAGTACACTCGCCACACTGTGGTCTTTTTTATCTTTGCGGTAAGCAATGTGGGCGGGCTTCTCACCCCACTTGGCGATCCGCCCCTGTTTCTAGGCTTCTTGCGGGGAGTGCCTTTCTCCTGGACCTTGGGGCTTTGGGCCGAGTGGTTGTTGGTGGTAGGCCTAGTGTTGGTCGCCTATCTTGCTTTTGAGCTCTACTACTACCGCAAGGAGCCGGTTCCCGCCAAACAGATGGACGTGGGTGACTACGTGCCCATGAGACTCAAAGGCATGATCAACCTCGTTCTCCTGGCGTTGGTTATAGTCACTGTGCTCTTCTCGGCCCCCCTCGCCAACGCAGGCGCAAAGATCCACTTCCCGTTCTTGCGCGAGGTAATTCTCGTCGCCCTAGCCGTGATATCGCTCACCCTGGGTCCCAAGGGACCGAGGGCAGCGAACCATTTCAGCTGGCATCCTATTGTGGAAGTCGCTGTGCTTTTCGCCGGTATATTCGCCACCATGATCCCAGCCTTGGCCCTGCTCGAGGCCCATGGAGCCTCCATTGGCCTCACCAAACCATGGCATTTTTACTGGCTTACCGGAGGTCTTTCATCCTTCCTGGATAATGCGCCTACCTACCTGACTTTTGCTTCGGTTGCCCAAGGTTTGGTGGGTGTACACACAGTAGGGGCACTAACTGCAACCCATGTTGTGCCCGGGTTAGGCTTCTCCCCCGCCGATTTCCTAAGAGCCATTTCCTGCGGGGCAGTCATGTTTGGAGCCATGACTTATATAGGCAATGCCCCCAACTTCGCCGTGCGCTCCATCGCCGAGCGAGCCGGGGTCAAGATGCCCTCGTTTTTTGGCTACATGCTTTACTCGGTAGGCATCCTTGGCCCCATCTTTGTTATCGTGACAGCCGTTTTCTTCCTCTAGTAAGTTCGGAAAGCACCGTCCACAAGAGCGCCCCCACGATGGCTATCATGCCTATCCCCTCAACAGCGCCGGGACGTTCTCCCAACTGAAACCATGAAGAAAGAACGCCAACTACTGGGGTAAGAAGAGTAGCAAGCCCGGCTGTTCCCGCGGGCATGCTATCAAGTATGTACATCCAGAGGAGCCACGCCACGGCGTTACCCAGTATCGCCACATAGGCCAAAGCCACCGCAAACGTCGCACTCCAAACCAGCCACTCACGTTCTGCGAGTACCGCTACCAATGCCAAAGGAATTGCCCCCGCCAGCATTTGCCAGAAAGTCAAAGCAAGCAGATCAAGCTGATGCTTGGCACGGAGAAGTTTGGCCTGCACTGCGCTAGCCGCCCAAAAGACTGCACCAGCAACCGCAAGAAAAGGGCTTGCTCCCCCGTGCAAGTTCCAGGGAGAGACTATGAGAAGTAGACCCACAAAAGCCAGCAAGACCGCGCCCCATTGAGCGCGGCTCAGTCTCTCCCCCAAGAGCGCGCTGGCCATGAGCAATAGCCAAAAGGGCATCGTATACGTCAGAACGGAGGTCCTCCCTGCTGCTCCCGTAGCCAAAGCCCAGGTGAGAAATCCAACAAATCCGGTGGTCTGAAGCAGACCAAGCACTGCTGTGCCACCAAGCGCTCGTGGTCGTAGAGGTCGACGGAGCAGTATGAGCGCCACGAACAACGCAATCGCTCCCAGAAAGGTTCTCAGAGCGGCAAACAAGAACGGCGGGCAGTAGTCGAGAGCTACCTTCATTACCACCCAGGAGTAACCCCAGATCAAAGCCAAGAGCAAGAGGGCGACTAGAGGCAACACGCGTGTCTTCAAAGACGCTGGTCCAACCAAACCTGGATCGTGGTCAGGTTCAACTGCGCTCTCTGTAACTTCTTTGTTACACATCTGTTACACCAAGTACCTACGCTTTGCGCCCGACAGCCAGCGTCTAAGCCCTTCGAAAAACCATACGCGCCAGACAAGAAAAGCAGAAGAAGAGGCGACATGGCAAAAGGAAATCCCAACTACCATCCCTCGGACTTTACCAACCCGCCAGCTGCGATTGGCGAGCGGGAGATTGCTTTTCTCCAACTTCTGTTTCAACTCAGCGAAGAGTTTCAGACGGCTGTCTCCCTAGACGACCTTGCCGAACACCTGAGTTGGTCACGCCTAACCGTTGAGGAATCAGCCCATCGCTTGACTAACGCAGAAGCCGTGGAGTGGCCGTGCCTGGGCCACCTGCTCCCCACTGTCCGTGGCAAAGAGTTGCTTGCCGCGGCTCTGCGCGAAAATTTTCGTCCAACCGAGATCTTTTTGCACAGCAGGACGCAATTTGGCCCGGCTCCAGTAACCGTGATCATTCCAGCCCTCAACGAAGCTCGAACGATCGGCCGCCTCGTGCGTGTGGTCAAGAAGAGCTCCAGAGTGCGAGAAGTCATAGTAGTTGACGACGGATCCACTGACGACACCGTGGAGATGGCCGCCCAGGCGGGAGCGCGTGTCATGATGAGCACCCTCTTGGGCAAGGGTGCTTCCATGGAAGATGGCGTTAGGGTAGCCCAGGGCAAAATCATATTGTTCCTTGACGCTGACCTTGAAGATATCAGGCCGGATATTGTCGAAGTTATGACCGACCCCATCCTGGCGGGAGAGGCCGACCTAGTGAAGGCCGCCTTCAGTCGCGAGGCTGGTCGAGTCACAGTGCTAACCGCCCGCCCTCTTCTCTCCGCGTTTTTCCCCGAGCTAGAGCGATTCCAACAACCGCTGGGAGGCATCGTGGCTGCGCGCACCTCCCTCTTTCGCGGACTTCGCTTCGAAAACGACTACGGGGTCGACGTTGGACTTCTCATCGACTCGGTGGTGGCAAAAGGAGCCGCAGTATGCGAGGTCCACATTGGGCGGATTGTTCACGAAAGCCAGTCTCTTGAGGCGCTGGGCGTAATGGCCAAACAAGTAGCCAGAGTGATCCTCGACCGAGCATGGAGATACGAACGGTTGAGCATCAACTCAGTGCGTGAGATGGAGGAAGCCGAACGCAGAGTCCGCGCCGCGTTGCTTCCGAATGCCGACCTAACGACCGCTCCCGCGCGACATGCCTTGCTGGACATGGATGGCGTCCTGTTGAACGGTCGGTACGTGGCTGAAGTTGCCGAACGCGTAGGTGTAAGCACAGAGCTTGACCTGTTGCTCGATAACCACACTCTTACGAATGAGCAAAGAGCCCAAATGATTGCCTCGCTTTTCGCCGGCGTTCACAAGGAAATCTTCGAAGAAGCGGCGCGTTCGATGCCTCTAGTACCCGGCGCTCCCGAAACTGTTGTAGCCTTGCGCAAAGCTGGATACCGAGTGGTTGTGGTCACCGACAGTTTTCACGTAGCTGCTGAGATTGTACGCCGGCGTGTTTTTGCTGACTCTTGCGTGGCCCACCTGATGCATTTCCGTCACGGGCGCGCAACCGGAGAGCTCACGGTTGCTCCAGCAACCATCGCAGAGTACGGCTGCAAAGAGCACTATTCCTGCAAGGCAAACGTGCTTTTGCATCTGGCCGCTGCTGCCGGGCTAAGACCGTCCGAAACAGTGGCTGTAGGCGACAATGTAAATGACGTTTGTCTGCTTCGCAGCGTAGGGACGTCTGTTGCTTTCGAGCCAAAGAGCAAGATCGTAGAAGAAGCCGCCAAGCATACAGTGAACGCCCCACTCACTAACGTGCTGGACGTGCTTGGTATCCCTAATCTGGAAATAGCCGGCGCTGCGTCAAGAGACATGATGGCGCCTAACCCCGCAACCGATACCTCCACGCCAAACACTCCGAGTTCTGCGGTTCCGCTGCAGGAGTCAATCCCCAGCTTCGCGAATATCCGTAGGTAGCGAAGAGCCAGAGGCCCCAGAAGGGCAATTTTGGTTCTAAGCAGCGTTGACCAAGTGACAGGCAGCCGATAAGGAGCATGCTTTGGGGATCATTGCCATTATTTTGATCGTCACTCTGGCGGCAGCGGGATGCCAGATATGGCTTAAGAGATTGTGCCAGTCCCAGCGGTCACATAAGCCGAGCTAGAACCCGCGTCCCCATACAGAGAAGAGCCGTCCACACAACGGTAGTGGCCGCCATGAGCGCGACAGCCTGTCTTATGTGGCCAGGCTCCAGAGGATGGTCTGGATCACCGAGAGTGGGAAGCTGTATGGTCTCTCCCCCTCGCTTTAGCGGACCCCCCAGCTGAACCCCGAGCGCCCCGGCCATAGCTGCTTCCGCGAGGCCAGAATTTGGACTTGCGTGTTTGGAGCCATCGCGCAGAGCTACCTGTAAGGCCCGCCGTGCGCGCCGACGCAACACAGCCGCCGCCAGGACAAAAGCGCCGAGACTCCCCCGGGCCGGAATGTAGTTGGCTATGTCGTCCGCCCGGGCTGAGGCCCAGCCAAATTTCAGATACCGCTCGTTGCGATAGCCAAACGTTGAATCCAATGTGCTTATGGCCTTAAACACCGCCGCGCCCACCGGCCCGCCCACAAACGCGTAAAAAAGCGGCGAAGTTACTCCGTCCACGGTGTTTTCCGCCACGCTCTCCACGGCTGCCCGCACTACCTCGGGTGGACCAAGCTCCGCCACATCACGCCCCACCATCCTGCCCACCAAGGTCCTTGCCGCATCTAGGTCTCCTCTAACAAGAGCTCGATGTACGGCAAGCGCATGATCGGCCAGATCGCGAGGGGCGATAGCTGTCCAAAACACCAGTATCTGAGCGGCTTGGCCAAGGCGGGGGTGAATCAGACGCGCTGCCCGGGTGCAGGCAAAGGTAACCAGTCCAGAAGACAAGATCACAGCAGTTGCAGTTGCAAAGCCCGCAAGCCGCTCGTTGGCAATATGTTTTCTCGTAAGAGCTTCGAGCCGTAGAGCAAGCCGACCAGTCAACTTGGCAGGGTGAGGAAACCAGCGCGGATCACCAAGAAGAGCGTCCACTGCCAGGGAGACGAGGATGAGTCTTGTACGCTGCGTTAGCTCCAGTTCCACGTTAACTCTCAATATGTAAGCCCCCAGGGTGCGCCTGCTCAATGTGCGCCTGCTCAATGTGCGCCTGGTTATGCTTATGGTGCGCCTCAAGCCTTTGGCAGCCCAGCAGAGCGCCAAGAGTCTTAATGAGTTTTTCGTTTTCGGACCTGGTGCGCACCGCTACGCGAAAATATTGGTCGCCAAGACCAGCAAAGTCGCCACATGTTCTGATGGCGATGCCATGGCGAAGAAGACGAAGCGCAAGTTCGTCACCCAAGAGCCCTGCTGGACCGCCTTCAACCTTTACCAGGATGTAGTTGGCAACGCTTGGAAACACACGGAGACCATCTATTTCCGCAAGACGCTCGGCAAGCCATCTGCGTTCTTGCGAGACAAACTTGCGGGTGACCGCCATATACGAGTCGTCCAGGACAGCCCTGGCTCCTACCGCCTGCGCAAGGACGTTGACCGACCACGGAGGCATGGCCGTCCGCAGTGCGTCGCACACGTGCGACGAGGCAACTGCGAATCCTAACCTGAGGCCCGGTACGGCATACAGCTTGGTAAGAGAACGGAGTACCACCACGTTGGGCAGATCTGCGCGCATGATCGCCTCGCGTTCCTTGGTGAATCCCTGCCCTCCTCTTGTCTCTTCTTGTTCCTCCTCCTCAACGAACTCAACAAAAGCTTCGTCCACCACAAACCAGCAAGACGGAAAGTCCGAGACCAGATCCAGGAACTCCGCGGCGCAGAAAAACTGACCCGTGGGGTTGTTCGGCCGTGCCAAGAACACCAGCTCTCCTCCCCGTAGGGAGCCCGCCAGTCTTTGAAAATCCATGACGAAATTCAGACTCTCGCCGAGAAGCAGGCGCCGCACCTCGAGTCCCGCCGCCCTGCACGCTGCCTCGTACTCGGTATAAGACGGAACGGGTATTACCGCTGTCCCCACTTCAAACACGCGGGGTAGCCAGGCAATCAACTCAGAGGAGCCGTTGGCAGGAACTATTCTTTCCGCTGGGACCTCATGCTTAGAGACAAGCGCGGCGACCAGGTCAGAACACTGCGGATCAGGGTAGTGGGCTAGCTCATCCAGATGAGCGGTGATAACCTCCGCCAGCCAGTCCGGCGGCCCCAAAGGGTTAAGGTTGGCCGAAAAATCAAGCAAATCCTCTGGGGGCAACCCGGCAATCTGGGATAACTCTCTAAGGTTCCCGCCGTGGGTTACCAACGTCTACGCTCCCTGCCAAAGAGCAATGACTAGGAGAGGAATGCACTCGGCAATTTCGCTAGTGGCCCCTAGCGTGTCCCCTGTGTACCCGCCCAGCCTGCGGCGACACACCAACCCAAAAATCCCCGCAAACAGAATACACGCTACGGCTGCAACCACCCCTGAGAGCCCGGCAACACCGTAGGCCGCCCCGACACTCGCAGCGGTCGCCCACAACAGAAGAAGCAAGCGTATGCGGCCCTGCACCGCTAGCGCAGTGGCCAGCCCTTCCTCTTGCCGTGCGTATTTAAAGGCCCCCATGGCCACCAAGATGGCGCATCGGCCCAGGAAGGGCATAAGAAATACAGCTTCAAGACGCTCACCGTCTATGGTCAGGGAGCCAAGAAACGCCACCTTAAGGAGCAAGACCAAGACGACAGCTATCACGCCCATGGCGCCAGTGCGGCTGTCCCGCATGATGGCCAGGGCCCGGTCTCTGGGCTGGCAGCTCAAGAGGCCATCCGCTGTGTCTGCCAGCCCATCCAGATGTAGCCCCCTTGAGAGCACAACCAGCAGACAGACAATGAGCGCGCCTCCGGCAAGCGGTGGGAGTACTCGGTCAAGACCGTAGCAGACTCCCACCGCTATTCCACCCAGAAACGCCCCCACGACGGGAAACCACCAAACGCTGCGTCTAAGGCCCTGCCCATCCCCACCCCATGAGGTTGGGACAGGCAGGATCGTTAGAAAACTAAGAGCGGCAAAAAGTGCTCTAAACACAGCGCATCCAGGCATCATCCGGCCGAACGAGAAACGGCGGCTTCTTCAAAAGTAGCCACTTCGGTAAGAACACGCACGGCAGCCTCCACCAAATGCATGGCCAAGGCTGCTCCCGTGCCCTCTCCCAGCCTTAGATCCATGTCAAGAAGCGGCTTTTTCCCCAACTTCTCCAAAGCCAAGCGATGACCTCGCTCCACACTCAGGTGAGCGGCAACCATGTAGTGGGTAGCAAGCGGACACAAAGCCTGAGCTATAAGCGCGCCAGCTGTAGATATAAAGCCATCAATCACAACTGGTTTGCGCAGCGCCGCCGCTCCCAGGATAAGACCGGCGATCCCGCCAATCTCAAATCCGCCCAGTTTAGCTAGCACATCGATGCCGTCTTCGGTTGAGACCTTGTTAACCTCAAGTGCACGTCTAACCACGTCTATCTTGTGTTGGAGCTGACGATCATCTAGGCCAGTGCCTCTTCCAGTCACCTCGGCGGGGTCAGCGCCGGTTAGCGCAGCTACAATAGCGCTGCTAGGGGTGGTATTGCCTATCCCCATCTCTCCGGTCGCAAACACATCAGTGGCATTCGCCAGATCGCGCGCAATACCAATACCGGCCTCAACAGCGGCAACGGCTTGCTCTCGAGTCATGGCTGGGCCGGCAGCGATGTTTTGTGTTCCGGGAGCTATCTTGCGATGGATAATGGCGTCTCCCAGTTGACCGAGGTCGCCCGCCACTCCCATATCCGCCACTACTACCTTGGCCCCGACGTGACGGGCAAGAGCATTGATAGAAGCTCCTCCAGCCACAAAATTAGCCACCATCTGGACGGTAACTTCCTGGGGATAAGCACTGACGCCCTCGGCAACCACGCCGTGGTCGCCGGCCATGACGACCACTGTCTTGCGCTCCACAGGCGGCTTTGTGGAGCCCGTCATGCCCGCTAGCTCTTCAGCCAGATCCATCAGGCGTCCAAGAGCCCAGTAGGGCATGGCCAGTTGCTCAAGCCGAGCTCGTGCGGCAGTCCTGGCCTCTGCGGACGGAGGAACAACAGCACCAATGGTTTCAGTTAACAAGCTCACGGAAATACCCCTCCACTTCGTTTTTCGTCTGCTCGTCAGTCCTCGCCAAGCTCTTAATGACGCAAGGAAGGCCGCTTATCATCAACACAACCAAGTCCGCCTCCTGCGCCATAACCTGGTTGCAACGTCCAAGTAGATCTCGGAACAGCCGCCCCGCCGCTGTACCCGGGACCACACCCATACCGACTTCGTTGGTCACAAAAATCGTTGGCCCACTGCGGGAGCGACAGACTTCAATTATGTCTGCGCACTTGATCGCCACCTCTTGTTCGCTTAGCGTCGACATTGCGGCGGCCACTTCGCATTCCCCCTGATTTTCGACTCGGGAAGTGGGCGCCGCCCACATCAGATTGTTTATCCAGAGAGATAGGCAGTCGACAACAACCGGAGATTCTGACGGCAGATACGCAAGAACACCAGCCAGCTCCACTGACTCTTCCAGCGTGTTCCAGCCCCGAGCGGCCCGGGCCTCCTGGTGGCGACGGATGCGATCCATCATCTCCTCGTCTGTGGCAATCCCCGTCGCCACAAAGATCCTGGGAGGATCAATTAGCTCCGCAAGATGCTGGGCGAGACTGCTCTTGCCGCTTCGGCATCCTCCGGTGATAAGGATTATGGCTCCCACTTAAGCCTCCTGTTTCCCTGTTGAAATCTCTAGGGGGACGGACAACCAGGAGCTCGCTTGTACGGGCGCGTCTGGCTGTCTGAGAGCGGCGCCCACCGGTCCACGGCATTCCAAAGGCCAGCAAGAACGGCGCTTTCCCCATACACGTCGAAGTAGAGCACAGCCGCTGGGTCCAGCTTGAACTTCCACATGCTCTCGCGCCCAAGCCCGAGGAGAGCGCAAGCCATTGTTCGTACAACTCCCCCGTGGGTAAAGACGAGCACGACCTCATCCTCAACAGCCATGATTCGTCTGAGCGCCCGGTGTGTACGCTCTTCGAAAGCGCGCAAGGTCTCCCCTCCCGGAAAACAAGTGTCATCCTCGGGTGACAACCACACTTCGAAGGCTTCAGGGTTTTCCGTCACAATGTCTTTGACGGTGCGCCCCTCCCAGTCGCCAAAGTCCATCTCCGCAAGATCCCCGTCGATGACCACTGGCACACCAAGCCGAGCAGCAACGACTTCTGCAGTTTGCCGCGCTCGCATAAGCGGGCTTGAAAGGCAAAGCACCGATGGCCGACCGGGACTTGCCAAGACCCTGTCTTCCGGAGAGAGCTTTAGTCGCCAGGCAAACCAGACAGCCAGGTCCTCCGCCTGGCTTAGGCCACACGAATCAAGAGGCTGATCGGTGGAACCGGCAAGCCGATCCGAGACATTACCTTCGGTTCGGCCGTGACGGATTAAGTAAATGGCCTTCTGCCTATCTGCCATCCGTTTGCCTTCCTGTAGGGAAACGTGTCATGCCGAGGGCGACGAGCGAGTCTACAAGAAGAAGCGCCCCTGGGCCGCAGAGGCCCAGGGGCGCCGCATTCCGCCCTCCAATGGACAACCGACATCCCCCGCTCCACGAGGGGAGATCGGCCACCCGCACGCAGGCCGGTCTTCTGGCTTCCGGATCACCCTACTTGCCGCGCCTTCCCATCACCAAGGCGACAGTGGCGCCTGCGGCTTTCGTCCCCGGTTACAGCGGCGGGACCGCGCCGGATTTGCACCGGCTTCCCAAACAGCTTACCCGGACCTTTGCCCGGAAAAGCCTCCTGCGCGAGCCTTACTTCTAACACAGGCTTGCAAGCGGGTCAAGATCGGAATGGGAAAGCCTACTAGGTAACCACGCTCTACGTTTTACAAGAGTGAATGGCTTCCATGCATGAAATCTTTGAATATTGCCGAAAATATTGGTAACCGGAACAGGAAAAGACACCATACAGGAAAGACGCCACAAATAGCAGACATGTCATATAGCAAGGGAACCAGCACTGCAAGAACTCTCCTCGTGGTGGACGACTCGCCCACCATGCGAAAAATGGTGATGGCCTGCCTCGGACCCAGCTACAACTATGTGCAGGCTGCAAGCGGACTGGAAGCCATTGAGAAGCTGGCCCTAGGAACAGTTGATCTCATAGTGCTAGACATCAACATGCCAGACATGCATGGCTTACAGTTCCTTCGCTTTCTAAGAGATAACATGAGTTTGAGTCACATACCTGTTGTCATCCTAACCACAAGAACAGATCAACAGACCCAGATCGAGGCTCGCGCTCTTGGCGCCGCCGATTACTTCACAAAGCCTTTTTCTCCCGACCTTTTCGCCAGTCGAATCGCGCAGATTCTTGCGAAATGAACCAGAACAACGACAGAGAGATTTTCTCCGCTTTTCTCGACGACTACTTCGCTGAGTGTGACGAGCACTTATCGTACATTAAGCGCATGATTGTGGATCTGGCTGGCTCTGAGTCAGCGACCCCGACCGCCTCCGAGGCGTTTGTCTCTGAATTGCTCCGCCGCTTCCACACCATTAAGGGCCTCTCAATGATGGTGGGCTTCTCAGAGGCGGGGGATCTAGCCCACAAAGTGGAAAGTTACCTTCGGAGCTTGGGAAGCGGCGAAGTAGCCTTCCGGACGGAGACGTTGGGAGCTTTGACAGATGCAGTTAAGCTGCTGGAGCAGGCACTTACTGCCCGCAAGAGGGGCGAAAGCGTTGACATCGCCGACCTGGCTGCCTCGGTTGTTTCGGCGCTGGAGACACCCGTAGAGGAGGAAACGCAGAGTTCTATCCAAGAACCAGAGGCTGAGGCGAAAAACAAGCAGGGCAAGCCGGAATCCCAAGTTTACCTGTTCAAATTTGTGCCAAGCCAGGAGTTGGCGCAGCAAGGCGTAAACGTAGAGACCGTACGTGAAACTCTGAAAGCTAACGGAGAGATTCTGAGCGCCTATCCCATAATCGAAGAGGGTGGGGCAGTCGCTTTTCACTTCAAGGTCCGTCTATCAGGTGACGTGAGCGAAATCCCCGAACTTGCAGAATTGGGCCTCTCCTGGAGTAAGGCCGACGACAGAGAAAGCGACGTTTCCAAGGTCTCGTCTCAAGCCGAGCGCCCGACGCCTGCTGGCAAGGGGACGGTCCGACAAGAGCAGTTCTCGCCAGTCGCCCCGTCTGCCTTGGTACGGGTGGAGCTCTCCCGCCTCGACGAGCTCATGCGCATGTGTGGCGAACTTGTGCTTACACGGAATAGGCTTGACTCTTCCCTTAAACAGCTTAGGGGCAAGATCGAGGCCGCGGAGTGGCAGACACTGCAACAACACTCCGCCACCTTGGAAAGACAAGTACGAGCTTTGCGCGAAGCAGTCATGCGGGCGCGCATGGTTCCCATCGGCGAAATCTTCGAAAGACTCAAGTTTGCTGTGTACGACCTTGCCCGAGAGGAAAACAAGCTGGTCCGCGTAATCACCGAGGGTAGCGACGCCGAGATAGATAAGCTGGTGGTTGAACGCCTTTTGGATCCCCTCCTCCACCTGGTTAGAAATGCTGTCGCGCACGGGATAGAGACACCAGGCGAGCGAGCTAAGGCGGGTAAGCCCGAACAGGCCACCGTGATGCTTCGAGCAAGAGCCATGGGCGAGGTCATCGTGATCTCAGTAGCAGACGACGGGGCGGGAATTGACGAAGCGTTGGTGCGAAGGCGAGCAGCTGAGGCTGGTCTTCTAAAACTCGATGAACCGCTTGACGCCGACCAGCTACTCGACATTCTAACGGCAAGCGGCTTTTCCACGAGGACAGAGGCGGACCTGGCAGGCGGAAGAGGAGTAGGCCTAACCATAGTACGCGAGACTGTGGAGCAGCTCGGAGGAGAGCTCTCCCTCGCGACCACACTCGGGAAGGGCACCGAGTTTATTCTTCAACTTCCTCTCTCGCTTTCAATTGTCGACGCAGTGATTGCTCGCGCGGGAGATCAGGTCTTTGCTGTGCCGCTTCTTTCGCTGCGCGAGATCGTCGAGGTTCAGAAAGAAGCCATCGTTGACTTTGAGGGCACCAAGATGATCTCCCATCGGGACACAATCCTGCCCTTACTTGACCTTGGCGAAATCTACCAGCTTCGTCCGGCATCTGCACAGGTGCGACACGCACTAGTGGTAGGCGCGCATCCACACTGGGCAGGTTTGCTTGTTGACCGCGTACTTGGCTCCCAAGAAATTGTGGTCCACGCAACTCCAGATCCACTGCTACGCATCCCTGGAATAGCTGGAGCCTCTGAAACCGGTGCAGGACAGGTCGTCCTCATTGTCGATCCACTGGGGCTGGTGCGGTGGGCCCGCGCTGCCAGAGGCTCTAGCCTGCTAGACAACCTTGCAACTCTAGAAGCGCAGGGTGATCCTGGCTTGGAGGTGGCCGATGCATAAGTCGACAGCCGAACTGGAACCCGTGATAGTGGCAGAGGTAGCAGGAGCTTGGTACGGAATACCCAGCAGCGCGGTGCGCCATATTGAAATGGTTGGGACCATTACCCCGGTACCGAATACTCCAGACTTTGTCGAGGGAATAACCTTCTCCCGCGGCCAAGCGATTCCAGTAATTAACTTGCGCTCCTGCTTCGGACACGAGAGAGCTGCTTTTTCACCTAGAAACAGGATCTTGGTTGTCGAACACGAGAACCGCTTGGTGGGCTTGCTTGTGGACAGCGCGCGTGAGTTTGTCCGCCTCTCCGAAGAAGAGATCCTGCCCGCGCCCGAGCACCTGGATCAAGTCAGCGGCGGCCTCCTTAACCAAGTGGCCAAGCTAAAAGACAGGCTGATCCTAATCCTAAGTGTCGAACAGCTCCTCGCTGGCACTGCTCGCACTGATCATTGGCTTAAGACAGCGGTGGAGGCCGCTCACAATGAGGTGATCCATTTGGAGCAACCCACTCCAGCGAGACAGGACGACTCGCCAAAAAGACCGCGACCATCCAGGCGCGGCAGGACCTGATGTAGGTTGTTTACGCTCTCCAAGGAGGTCCCAACATGGCGCTCTTTCCCAAAGTAAGACGCGTGCGAACTCTGGCACAGAAGGTACGCAGCCAGGCAGAGCAAGTAAAGGTTCATGCAGATAGTGTCGCCTCCGAGACGGACAACGTAGCTGCGGGAGCTCAAAGACAGTTGGAGACCCTGCAGAAGACCTCGGGAGTGGTCGCAGAGGCTTCAGCTTCTTTCCGAGATTCAAGCACTCGGGCGGCCGCTGTTTCGGACGCTGCTGGGAGAATCTCGGTTTCTGCAGCGGAGCTGACTGCTTCCTTCGAAGGTCTCGCTAGTAACATGGGGGAGATCGCTTCTGCCGTAGACGAGACGGCAACGTCCGCCCAGGAGGTCGCCCAGTCAATATCCGCTGTGGTGGACATGTCGCAACAGATGTCCAAGGCGGTCGAAGAAGTGAATCAAGCTCTGCGTAGCACGGCTGCCGGTGTAACAAGCATGACCGAGGATACCGACCAGCTTTCCTCCGCGATTACCGAGACCACCGCCTCTGTTGAGGAAATGGCGCGCTCGTTTGAAGAAGTGTCAAGTATGGCAGACACGCTATCCACCGCCGCCGCGGAGACACTTTCTTCTATAAACGAGATGGCGGCCTCAATCGAGCAGGTCAGTGGGATTTCCCGAGGACTAACTTCAAACGTTGAAGACGCCGCCAGCGCTGCCGAGGAGCTGTCTCACTCGGTAAGAAGCGTTGCCCAGAGCGCTCAACACATTGCTGAGCAGTCCGCTGAGGCTGCCGGCTCGGCGACGGAAATGGATCGGGTTGTGCACGCTGTAGCTGAACTTGCCCGCCAGGCAAGCGACGTGAGCCACAAGGCCGCCGGAGACGCGGAGGAGGGCGCCCGCTTGGTGCAGGAGAGTATTTCTGCGATAACACGCGTGAAAGAGTCTATTGACCGCTCTGCCTCTGTGGTTAACGAAGCTGGACGAAGAGCCTCGGCCATCGGCGAGATAGTGGAGACTATTAATCTAATGGCCGAGCGGACCAACCTGCTTTCGCTCAACGCTTCTATAGAGGCAGCTAGAGCAGGCGAGGCTGGGCGCGGCTTTGCTGTGGTAGCAGAGGAAATCCGCAACTTGGCAGAAAGGTCTGCTCAGGCCACTGCCGACATAGCGGCCAT
The DNA here is from genome assembly GCA_026415615.1 of Thermoleophilia bacterium. GTDB lineage: Bacteria > Actinomycetota > Thermoleophilia > RBG-16-64-13 > RBG-16-64-13 > JAOAGT01. The sequence goes on along the minus strand of JAOAGT010000001.1, from coordinate 430,385 downwards.
AGTCCGTGCTCTTCAAGAAGCGGTCCAAGACGCTGTCGAAGTAACAAGGGCCGGGCAGCAGGTTGCCGACGAAGGCACACGCCTTGCGGAGTCGGCCGTTGGTGGCCTGCGCCGCATTATGAATGCGGTGGAACAGTCGGCCCAGTTTGTCGAGCAGATTTCCAGCTCGACCCAGGAGCAGCTGGTCGCGGGCCAGCGCGTGCTTGAGGCTGTCTCTCGCACGGCAGAACAGGCCCGGGAGATCTCCGCAGCCATGGCGCAACAGGCCGCTGCTGCGGAACAGCTGACCCGCTCCAACGCAAGCGTGCGCAGAGCCTCAGCAGAAGTAACCAAGGCGGTAGAAGAGCAATCGCGTGCAGCCCAGGAGATTGCAAAAGCAGCCCAGGACGTAGCCCGTATGGCTGAGCAGCTGCGTCAGGCCACTTCCCAGCAGGCAGCCGCAGCGGAGGAAATCCGCAAGATCTTTGCCTCAATCCAGGCGGGAGCGACACGAACAGCGGCGACCCTTGCCGAACAAGGCAACGCAATCGAAAGCATCGCCTCCGAGATGGATGGCATAACCGCCACCAATGCTGCGCTCAATAAAGCCATGGAAGAGCAAGCATCCGCAATCAAGCAGATCGCGCAAAGCGTAGATCAGATGCGCAAAGAAATCGATGCCGTGGCCAAGGCAAGCTTCGAGCAGACTCGAGCCGTGAAGGAAATCTCGACCGCCGTGGATTCGATCAGCCAAGAAATAAGGACCATAACACAGTCTCTCAAGGAGAACTCGGAAGCGGCAGAAGAGCTAACCAAGCACTTCGCCGAAATCGGCGAGGTAACCAAGCAAAATCTCACTGGCTCTGAGAGAACTCGTGCAATCGCAAAGCAGTTGGTGGAAACGGCTGATCAGCTTTCTGAGATCGCAGCGGAACTTGCGTAACCGGCGATAGGCCGTATGAAGCACTCACCTAAACATCTGGACTTCGGTGGTATGGAGCCAAGCTCGGCTCTAATAGGGCTGCTCGCCGTCGACACAAATTTGGTTATCACTCACTGGGACAGCGATCTCGAAAGCGCATACGGGATGTCGGCAGCCGAGGCTTGCGGCCGGGTTCTTACGGACCTTGTGCCAGATGTAGAGCCCGCCGTAGTTGCGGCACTGAGAGAAACACTTACCCTGGGAACTATTCAGGTACTTGCCTTGCCTGCCCACGGGTTCATGTGTTCTCCCCCTCGGGCTAGCGACCCACAAACGACCGTCGGTCTCGCCCGACAAGAGCTCACCATCTTCCCCGTAGGAAAAGAGGACATTACGGGAGCCGCCATTGTCATCCGAAATCTGGTAGAGGAGTCCGGGCTAACAGCTCGAAGGGTTCTACACCCCCTGGAAGATCAGCAAGTAGGCAGTCTGCTCCAAGAAAACCGGGTTGCCTCGTTTCTGGACACCATTGAGACAGAACATCCCGACCCAGCCGCCCTAGGTTCTGCAGTGTCTGCACTGGCCACAACCGACATAGACGTAGTGCCTCTGCTTCTCGAGCGACTAAAGGATCCCCGCCCTGAGGTACGCATGCATGCCGCCATGGTTCTGGCGGAAAGGGAAGATCCTCGAGCGGTCCCCGATTTAATAGAGGCGTTGGAGGACTCTGACGCCAACGTCAGATATCACGTGATCGAGGCGCTTGGCCGGCTTAGAGCCACTGAAGCGGTTGAGCCACTTAGTGAGATAGCGGCTACGGATGACTTTTACCTATCGTTTGTTGCTCTTGAGGCGCTGAGAAACATCGGTAGCCCAGCAGCTTTTGAGTCAATGACTAAGCTCCTAGACAGCGATCTTTTCCGTGAAGAAGCTCTTGAGGTCCTAGCCGAGGTAGGCTCGGCCGAAGCTGTCATTCCTATTGTGGCCCTGCTTGAGAACGCACCCGACTCCACTTCACTTGTGGCCCGCGCCCTTGTCCGTCTTTGGGAGCGATACGAGAACACCTGGGGAGAGGGTGAGCAAGTCCGAAGTCTGGTAGCTCAAAGCGTGAGTCCGGCAGCAAAGGAGAGGTTGATAACAGCGCTGCAAACAGAGGAAACAGCCGAACTTGCCGAGGCAATCGCGGTTGTTTTGACTTGGCTACAAGACAGCGAAGCCGACCAGGCCCTGGCTGACTTTATTGGTAGAGGCAAAGCAACGCCTACCGTGATTAGTCGCCTGAGCCGCACTGGCGGGCGTCTGCTGTCGCTCATTCGAGATCAAGTCCGCCATGAGAACGAAGAAGTGAGACGAGCTGCAGTTGTCGCTTTGGGAAGGCTTGGCGACACAGGCGGGGTTGAAACCTTGCTTACGGTGCTAACCAGCGACCCTGCTCTGGCGGCAGTGGCAGCTGACTCTCTTGCCAAGATTGGGGACCGATCTGCCTTCGAAGGGCTCTACTCCCAGATCGGTCATGCCGACGCCGACGTGCGTGAGGCCGTTATCGGAGCCATCAACTCTCTAGGCCACCCTGAGACTGAAGAGCGCGTAAGGGCGAGTCTAGAGGATGCTAACCCTGTGGTACGCGAATCGGCAGTGAGAATTGCGGGCTATTTTGGGTTTACTACCTTGGTGCCGCTGCTCCTCGCACGAACAGAGGACCCGGAGGATTTTGTGCGGGCGGCGGCCGTAGAGCATCTTCCTTTTCAGGATGCTGTTCTCACAGAGGAGCAGATCATTGACTGTTTGCTTAAAGCTTTTGCCGACCCTAGCCCGTTGGTGCGAGCGGCTGCGACACGCGCATCTGCACACATCGAGGCACCACGTATCAGTCAACAACTTGCCGAGCTTCTCAAAGACCCAGATATGTGGGTGCGCTACTATGCTTGCCGCTCTCTCGAACGCAAGCGTGATCCAAGTTTCACAGCGCTTCTGTTGAGCGCGGCTCAGTCCGACCCTGCCCCCCCAGTACGAGCGGCAGCCCTAGACGCGCTCACCAGAGAGGGAGTGGCGGCTTCATTGGAAGTTATTGTCGCCCTGGCAAATTCACCCGAAACCGATGTGCAAGCGGCAGCCATTCGCGCACTTGGTCGCTCAGCAGCACCGGCAGCCGAGAAAGAGCTGCACCGGCTAGTCGATCGCGGGGAGAAACGGAGCCGCGTGACAGCAATCAACGCACTTGCAGGGTTCCCGAGCCTCAAGACCACAGCCTTGCTCACTAACCTGGCTGCGACAGAGGAAGACGAGGACATCACCGACGCTGCTCTTCAGACTCTTGCCCGTCTGGGAAGTAGCGAATCTGTCTGGGCTCTGCTTGCTCTATCTGTCGACCCTGTTCTCCGCAGAAAGGTTGTGCAGGCCCTGGTAAGCCTGACCCCAAGAAGTGCCCCGGGGCTAAGCGTAGGAGTCCACCATCCTCACTCAGCAGCCAGATTGACCGCGGTAGAAGCGCTATTGCGAATGAAACATCCGGAGACAACAAAGCAAGCTCTTGCGGGTCTGGCCGACAGCGACGCCGTCGTGAGACTAGGTACCCTTCGCCTATCTGAGCTTCTCGGTAGCGCCGTGGAGCAAACAATCCTTGAGAAACTACAAAAGTTTGATCCTGATCCACGCGTGCGCGCCGCCGCAAGACGGTTAGTCCATACCTGAGGGAGTTGCGCAATGCACTCCACGCGCTCACACAGTGCGATTCCCGAAGTAGTCGCCATCTTACGCGACCTCATACAGGCCCGTTTGGGACTGTACTTTGACGATGGCAAGACCGACTATCTTGTCGACCGTCTAGCCCCCTTGGTAACGGCACGGGGTCTTCCCTCGCTCCTTGATTACTACTACCTCCTTCGCTACGACGAAAAACGAGCGGCCGAAGAATGGGACCGGGTAGCCGACGCCCTGACCGTAAACGAAACATTCTTCTGGCGCGAAGTTGATCAGATTCTCGTAGTGGCAAACCAAATTGCTCCAGATTACTTTTCGCGATTTCCGGGCAAAAAACTTAGGATATGGAGCGCAGCCTGCTCCACAGGCGAAGAGCCCTTGTCGATTGCCATGGCCATGAGCGAAGCGGGACTGCTTGATCCCAAACGAGTCGAAATCGTGGCTACCGACGTAAGTAGCCGCGCGCTTGAGCGCGCGAAGGCCGGGGTCTATGGTGAGAGAGCATTCCGATTCTTGCCACCGGAGCTCAAAGAGAAGTACTTTCTCCAGGAGACCGATGGTTGGCGGGTAGACCCCCAACTGCAGCGAGTCATTTCCTGGGAAAAGGCGAACCTGTTAGACCCGGAGGTAGTCCGTAAGTACGCGTCTCCCATTGTTTTTTGCCGCAACGTGTTTATCTACTTCTCGAAGGAGACAGTGGCACAGATCGCCCAGAACCTTTACCAACACATGCCGGCCCCCGGATACCTTTTTCTCGGTGCTGCTGAGTCGCTGCTCAGACTGGAAACCGGCTTTGAGTTTCAGATGATTGGGAACGCGTTTGCGTATGTCAAGCGTGAGGGAGGGACATCATCATGAATCTGCAGCTCAACACTCCTGCGTCAAACAGCGGTAAGGGTAAGATTCGGGTTCTAGTGGTGGACGACTCAGCATATGTGCGCAAAGTGGTCCGCGAGATCCTGAATTCCTGTCCAGACGTCGAGGTTGTTGGTACAGCCGTAGATGGGGAGGACGCTCTTGCCCGGGTGGAACAGTTGCAACCAGACGTGGTAACCCTGGATCTCATCATGCCACGCATGGACGGCATCCAGTTTCTAAAAGAGCAAATGCGTCGGAAGCCGATCCCTGTAGTAGTGTTGAGTATCGCCAGTGAGAGTGGGGACACAGCCCTTGCCGCTCTTGAAGCTGGAGCTGTCGAGCTTGTGCAGAAACCAACAGCCCTGGCCTCCGAGCGGATGTACGAGGTGGCAGAGAGATTAGCTCAGGCAGTACGAAGTGCAGTTAATGCTTCTCTTGACAAACTCGCTGTGGCGGCAAGAACTCCGGCTCGACCAGCCCCTACACCCGCTCGACCTAAGGGCACAATCGATTTGGTGGCTATTGGGCTTTCCACCGGGGGACCTCAGGCGCTCAAACACGTCCTTTCGGCCCTCCCCCCAACCATATCAGTCCCAATTGCCGTAGTACTTCACATGCCGGTGGGATATACCGAGCTTTACGCACGAAGTCTAAACGCGGCAGTGCCGCTTGAAGTCAAAGAAGCGGCTCAGGGAGAACCGCTCGTACCCGGAACCGTCTACATCGCTCCCGCTGGGAAACATCTCACCTTTCGACGCGCCCCCGACGGATCGATCAGGGCGCACCTTGACACCCGGCCGGTTGACTCGCTACACCGCCCGTCGATTGACGTCATGTTCTCCTCTGCTGCAAAGGTTTATGGCGAGCGCCTCCTTGGCATAGTAATGACCGGAATGGGGAACGATGGAGCAAAGGGAGCGCGTGAAATAAAAGCGGCAGGAGGGTTGGTCTTTAGCGAAGCCAAGGAAACCAGTGTCATTTATGGCATGCCTCGCGCGGTGGAGGAGGCTGGTCTTAGCGACAGAGTTGTTCCCCTTGACCAAATGGCGGCAGCGATTCTGGAGGTGATTTAATGGCCCGGGTCCTCATAGTGGATGATTCCGCATTTTCCCGAAAGATCTTGCGCAGCATCATCGAGCCCGAAGGGCACGAGGTCATCGAAGCCTCCGACGGTATGAGTGCAATCGAGCAATATTACTTGCACAAACCGCAGGTGGTGTTTCTTGATCTGATCATGAGTGGGATGCGAGGCATCGAGGTCCTCTCACGTTTGCGAGAGCTTGACCCAAGCGCAAGAATCATCATAGCTACTGCGGATATTCAGAAAAGCAGCGTACAAGTAACTCGGGAAGCAGGAGCGGCAGGCTTCGTTACAAAACCTTTCCAGCGGGAGTCTGTATTACGAGCGCTTCATGACCAGCTAGGCGAAGCCGCCCAGCCGGAGGTCTCAAGATGACCCTACTTAGCGAGAAAGAGCGAGATAGTCTCGTAGAGCTTATAAACATAGCTTTCGGTCGAGCCGCCGCCTCTCTTTCGGAGCTGACAGGTCGACGAGTGGTTCTCGAGGTCCCCCGCGTCTCGTTGTGCGCCATAGAAGACCTGGAGAGTACTTTTTCCGGCATGATCTCAGGCGAGGTAGTGACGGTGCACCAGATCTTCTCTGGACCCGTCGCTGGAGATGCTCTTTTGATGGTTGACACGGAGGGAGCCAGACACCTGTGCTCGCTTCTCACCGATTCCGGGGTCCTGCCTCCGCGGTTGGGAGAATCAGAGCGAGAGGTACTCACCGAAGTAGGCAATATCCTCCTTAACGCATGCCTTGGTACTTTCAGCAACATGCTAGACATGAGCATAAGCTTCTCCGTACCTTGGCTCAAAATAGAGGCTGTACAGGCGTTGCTTGAATCGCTTGTGATCGAAAGCCAAGAACTAAGATACGCTTTAGTGATAGCCACAAACTTTAGCTTGCTCCACGGATCGGTGGGTGGGTACATGATCTTGGTCCTGGGAGTCTCCTCACTTGAAAGACTTCTCGCAGCCATCGAAGGTCTAAGATGGTAGCTAGGACAGCAACATCCGCTCACGACACGCCCTTCCCGGTTTGGCGGCTTTGCGATTACCTAGATCTGGGGATCTTCGCCGTAGACCAGAACCTACGTGTGCTGGTCTGGAATCGTTGGCTAGCAGACAAGACCGGTGTGCCCCCCGAGGAAGCATTGGGAAAACCGCTCCTTCAGGTGCTTCCCGGACTCCAAAACGAAACCCGCATGAAGTATCTGAGACGCGCCCTGGCTGGGGAGGCGCAAGTGCTCTCCCACCGTTTTCACCGGTACTTGATCCCCCTCTTAACCGAAGTGCCTGGAGAGGGAACTCGGGAGATGCTTCAAACCACACGCATCCTACCGTTACAGCAAGACGGCCTAGTTCAGGGCGCGGTTGTCATTATCGAGGATGTTACCGAGCGTTACAGCCGAGAAGAGGAGCTGCTTAGACTAGTTTCAGAGCTTAAGCGCTCTGAAGAGCAAATTGCTGCCAAAGAGCGCCGGTTCCGAAGCGTATTTGAGAGCACCTCAGACGCACTTGTAGTGTTGTCCCTAGATGGTCTGGTGGAGTTAGCCAATCCCAGTGCAGCCGGTCTTTTGGAAATAGCGCCAGCAGAGCTGCTAGGTACTAACTTTCTCGATTTTGTCTCGCCAGAGCACAAAGGCGTCTTGAGCAAAGCCCTTGCTCGCGCTTGCACCAATGAGACCAGCAGCGGGCCCTTCGAGGCGCGGTTTAAGACTACCCAGGGCAGAGAAATACTCCTTGAGATAAGTGTGCGACCCCTCGTCAATTTGGGCGAGGGCGCGAGCGCCCTGTTTCAGGGCCGTGATATCACTGTCCAGCGGCAGATGGAGCAAGCGCTCCGCAGAGCCGAGCAGCGGTTTTGGGCCGCTCAGAAGTCAGAGGCCATAACGCTTCTTGCCGGGGGTGTAGCTCATGACTTTAACAACATGCTTTCCATAATTCTTGGCTTCGCTGAACTTACCCTGCAGGCCATGGCCGAAGACGATCCAAATCGCTCAAACCTTGAAGAGATCAGGCAGGCTGCGCTTAGAGCAAGCGAGGTGACCGGAGAGTTACTCACTTTTACGGGTCGACGCCCCACGCAGCGAACGCTGGTTGACGTTGGCCCGGTTGTGAGCGAGGCCATTCGGCTGTTCCGCCGTTCAGTACCTGAAAACGTGAAGCTCACTCAAGATCTGCTGACAGCTCCGACACTGGTTTTTGCAGATGCCGGGCAAATAAAGCAGGTTGTCGTCAATCTGTGTGCCAATGCTCTTGCCGCGGTGGAACGTCAGCAAGATGGACAGATAAGCGTCATCCTCAGGCGTGTCACGGTGGACGACAACGAAGCCCGCCTCCACGAGACCGCTCCCGGCGAATACGTTGTGCTGGCCGTAGTCGACAACGCCCAGCCACTCAGTGAGGAATCAAGAGGGCGGCTTTTTGATCCATATTACGATCCCCACCGAAGAGGACGAGGCCGAAATCTAGGTCTGGCGGCGACTCTAGGGATTGTAAGAAGTCATCAGGGATTTGTTACGGTCACCTCCAGCCAAGCAAAAGGAAACACCGTGAGCGTCTACCTGCCGCTTTCAGAAGAGGTGCCCGTTGAGTCATCCGGATCCGGAGAAACTCCCACCCAATCGCATGGGCACGAGACCATTTTAGTGGTCGACGACGAGCCCGCTTTTACGAAACTCCAACAGGAGCTGCTCGGTGGGCTGGGTTACGAGGTACTCACGGCAAACAGCGCCCGGGAGGCGCTTTGTCTGATCGACGAAGGCTCGCGCCACTTCGATCTTGCTTTGATCGACGTGTCTATGCCAGAAATGACTGGAGATGACCTTGCCCGGAAAATCCGCGAACGCGATCCCAGCGTGGCGATAATCCTTTGCACTGGGTACAGCGACCAAGTGATCAGCGGGAAGCCGGGGGAGCTGTCGGCAGATGCTTATCTCATTAAGCCGGTGGAAGCATCCGCTCTTGCCCGCGTCGTGCAAGAGACGTTAAGGCACAAACGCCATGCCAGTCAAAGGCCTGACCTCCGGACGGGATGATGCCTCTTTTGATGTGGCGGCGGCTGTGTTGGAGCTACATCCAACTCCCACTGCTATAGTCTCGCCTGCTGGTGTTTTTGTTTACGTCAACAAAGCGTTCAGCGATTACCTAAGAATTCCACAAGGACAACTCGTCGGTACTCCGTTTGTCTCTTATCTTGCCCACAAAGGCGAGCTTCCCACTAACGGTGTTCTCCTTCCAGAGGGTACTCATAACCTCGACTACCTGCTTGGCGACGGAAGCCTGCGCCAGGCATGTACCCACGTAGCTTTGCTCCCCGAAACAAATGGAATGGCCATGGTGGCCATCGTCCAGGCCGCTGAATGGCAGCCGCAGCCAGGCAGTGGTCATTCCGAGGTGCCGGAGAGCGAGATACTGTGGTCAGATCTATTTAGTCACAGCCCGGCCGCCATCGTCATTTACGAGACTACTACTCAGGGCGAAGAGTTCAGGGTAAGAGACCTAAACCCGGCTTGTGCCAGGATGGAGAATGTGGATGGCGAGTCAGTACTCGGACTACCGCTGCACCAAGCGTTCGCGCGACAAGCCACTGCTCACCTGATCGAAGCCCTAGAGCGAGTTTGGCGAACCGGCACTCCGGAGCAGATCGAAGTAGCTGTTCGCGATAACCACACGCTTCTGGGCTGGTGGAAGCACACTCTGGTGCGTGCTTCAGACAGGTACGTGGTAGATATTTACGAAGACGTAACTGGCGAAAAGAAAGCTCAACAGGAGCTCAGACAGCTCGCTGAGGAGCTGGAAAATCGAGTAATCGAGCGAACTCTTCAGTTGCAAGCGGCAAACCGCGAGCTGGAGGCTTTCACTTATTCTGTATCCCACGATTTGAGGGCGCCACTCAGGCATTTAAGCGGATACTCTCAACTTCTGTTGGAACGGCACGCAGAAGAGTTAAGCGAAACTGCTCGCCATTACTTAGAAGCTATTGCAGACTCAGCGACCCGAATGGGCAGACTTATTAACGGCCTTCTCCAGCTGTCCCGCGCGACAAGAGGAGAAATTCGGTTCGTTGAGGTGGATATGAATAGACTTGTTTCAGACACATTGGAAATACTCCGGGAGAAGATGGAAGCGCGAGAAATCCGGTGGCATGTAGCTCAGCTGCCTGCAGCTACTGGAGACCCGGTCTTGATTGGACAGGTGTGGGCCAACCTGCTGGATAATGCCCTCAAGTACACAAGGTCCAGAGCGGTTGCCGAGATCGAGATCGGCGCGGAGGAGAGTGACTCTGAAACAACGTACTTTGTCCGCGATAACGGGCTTGGGTTTGACATGAGGTACCTGGACCAGCTGTTTATGCCGTTTCACCGACTACACCCCGATGAGAACTTCGAAGGGACAGGAATTGGCCTTGCCACTGTGAGTCGTATTGTCGCGCGTCACGGAGGCAGAGTGTGGGCCGAAGGAAAGCCAAACGAAGGCGCTACGTTTTATTTCAGCCTGCCCAAGCAGAAGCAAGAGCCCAAGAAAGATGCATAGTAGGCGATTAGAGGGCAAGTCATGAGTTCCAAGAGGACTATCCTCGTCGTCGATGACGACCCCAGAGACGTGGAGCTCGTCTTTGAGGCGCTAGCCGAGCAGAACCTTGAGGCGGAGGTTGTCGCCGTTCGGGACGGACTTGAAGCGCTTGATTTCTTGCTTTGTCGCGGTGAGTATGAATCAGTGCAGACTCCGAAACCAGTAGTGATATTTCTTGACCTAAAGCTCCCATTCATGAGCGGACTAGACGTTCTAAGAGAAATACGCGCCAATGCGCAGCTCAAGAATCTGCCGGTTGTAATCTGGACCTCATCGCGGGAGAAGGGGGATATCCTTTTGAGCTATGAACTTGGAACTAACGCTTACGTGGTCAAGCCAGTGGATTTCCTCGAATTCCGAAAAGTGATTCAGCACATGGGGACATTTTGGAGCGAGATGAACGAGGTCCCGATCCAGCCCGATGAACCACACTTGGAGCGGCAATCATGAAGATCATCAGCCCCAAAACGCCCGGCGAACCTCTGCGAGTTCTTTGTGTGGAAGACTCTCTCCCCGATGCCGAGCTCATGCACGAGCAGCTCGCCGAAACCGGCTTTGCCGCCGAGATGACAGTAGTCGACAACCGAGCGGATTTGCTTCAGGCGCTAGACGAACGGCAGTACGATCTCGTGCTCCTGGATTTTACTCTGCCTAATTATGACGGGTTCGCTGCTATCGACGATTGCCGGACTCTTGCTCCTACCGTACCGCTCATCGTTATATCGGGCACTATTGGAGAAGACACTGCGGTGGAACTGCTCAAGCGGGGGGCCATGGACTACGTATTCAAGGATAGGATGGCCCGACTTGGCTTTGCCACCCAGCGAGCCCTTGACACTACACGATTAGAAAGAGAGGCCCGGCGAGCGGCAGAAGCTTCGGAGCGGCAGCTCAAGCTCCTGGAGACTCTAGCTTCTGCGACCACAGACCTCATATTTGTCAAAGACATTCAAGGCAGATATGTTTTTGTCAACAAAGCTGTTGAGCGGCTAACAGGAAGGCCAGCAAGCGAAATTATCGGCCGTGACGAGCGCGCGATTTTCGCCCCCGAGACTGCTGCAGCTTTGATCCAAGGAAACTCCTCTCTTTTGTCGCTACGGTCACCTATTACTGTGGAAGAAACTGTCACCACCATTGACGGTAGCTCCCACGTGCTTATGAGCACACTTGGAGTCCTTTTAGACGAAAGAGAGGTGCCATTTGGTTTGTTCCGTATATCGCGAGACGTGACCGAAGAGAAAAAACTCGAAGCCAGGCTGGGCCAGGCTCAGAAGATGGAAGCCCTCGGTCAGCTGGCTAGCGGTGTCGCGCACGATTTCAATAACATGCTGGGGGTGATTTTGGGCTATACCGAACTTGCTCTAAGCAAGCTCGCTCCGCACGACGAGCTGAGAGCTGATCTTGCTGCAGTTTTGGAGGCCGCCGAGCGATCTGCAGAGCTGGTTCGCCAACTGCTGACATTTTCTCGAAGGCAGCCTACAACTCCTCAGGTTGTGGATCTAAACGCAGAGATAGAAGCCAACCTGGGTATGCTAGGACGCATCATCGGTGAGACTATCCGGGTGCAATTTGAGGCAGAATCTGACCTTGGGCCAGTGTTAATTGACCGAGCCCAGCTATCACAGGTTCTGATAAACCTGAGTTCAAACGCCCGTGACGCAATGCCCCTCGGGGGCCATATATTTATCCGCACACGTAAGGTCCTGGTCAATGAAGGTCTGCCTGTTGCTACAGGCATAGTCCCCCCCGGAGAATACATAATCCTTGAGTTTGTTGACACCGGGGTAGGCATGGGTCAAGAGATCCTGCCACGCGTCTTTGACCCATTTTTCTCGACCAAGGAGCCGGGTAAAGGCACTGGGTTGGGTCTGTCAACTGTGTACGGAATCGTCCGACAGCACGGCGGTTATATAGACGTCGAAAGCCAACTAGGGCACGGAACTAAGTTCGCAATCTACTTCCCCAAGGCCGAGGTGTCGGTGACAAGACGGGAAGTTAGTACAGGCGAGATTCCCACCGGAAATGAGAACGTGGTTCTCGCGGAAGACGACGTGCCCCTGCTGGACCTCACCCGCAGCTTACTCGAGCGACTTGGCTACCAAGTATCTGCGTTCCAGAGCGCTCTACAGGCAAGAGAATACTTGCTTAACACCGACAAACCGGTTGACCTTTTGATCGCTGACGTCGTCATGCCCGATCTAGACGGAATAACGCTCGCCCTGGAAGCAGTGCAGACCCGCCCCAATCTGAGCATCCTGTTTATGTCAGGGCACCCAAACCCCCTTTGGGATGCTTCGCTTGCTCTGAAGCGGGCAACATTCTTGCCAAAGCCGTTTAGCCTCGAAATTTTGGCTCGCAAGGTACGGGAGATCCTTGATCAAAACAATTAATGAGCCGTGGTGGATTCGAACCACCGACACCCGGATTAAAAGTCCGGTGCTCTACCACCTGAGCTAACGGCCCTAGAGAGCGAGATTCTAGCCCCGCGTGACCTGTGTGTCAACGACAACTACCCAGTGCGCAGCCTTACGGCGCCCTTGGTATGCGGAAGAATTCAGCCCACCCCAACGACAGAACCACCCGCGGCAGATCCCGGTACCGCGGCGGCCTTCGATCTCACTTCTGCCAGCACCAACCTGTGTGCCATAAGCGACCAGTCTGCCGGTGGTGACCGGCCAGCTTTCTTTACCCACTACCTGGTCAGTCCCGTAGCTGGAGTCTCTTCTCAGCTATGGAGCCAGCTTTGTTCCCTACAAGACCTGGCGCATGCGCGTAACCACTCATTGCAAGATCTGGATCTTCTGACATGTGGAGACTGGCATAGTGAAGACACTGATTTCCATGTTTCACCTGGGTTGGCACCTCAACTAGTACTGCAACGTGTTGCATGAGACCGCTCGAGCCCGCAAAAAGCGGCCATACGATATTCCGACGTGCCAAGCCACGCGCAATGTCCGACTGACCGGCCGCCAAACCGAAGCAAGAACCAAGGGTTAGAAACTCGCGCGGCCCCGGGGCAAATAGCCTTGCGCGACCACTTGCCCCGGGGCCAGAAAATCCTAGTGCCGGAAATGCCTCCGCCCGGTAATTACCATGGCCATGCCTCGCTCCTCGGCAAGGGCCAGCGCTTCGTCGTCTCGCTTCGAGCCGCCCGGGTGAATCACGCAGGTAGCCCCGGCATCCGCGCACACTTTGAGCGCATCTGGGAAGGGGAAGAACGCGTCTGAAGCCACCGCGCAGCCCTCAAGCGGGAACCGCGCCCTATCGACCGCCAGCTTCGCGGAATCCACTCGACTCATCTGGCCGGCGCCAATCCCCACTGTCATCAGATCCTTGGCCAGAACGATAGCATTTGACTTCACATGCTTGGCCACTCGCCAGGCAAACAGCAGATCTCCCCACTCTTTCTCGGTGGGCTGCCGAGTGGTCACCACCCGCATGTTCTCCCGCTGGTCAACTTCCAAGTCCCAATCTTGAACAAGCATGCCGCCTACGATGCGCTTCATGTCATAGGTACCGCGCACATCGCGGCTCTGCTGTCCCGTGAGAATGCGGATGTCTTTCTTTTGGGTGAGAATCTCCAAGGCCGCCTCGTCATAGGCGGGAGCCCAAAGAACTTCTATGAAGTTGGTGGAAAGCAAACGGGCCAGTTCTTCGTCCACGGGACGATTGACGGCAATCACTCCCCCATAGGCCGACACCGGATCACAAGCGAAAGCCTTCTCGTAGGCTGCCGCTCCCGTTTCGGCCACTGCAACTCCGCATGGGTTGTTGTGCTTGATAATGACGCACGCCGGAAGCTCAAATTCGTCGAGCACGCGACGGGCCGAATCCAGGTCGAGCAGATTGTTAAACGACATCTGGGCGCCGTGCAGTTGCTCGAGCATTCCAATCTCTGGCCCCCCAAAAGTCACCTCTCGATACCACGAGGCCCTCTGGTGCGGGTTCTCGCCGTATCTCAGCTCCTGCACCTTTACCAGCTCGATCATGAGACGACCCGGAAAGTCCGATTCTTGCTCGGCAAACCAACGGGCAATGGCCGCATCATAGTGAGCGGTGTGCTGGAAGGCCTTTGCAGCCAGGCGGCGACGTGTTTCGGGCGAGAGCTCTCCCCCCGTGGCCTTTAACTCAGAGATCACGGCATCGTAATCAGCAGGATCCGTCACCACAGCCACACCTGAGAAGTTCTTGGCTGCCGACCGCACCATTGCCGGCCCGCCGATATCGATGTTCTCGATTGCCTCGGCTTCGGTGACCCCTTTTCGGGCAATAGTGGCCTCAAATGGGTAGAGATTTACGACCACCATATCAATCGGTTTTATGCCGAGTTCCGCGATAGCTTGCATATGGCTTGGACGGTCGCGGTCGGCCAAGATGCCGCCGTGAATAGCCGGGTGAAGGGTCTTTACCCGGCCATCCATGATCTCTGGAAAACCGGTGACCTCCGACACCCCCGTAACCGGAAGCCCTGCCTCCTTAAGATGATTAGCAGTCCCCCCTGTGGAGATGACCTCTACTCCCATCTCCACCAGCTCCCGCACAAACGGGACCAGACCAGTCTTGTCAGACACCGATACCAGAGCCCGCCTTACTTTCACTATTCTCTCCTCCTCAATCGCCGCTTAAGTTACCGTCCTCGTCCCAGTCTACCCGCACCACACGGCCTCCGGAAAGAGGGGGCCTAACCCGACCCATGGCCAGAAGACAAATAGCAGCAGGCAGCAGCTCGTGTTCTACCGCATGAATACGGGTAGCAAGGCTCTCTGGTGTATCTCCCTCGCGCACGCGGACCGGTTCCTGCAAGATTATAGGCCCGGTATCCAAACCGGCATCCACAAAATGAACAGTCACTCCTGTCACCTTTACCCCGTACTCGAGAGCATCTCTGATAGAGGTGGTCCCGGGAAAGGCAGGCAAGAGCGCTGGATGCAGGTTGATAATACGCCACGGAAACGCCTCGACAAACCAGGGCGAGACCAGGCGCATGTAGCCCGCCAGCACCACCAGATCCGCTCCCGCTCCCCGGATACGCTCTGCCATTTCCATGTCGTGTTCTTCGCGCGAGCAGCCGGGACTGAAAGGAAAAACCGCGGTGCATATCCCAGCCCTCTCCGCCCGCTCAAGCGCCGGAGCGTCGGGCCGGTCGCTGACGACTATGGCCACCTCAATCGTGGGCCCCACGCGCGGTCCTGCTTGGATACGCGCATTTCTACGCAAGGGCACGTAGGCCAGCTGTCGGTGGAGTTTGTCAATGATCGCCTGCAAATTGGAACCGGTTCCAGAGGCAAGAACAGCTAGACGGTACAAGTCCCTTCGACCTTCGCTAATCCAGCTCATCGCAAGACGACCCGTTCGTAGCCAGCCACTATTTCTCCAAGCACTGTCGGGCTCTCACCCTGTTGCTCCAGCACCGTGAGAGCTTCCCCGAGATCGTGAGGGTCGATGATGATCACGTAGCCGATTCCCATGTTAAATGTCCTAAACATTTCCTCTTCACGGACGTGCCCCAAATCCTGGATGACTCGAAACTCGGCCGGAACTTTAAGACAATCCAGACACACTTCGGCACACAAACCGTCGGGAATAACCCTCGAAACATTGCCGGGAAGACCGCCACCGGTAATGTGTGCTAGGCCGTGAACCTGCGCGCCCGCTTCGAGAAGCGCAAGGACGCTTCTTACATAGATGCGAGTTGGACGCAGCAACACCTCAGCAACGCTTTGCTCTTGCCCTGGGAAGTGGTCCGTGAGCGAAAGACCATTCACCTCAAGTACTTTGCGAATCAACGAATAGCCGTTTGAGTGAAAACCAGAAGAGGCCAGCCCGACAACCTTGTCGCCAAGCGCGACTTTGGAGCCGTCGATTATCTTGTCTCGCTCCACCACACCCACACAGAAACCAGCCAGATCAAACTCTTCTGGTGCGTAAAGACCGGGCATCTCCGCCATTTCCCCGCCAATCAGCGCACAGCCTGCCTGACGACATCCCTCAGCCACGCCCGCCACTAGACGAGTCACTTCTTGGGGACTGAGCTTTCCCATCGCCAGGTAATCGAGAAACAAGACGGGTCGCGCCCCCATGGCAAGAACATCGTTTACAGACATGGCTACGAGATCAATTCCCACTGTGTCGAGGCGACCGACCTCTTTCGCTACAAGCACCTTGGTCCCTACTCCGTCGGTGGAGGCAACCAAAACGGGATCCTTGAGCCCTTCCGGTAACGCGAAAAGGCCAGCAAAACCCCCTAACGATCCGAGCACGCCGGGAATAAACGTGCTCTCAGCCAAATCCTTTATGAGTCTGACCGCCTGCTCGCCGGCCTCAATGTCTACTCCAGCCTCACGGTAGGTAAGCCCGCCAGTGGCAGCACTGTAATCGCCCAGAGATGAACTGCGACCCTCAGTAAGTGGCACTACTCCCTCCCATGCTGGTGGTGACCTTGATAGCAGTAACAGATGACCTGGCCTGTCCAAGACTGGTCGAAGAAGATGGGACCGAACCAGTAGTCGAGCTCGCCAGACCAGATTTCGCCGTCACGGTAGTGGCAGTCACGCTGCTTGCGACTGGCTCCGCGCTATCCCGCTTGCCCAGATGCCAAGAGGGAAGCTCGACGGGAGTGAGAAACACGATAATCATTACGATGGCGGCAAGGCATGCGCCGGCAACGGCAAGAAGCTTGCGGCTGCGCTCAAGAGCGCTTAAGAGTACAGCGAGAAAAAAACCGCTCAACAAGAAAAACAAAGCTATGCTTACGGAGCTCTTCACGTAATCAGCGTAGCAGACAGTGCCCGAGGCGGGTAGCACAAAACGGCAATGCTCCCGCTTTGTGACGCCATATTCCCCGGGCGTTTGGGATCAGCCCGGCGCCATCTATCTTGGCCACAGCGGGGGGACATGCTAGATTTTTTTTGGCAAGTATGGTGCCTTGGCAGTTAGGCCTCCAGGTCCTGGAGAGTGCCCTGGAAGCCGAGAGGGAAGCCGGTGAAAGCCCGGCACGGTCCCGCCACTGTTACCAGACATAAGCGTGGTCAGGTTGCCCGGGAGACCTGACGCAGTAGCGGTCTGGGAGTCAGATACCTGCTGCCAAGGAGGAGCAGGCGCTTTCCGCGGAGAGAGCGCACTCCGCCCTGACGTTGCAGGGCGCCAACTCGGTTCGACCAACGCTTTGGTCCGACCGGGGAGTAGTGAGCCGTACCTGCTCTCCACCATCTTGCCGGTCGTGGCCAATGGTTCAACCGAAAGGAGCCTGTATGCATAACCTGCAGCAGGCACGCCAGGCATCTTTGCGGCGTGCCAATCGTGTTCGTGTCCTGACCATTTCTCTTCTTACCGCAGCTCTTTTGCTAAGCATTCTGAGTGTCTTAACCCTCACGAGTTGCCAAGAGACCACAGAAGCGACCGTTTCGACCTCGGCTGCATTGGTTTCGAGCACAGAGCAGCCGACGTCAAGCACCACCGCGTCAGCTGGTTTCCCGGTAACAGTTACGGATGACACAGGAGCAACCGTCACTATCAACAAGCTCCCGGAACGGATCGTCTCCACCGCACCCTCAAATACGGAGATCCTCTTTGCGCTTGGGGTGGGGCAGCGCGTGGTGGGGGTCACTACACTGTGTGACTATCCCCCCGAAGTCAAAGACCTCCCCAAAGTGGGGGACTTCCAGGCCAATACAGAAGCCATCACCGCTCTGAGTCCCGATCTTGTGATTGGGTACAGCGGCAATGAAGACGCCCTTGCCCCGCTCAAGAGCAGCGGCGTTCCCGTGCTGATCATGAATCCCAAAGATCTCGCGGGCATTTACGTGAATGTACAAACAATTGGGCAGGCAACAGGGGCCCAAGAAGCAGCACAGAAGCTTGTCGAGCAACTCAAGAGCTCGATCGAGTCCATCACAGCCAAGGCTGCAAGCGCGCCCACTAAGCCACGGGTGTTCTACGCGCTCGACAGCACTCTTTGGACAGCAGGACCGGGCTCGTTTGTAGATGAGCTGCTAAACCTCGCCAACGCCGAGAACATTGGTTCATCTGGCGCAAGCGCCGGAACACAGCAGTACTATCAACTAACCCCGGAACAGCTTGTTGCCGCCGACCCGGACATAGTCCTGCTTCCCAATACCGCTTTTACAAGCGTGGATGAGTTTGTAAAAGACTCACGGTTTACCAACCTACGTGCGGTCAAGGAGGGGAGAGTCATCCTGATAGATGATGTGATAATCACCCGACCTGGTCCTCGCATTGCTGACGGCCTCAAGACTTTGGCGGCAGCACTGCATCCTGGGTTGTTTGAGTAAGGCTGGCGAACAAACACGGGTTTGGAAAGACTTCAACAGGTGAGGCGCTAAGACGGAAAAGGGCCTGAGCATAAGGGGTGCGCGCGGGCGGAGGGCGTCACTGCGCTCTGACAGCCGCCGCCCGCGCGCACGTTACTCTCTTGTCGTTGGCCTTCTCGTCGCCGGGCTACTCGGGGCGATCGTTCTCGCTCTGGCAGTGGGGGCAGCTGGTCTTACCCCCTCCCAGACCCTGAGAGTACTACTTGCCCTCCTTCGTGAAGGACGGGACGCCGCGGGCAACTTTCCCTCCTGGGCCCCCGGTTTGCTTTTGGACCTGCGCATCCCTCGCATCCTGATGGCCCTTGCCGCCGGTGCCGCTCTTTCCTGCGCCGGGGCCGGCTTTCAAGGAATATTCCGCAATCCCTTGGCTGAACCCTACCTACTTGGGGTTTCAGCCGGGGCTGCCCTGGGCGGAACCATCGCCATACTTTTCAGGCCGCTCCAAACCCTGGGCATTTACCGAGTGCCCATTTTTGCTTTTGTAGGTGCCTCGCTGGCCGCGTTTCTCGTCTACCGGCTAGCTACGTTTTCTGGGAGAACCGGAAGTTCAGCGCTTCTTCTTGCTGGTGTGGCTGTTGGCTCCACCCTGACGGCCGTCATGTCTTTCATAATGGTGGCTACGGAAAAAGACTTGCATACCGTTATGGTGTGGTTGATGGGAGGACTGGGTGCTTCGACGTGGCCCAAGGTTCTGATTGTCCTCCCGGTTACTGTTGCTGCTGTTATCTACCTATGGTTCATGTCACGTCACCTTAACTTGCTCCTGCTAGGTGAAGAGAGAGCTCAGCAACTCGGAATTGACAGCTACAAGACGCGCCGTAATGTGATGCTGGTCGCCTCCCTCGTCACTGCTGCCGCAGTTGCGTTCACCGGACTGATCGGCTTTGTGGGCCTAATGGTGCCTCACATCATGCGCTTACTTGTAGGGCCGGATCATCGCAGACTACTGCCGGCCACAGCTCTCTTTGGAGGTTTTCTGTTGCTGATAGCTGACACCATTGCGCGCACCGTTCTTGCCCCAGCCGAAATTCCCGTGGGCATCATCACGGCTGCTTGCGGCGGTCCCTTCTTCCTGTATCTCTTGCGCGCACATCGCGGGGTGTAGGAGCATGACACTTAGCGCCAAAGACATTTGCGTCCGGTTTAATGGAAACGCCGTCCTCGGACCGCTTGACTTGGACATACCCTCGGGCACCTTTGCCGCCCTACTAGGCCCAAACGGCTCGGGCAAGACTACGCTGCTGCGGGTACTCTCGGGAGCTCTTCACCCCAGTACGGGACAAGTGTTCCTTGAGAATGCGCCCTTGCGTTCGTTCAGCCCCAGAGAAATCGCCCGGCGCATCGGCGTGGTGCCGCAAAGCTTCCATCTGGACTTTAACTTCACCGTTTATGAGACGGTGGCCATGGGCAGATACACTCATCACAGCCTATGGGAGTTTCACGCCCTGCAGCATCTGGATCACGAGAAGACCATGGCTGCCCTACGGGCCGTAGGGATTGATAACCTCGCCACGCGACCAGTAACCCAGCTATCGGGGGGCGAACTTCAGCGTGTGGTGCTTGCCCAAACCCTAGCCCAGGATACGCCCGTTCTACTACTTGACGAGCCGCTAAACAACCTTGACCTAAACCATCAGCTGGCAGTAATGCAGCTACTTACCACCCTTAACCAACAAGGCCGGACTATCCTGGTAGTTCTACATGACATCAACGTAGCCTCGCAGTACTGTCGAGAACTCGTAGTGCTTGACCGCGGCCAGATCGTAGCGAGAGGAACCCCCCATCAAGTGCTTGACCCCGCCTTGATACTCGAGGTCTTTAAGGTGAGAGTAGTGGTGCACCATCAAGGGCAGCGCCCTTACGTGACCCCTCTTTGGACGAGAGCCCAATCAGTGAGCGAAACGCGACAACGCAAGAAGATCCATGTCCTGGCTGGAGGCGGGGCGGCTTCGCCTCTGCTCGAAGAACTTGTCCTTCACGGTTTTGCTCCCAGCGTGGGGATAGTGAGCGTGCTTGACAGTGATTACTCCACCGCGCAACGATACCAACTGGAGGTCGTATCCTCGGCTCCTTTTGAGCCTTTCGATCAAGAAGCGATAGACGAGTGTCTAAGACTCGCTCTTGAGGCCGACGTTCTCATCGTAGCTCCCGTGTACTTTGGCCGGGGCAATCTCGCTCTTCTTGACGTAGCCCTGAGGACTCTGGAACAAAGACAAGTCGGGCCCCAGAAGGACAAAGAACCAACAAGAGTTCTTGTATTCGACGATCCGCCTACTGCGACCCGCGATCTTGCCGATGGTAGGGCCGTTCTTCTTACAGACGAGCTCCTCCGTAAAGGAGCCCGCAAGGTCACTAGCGTGACTCAGCTGTTACAAGAGGTCCTGACTCAAAGCGAAACTTCGAGAGCCTAAGCGACTCCGGCACCTCGCAGGGATACTCACCGGTAAAGCAGGCCGCACAAAAAGTGTTGGTTGCGTCCTTGACGCCTGTGGCCCGCATAAGGCCGTCCAAAGACAAGTATGCCAAAGACGTCGCGCCCAGCTCTTGAGCAATCTGATCCAGCGTCTTTCCAAAAGCGATGAACTCGTCCTGACTGGCCATGTCGATGCCGTAGAAGCAAGGATAGATGATGGGAGGAGAGCTTATCCGCAAGTGGACTTCTTTTGCCCCTGCCTCGAATAACACGCTAACCAACGCGCGAGTGGTGTTGCCGCGCACGATGGAGTCATCCACAACCACGAGCCGCTTATCCTTAATGGCTGAGTTCAAGGTGTTGAACTTCATCCGGATGCCGAGTTTCCTAATCCGATCGTCAGGATTGATAAACGTCCTTGCGATATAGCGATTCTTAATGAGCGCCTCACCAAAAGGAATCCCGCTGCGAGCGGCAAAGCCAATAGCAGCCGAGGTGCCAGTGTCGGGCACGGGAATAACCAGGTCCGCATCGACCGGGGATTCCGCCGCTAGCTCCTCGCCCATCCGGCGACGCGCCTCATAAAGGGTTTGCCCTTTCATGATCGAGTCGGGGCGAGCAAAGTAGATGAACTCAAAAACAC
This sequence comes from Thermoleophilia bacterium, assembly GCA_026415615.1. Taxonomy (GTDB): domain Bacteria; phylum Actinomycetota; class Thermoleophilia; order RBG-16-64-13; family RBG-16-64-13; genus JAOAGT01. The sequence continues at coordinate 408,900 of JAOAGT010000001.1, read as the reverse complement.
ACAGAGCCTCTCGCCGTCTGTCCACGACCTGCTCGACGTGGTAGCCGCTTTCGTTAAGCACACACATCTCGCCTGGCTCAATCTCCCGCACAAAGCGCGCCCCCACAATGTCAAGCCCTACAGTCTCGCTGGCCAAACAGTAGCGATTGTCCAGTCTGCCCAGTACAAGCGGCCTTATCCCGTAGGGATCGCGGAAGCCAACCACCTCGTCCTTGGTGAGAAGGACCGCGCTGAAGGCGCCCCGAAGCCGCGGAATGACGTCCCTGAGAGCATCCCGTATGTCGCTAGATGGATGCTCAGCCAGGAGCGCAGCAATGACCTCGGTGTCCGAGGTGCTTTCAAACACATGGCCGTTTCGCAAAAGCCCTTCGCGCAGCTCGTCGGTGTTCACTAGATTGCCATTGTGTGCAAGAGCAATAAACGACCCGTCGCGGGTACGGGCAAAAGGCTGGGCATTTCTCATCTCGCTTGAGCCCGTAGTGGAATAGCGCACATGGCCGATGGCCAAGTTCCCTGGCAGTGAGCGCAGAGTCTCCTCCTCAAACACCTGGGAGACCAGTCCCATGTCTTTATGCACCACCAGGCGTATTCCATCCGTGACTGCAATGCCAGCTGACTCTTGACCGCGATGTTGCAGGGCGTACAAGGCAAAAAACGTAAGCCTTGCCACATCCATCTCGGGAGCATAGATCCCGAAAATTCCACATTGCTCACGAGGTCCCTCGACCAGCTCCGGACGCCCCAGAGCTGGGAGATGACCACAGTCCGGCTGGCACAGTCGGCATCCCAAAGGACAGTCTCGCATCAGAGTGGCCACTCACCCAACGCCTTTACCAGACCCCGGTCAAAGGCCTCTTTCACGCTATCTAGGGAAAGCGAAATTACCGCCTTGAGGTTGGCGTTTGGTTCGGAAGAAAAAACAAGTCTGTCGCCAGTCACCACGCCGATTTGCCGCACCGGTACCCCACACTTCGCGCAAACGTCGTGCAAGCGACTCCGATTCTCCGCCGGTAAGGAGACCACCACAAGACTCGATGTCTCGCCAAAGAGAGCGAGATCGAGGCGCAGGTCAGGCCAGGGTAAGAGGCCAAGATCAACTACCGCGCCTATCCCACCCGCAAGGCAAGACTCCGCTATCGCCACCGCTAAGCCGCCATCCGACACGTCATGAGCCGAACGCAGCAAGCCCTGAGCAATGGCCGTCCTCAGTGCCCTCTGCAGCGCCGCCTCGGCTTTAAGATCGACATCAGGAATGCGGCCAAACGGTCTGCCAGACACTTGAGCAAACCACCTCTTTTGGTACTCCGAGCCGTCCAGGGCTGGCAACGCCTCACCAAGCAAGAAGATTGGGTCGCCCTCAGATTTAAATCCCGCCGTGCAATGCTTGGTGACGTCATCAAGCAAACCCAGCATTCCCACGATTGGAGTGGGGTAAATTGCTTCCCCAAAGCTCTCGTTGTAAAGGGAGACATTGCCGGAGATCACTGGCAAGCCGAGTGCTTCGCAGGCTTCGGCCATGCCCTCGATGGCCCGGGCTAGCTGATAGGCAATGGTCGGATTGTCCGGATCGCCGAAATTGAGGCAATTGGTTATAGCTACGGGGGTAGCTCCTACACAAGAAACATTTCGGGCTGCCTCGCAAACCGCTTCCTTTCCTCCCCTGTAGGGGTCGAGGTAGGTTCGGCGCCCATTGCCATCGGTGCAGACCGCTATGCCGGCTCCCGTTTTCTTAATACGTAGAAGCGCAGCATCTCCCCCAGGAAGTATGACTGTATTCAACTGGACCTGATGATCATACTGCTCCCAAATCCAGCGACGACTGCAAATGTTGGGCGAACCAACCAGATCCAGAAGGATCTCGGCAAGCGAGACAGACGGCGCGGGATAATTCGCCGGATCGAGAGGCTGGTCCACCTCGTGGGCCGGCCGGGTCTGGGGAACATCGTAAGCCGGGGCCTCAGCTAATGCCTTTGCGTCCATGTCACCTACCAGCTCCCCGCGGTAATAGACGCGCAAACGTTTGGTGGCGGTGACCTCACCCACCACCGTAGCATCCAGGTCCCAACGCTCACAAACTGCCTTAACCGTTTGCCACTTGGCCGGTTCCACCACGGCAAGCATGCGCTCCTGGCTTTCGCTGATCATGATCTCCCACGGCTCCATATCCGGCTCACGGAGAGGTACACGGTCGGCGTGTAAATCGATACCTACGTCTCCTTTAGCCGCCATTTCGCTGGAAGAGGAAGTGATCCCGGCAGCACCCAGATCTTGAAGTGCTACAAGCAGCTTCTGGCGTAGCATCTCGAGGCAGGCTTCTAGCAGCTTTTTTTCAGTGAAGGGATCCCCCACCTGCACCGAAGGCCGCTTCTCCTCGAGAGTCTCGTCAAAGACCTGGCTGGCAAGAACGCTTGCGCCGCCGATCCCGTCACGCCCCGTCTTAGAACCGATGAGGACAACATAGTTGCCCACACCTGAGGCGCGGCTGCGCACGATCTGCTCGTGGGGAACAAGCCCCACCGTCATCACGTTGACAAGACAATTTCCGGAGTAGGCATCCTCAAAGTACACCTCACCGCCTACCGTGGGAATGCCCATGCAGTTGCCGTAGCCGCCTACTCCAGCTACCACCTGCTCAAACAAATAGCGCTGGCGTTCGACATTGCGTAACGGGCGCCCTCCTTGTCCCTGAGTTTTAGGACCGGGTGGAGGCAAGATCTCCCCAAAACGCAGAGAGTCGAGGCTACAAATGGGTCGAGCTCCCATGGCAAATACATCCCGGATGATCCCCCCCACTCCAGTAGCAGCCCCTTGATAGGGCTCAACAGCCGAAGGGTGGTTGTGGCTCTCGATTTTCATGGCCACCGCTAGTCCGCCGCCAATATCCACTATGCCAGCGTTTTCCCCCGGACCCTGAAGAACTCGCTCACCCTGGGTAGGGAAACGCTTGAGCAGCTTCTTGGAGTGTTTGTAGCCACAATGCTCACTCCACATGAGAGAGTACATGGCGAGCTCAACGTGTGTGGGCTCTCTCCCCTGGATGGCGCAGATTTGCTGGTATTCAGCGTGGGTAAGGCCTAGCTGTTCGTAAAGCTCCGGCATCCTTTGCTCCTGCCTTAGCCCTGCTGCGATTGGCCAGTACCGGCCGACTGCGTTTCGCCGCCTGCTGCTTCGCCTCCCGTATCCTTCCCCTGCTCCGGAGGTTCTGGGGCAGGTTTACAGTCGGGTCCGCAGTTGGGAATCTCACGCCAGTCAAGTTGGCTTTGACAAATCCGGCACAGGCAGGTTTCGGGCAGGTAGCCTTTGATAAATGAGTCCCGCGCACCACAGCGAGGACAGTACACGTGATCGGCCACTTTGAGACCCTCCTTACTTGCTGCTTCGTGCCACCCACTTGGAGCGCCGCCCCAGGCGATCCTACCCGCCTCGCGCCTCCAAAACGCTGTCAATAATTGACTGAAAAATGCCCCGTCCGTCGGTTCCCCCAAGGATTGCCTCGCACACCCTTTCCGGATGGGGCATCATTCCCAGGATGTTGCCGTCGTCGCTCAGCAATCCTGCCACATTGTTGGTAGCTCCGTTGGGGTTTGCCTCCTCGGTCACGTTTCCCTCCGCATCACAATAGCGAAAAACCACGAGACCCCGCTGTTCGATTTCAGCCAGGCGCTCGGAGCCGGCGGTCCAGTTGCCCTCGTTGTGGTTAACAGGTATCTGTATGACTTGTCCAGGGCTAAAACATCTGGTGAACGGGGTGTCGTTTCTTTCTACCCTCAAGTATTGGGCATGACAAATGAAGCGAAGTCCCCGGTTACGCCGCAAGGCACCGTGAAGCAAGTGAGCCTCGGTTAAGACCTGAAAGCCGTTGCAAATACCCAGAACCAGGCCCCCGCCAGCTGCGAACGCCGCGACTTCTTGCATGATAGGGCTAAACCGCGCTATAGCCCCCGCTCGTAGATAATCGCCGTACGAAAAGCCACCGGGAAGAATCACACAGTCGGGACTCCAAAGCTCGTGGTCCTTGTGCCAGAGGTAGTACGGCTCAGCCTCAGGAAAGGTAGAAAGAGCGTGGTAGGTGTCGTATTCGCAATTGGTGCCTGGAAACACAACAATGCCAAACCTGACCCTACCCGAGCCCACTTCAAGCTCCCCCCTTGGTGTCCTCTTGTTGTATCGGAAACAACTCAAAGGAGTAGTCTTCGATGATGGGATTCGCCAGGAGCCGGCGACACATGTCGTCCACCTGTGCTTTGGCTTGCTCTAGGTCCTCTTCTTGTATCTCCAGAGTGATGTACCTACCCACTCGAATATTGCTTACATTCGCATGTCCCAGCGCAGGAAGCGCTCGCTCAACGGCGGCTCCTTGGGGATCGACGACCCCGCGCTTGGGAGTGACGTACACTGCCGCTCTAAACAAAGCACTACCCCCTTACCCGGCACCGACACCTCTGGCTCTACCACTCAAGAGCAGCCACTCGCTCGAAGATGACCCCCATGTTCCGCAAATGGTAGGCAGGGTCAAAGCAAGCCTCCAGCTGTTCCTCTGTTAAGCGGCTTGACACCTCAGGATCCGCCCTAAGCAAGGCAAGAAAAGACACCTTCTCCTGCCAGGCCCGCATGGCATTACGCTGCACAACGGCATACGCGTCGTCCCGCAGCATCCCAGCCTCTATCAGAGCCAACAGTACCCGCTGGCTGTAAAGAAGACCATAGCTTCGCTCCATATTGGCGAGCATGTTCTCGGGGTAGATAACCAGCTTCTCCACCAGCCAGCGCGCCTTCTTCAACATGTAGTGAAGAAGCATCGTGCTGTCCGGTAATATGACACGCTCTACGCTTGAGTGGCTTATGTCTCGCTCGTGCCATAGAGGCACGTTTTCAAAGGCAGCAAGCATATTGGCCCTAATGATGCGCGCCTGGCCACAAAGACGCTCGGAAATAATCGGATTGCGCTTGTGGGGCATAGCTGAGGAACCTTTCTGCCCCGGAGCAAAGTACTCTTCTGCTTCAAGCACCTCGGTTCGTTGGTAATGGCGAATCTGCAGCGCGATCTTCTCAATGCTAGTGGCCAGCAAGGCCAAGGCAGCCATGAACTCAGCATGACGGTCACGCTGCACAATCTGCGTGGAAATTGGAGCTGGCTCCAGCCCAAGCAGGGACAGAGCGATGCGCTCAACCTCAGGTTCAACGTTAGCGTAGGTACCAACAGCCCCCGATATCTTGCCTACCGACACTTGCTTCAACGCCCGCTCAAGACGCTCCAGTCCGCGCTTGATTTCAAAGGCCCACAGACCTAGCACCATCCCGAATGTTATGGGCTCGGCATGCACTCCGTGTGTGCGCCCCACCATCACCGTGTGCTGGTGCTCCAGAGCTCGCTCCTTAAGAACCAGGCCCAGTCGCCTAGTTTCGTCTATAAGAAGCCTTCCGGCTTCCTTGAGCTGGAGCGCAAGGCCGGTGTCCAGCACGTCAGAGGAAGTAAGTCCAAAATGGATGTACTTGGAGCACTCCCCAACGTTTTCCGATACGCAGCTAACAAAGGCTATTACATCATGCTGCGTTGTCTCCTCGATCTGCTTGACTCGCTCCACATCAAAAGTCGCCTTGGCCTTTATCTCTTCTACGGCCTCGCGCGGAATACGCCCGAGACGAGCCCACGCCTCACACACCGCAAGCTCCACTTGCAGCCAGGCTTCCATTCGCGCCCGGTCTGTCCAGACCGCGGCCATTTCTGGAGTTGTGTAACGCTCAATCATTGGTCAACCCGCACAGACGAAGGATCTTAGCCGCTAAGATGGCGGCATTTTTTGCCCCATTTATAGCCACGGTGGCCACAGGAACTCCCGGCGGCATCTGCACAATGGAGAGGAGCGAGTCAAGCCCGCCCAGATCACTAGTCCTTATGGGTACTCCGATAACAGGGAGTTTGGTCATAGAGGCCACCACCCCAGGCAAAGCTGCTGCCTTCCCTGCGCCAGCAATAATTACACGGAGACCCCGAGCCTCGGCCCCTAACGCGTACTCACGCACAGCTTCCGGATCGCGGTGAGCAGAAAGAACCCTCACCTCGCACGGAATCCCGCGCGCATCAAGTTCTTTGACCGCCTCCTCCATCACCGGCGAGTCTGACTGGGAGCCCATAAGCACCCCCACCAGCGGGCTCTCCTCCCTCCGCTGCTCGGTGTCTGCCACGCTGGCCTGAGACTGCTCGGTTTGACTAGTCGCACTCTCCGTCTGGTCGCCATGTGAGCGTAAGACCTCGGTCATGTCTGCCTCTTCTCCCATTCCTCAGCTCTAAGAGCAATATCCGTGCGATAGTGCGCTCCCTCAAAGCAGATGGCCTTCGCCGCCTGATATGCGTTGGCTCTTGCCTCTGCAAAGGTCAAGCCCTTGCCTACGACAGTAAGAACCCTACCTCCGCTGGTCATCAGACATCCGCCCACTCGCGTCGTCCCGGCATGAAAGATCTCCACGTTTTCCATCCGGAGCACTTCCTCAAAACCAGTTATTGGCCGAGGCGGAGAAACCGAAGCTGGGTAACCTTCCGAAGCGATAACTACCCCCACAGCTTTCTCAGGACGCCACCTAACCGCAGAAGGCAAGGCATCTCCCACTGCCGCCGCCCATAGCAGATCAAGAAGATCTGACTCCAGCCGCGGCAGGATAACCTGCGTCTCCGGATCACCAAAACGGCAATTAAACTCGAGCACCCTGGGTCCCGAAGCGGTCAGCATGAGACCGGCATACAGTACCCCTCGATAGTCGATACCGCGCTCAGCCATGGCGGTCACGGTAGGTCTCACCACTTCGTCTACTATGCGACCAACAAGTGCGTCATCAACCGTTGGAACCGGGGAATAGGCCCCCATTCCTCCTGTGTTGGGACCTTGGTCATTATCGTAAGCCCGTTTGTAGTCCTGTGCGGGTACGAGTGGCAGGATCTGCTGACCAGACACAATGGAGAGAAGAGATACCTCTTCTCCTTCGAGGAATTCCTCAATCAGTACCTTCCTGCCCGCCTCTCCAAAACGCCGGACAACAAAGCAATCTTCGAGAGCCTGCTCAGCCTCCTCGAGAGTGTGAGCCACCACTACTCCCTTGCCTGCAGCAAGACCATCAGCCTTAATGACCACCGGAACTCGCTGCTCAGCAAGGTAGGCACGGGCTTCCTCGTAACTAGTGAAGTAGCGTGCCTCGCCAGTCGGGACTCCCGCGGCCTTCATAATCTCTTTGGCAAAGGACTTTGATCCTTCGATTCGAGCCCCGCTGGCTCCAGGACCAAAAACTGCAATGCCCCGATCGCGTAATTGGTCCGCGAGGCCGTCCACCAGTGGCGCCTCGGGCCCCACCACCACCAGGTCAATGCGCTCCCGCTCCGCAAACGCAATGAGGGCCGGGATATCGTCAGCCCTGACGTTCACTACCTCTGAATCATCGTCTATTCCGGGATTGCCTGGAGCTCCAACAACCCGCCCAGCTCTCTTGCTCTTAAGCAGGCTGCGAACCAGAGCGTGCTCTCGAGCTCCGCTTCCAACAACAAGCACGTCCAACTCTTCGGAACTCATCAGCCTCCCTTCGCTCGCTGGCCACCGCCTTTGCTGGCTTAAGAGAAAGATCTAGTTCCTTGCCCCTGGTCCATACTTCTCATATTCCTGCCGATAGTATTCCTCGATCTGCGCATCCTCGTGACGGCGCGGATCAGGGTGAGGAATCTTGATGTGCTGCTCTCGCCGAGGTCCCACTGAAATCAGCGAGATAGGCACCTGAATGTTAGAAATAATGAAGTTTAGATAATCAATAGCTTGTTGGGGCAGGTCTCGCACGCTACGCACACCGGTAAGGTCGCACTGCCACCCTGGAAGCTCCTCATAGATCGGTTCAACCTCAGAATAGACAACGTGAGCCGGAGAAACCTCTTCTAGAACCTGGCCGCGGTACTTATAGGCCTTGCAGACCTTGATGGTGGGAAACGTATCAAAGACGTCAAGCTTCGTGATGCACAAACCGGTGAGGCCGTTCACCCGTGCGGCATAACGCAACGCGACCAGATCCAGCCAGCCGCAGCGGCGCGGCCGGCCAGTGGTCGTGCCGTATTCTCCGCCTCGCTCGCGCAACAAATCGCCGAGTTCACCTTGCACTTCCGTCGGGAAAGGTCCCGAGCCCACCCGGGTGGTGTAAGCCTTGGCTACTCCCCAAACCTCCACTACTTCCATCGGTCCGATGCCGGCCGCGCCGCACGCATACCCGGCGACAGGATTGGACGAGGTCACATAGGGATAAGTACCGTGGTCAAGGTCCAGCATGGTACCCTGGGCGCCCTCCAGAAGCACCGACTGTCCCTCTCTAAGCGCCTTCCACAAGAAAAGCGAGGTGTCTTCGACATACTGCGCAAGAGAAAGAGCTGCCTCAATATACCGCTCACATTCGCCTTCCAGCTGGCTCACGTCCTCTTCGTACGCACGAGCCATCATCTCGGCCTTTGCGCGCATGGCAGCCCACACCCGCTCCCGGAAGGAAGACGGATCAAGAACGTCCTGCATGCGAACTCCCTGGCGAGCCGCCTTGTCGGCATAGGCTGGGCCTATCCCGCGCCCGGTAGTCCCGATCTTGTCTTTGCCCAGTCGGGTCTCAAAGACATGGTCCAGCAAAATGTGGTAGGGCATGATGAGATGGGCAGCCCCGGAGACCTTGAGATTGGCGGTTGAGACTCCCCGACCTTCCAGCTCGTCAATCTCCTTGCGAAGTACAGTCGGATCGATCACCACGCCGTTGCCGATTACAGCCACAACATCGCGGTGAAAGATCCCGGAGGGAATCAGATGGAGGGCAAACTTACCAAACTCATTCTCTACGGTGTGGCCGGCATTGTTGCCGCCCTGATAGCGTACTACCACATGGGCCTGCTCAGAGAGTAGGTCAGTGACCTTGCCCTTTCCCTCGTCGCCCCACTGGGCGCCTACTAGTATAAGAACCGGCACAATGCCTCCCCAGTAAGTCGCTAGTATGCACTTCCCGACGACGGACGCTCGTCGGACCGTGAAGCGCTCACCTGCCGTCTCGGCAGGCAGCCATGAACTGCTCCACAGCGCCCTTCAGTTTACACTAGAGAGCAGCTAGAGGCTGCCCAGGATGGACCTAGCGGCCACGAGCCCAGATGCCGAGGCTTGTACCAGGCCGCGAGTTATTCCTGCACCGTCCCCCACTGCATAAAGACCGCGCACGGGGGTTTCCAGGTTGGCATCAACGGCTACCCGCATGGAATAGAACTTTACCTCGACGCCGTACATCAGCGTGTCGCGTCCGCCGACTCCAGGGAGGAGAGCATCGAGAGCATCCAACATGTCAAGGATGTCCTGAAGATGACGAAAGGGAAGAGCAAAGCTCAGATCTCCAGGAGTAGCCGTGGGCAGGGTAGGTCGAACGACGCTGCGACTTAGGCGCTCCGGAGTACTGCGCCGCCCAGCACGCAAATCGGCAAGGCGCTGAACCAAAACGTCCCGACCGAGCATGTTGGCCAGCCGAGCAATGGACTTGCCGTACTCGATAGGCTCATCAAAAGGTTCTGTGAAGCGGGTAGAGACGAGCAAAGCAAAGTTGGTGTTGGCAGTCCGTTTGCCGGCGTCGCCATAGCTGTGACCGTTTACTGTAATCGCATCTCCCCAACTTTCTGTGCACACCACGCCACCCGGATTCATGCAAAAAGTCCGCACCTGGTCCTCGAACCGTCGAGCTGTAAAGATCAGCTTAGGCTCGTAGAGCTCGTCAGTAATGGCATCAGTGAGAACAGCCGGCACCTCAACCCGCACCCCGATATCGACGGGATTTGTCTGCAAAGGAATGCCGAGTCGTTGGGCCTCGGCACCAAGCCACGTAGAGCCCGCCCGGCCCGGCGCGGCAATCACTGCAGGCGCCTGGTATTGGACCCCTTGCGTCGTGATCACCCCGGTGACACGAAGCCTTCGACCGCTGCTCGGTCGTTCGGTCCGTTCTTGCTGCCCCCTCGCAGCTCCCCGAGCATACGTTCTATCTTGGGCTGTGGCAACAGTGGCTGCGGTAGTACCGGTCAAGATGTCTATGCGGTTCTCCAGCTGGGTGCGCATAGCAGAAAGCACAGAGATCGCCCGCTCCGTCCCCATGTGACGCACCGGCGAGTAAACCAGCCTTAGACCCTGCTTGGCGGCCTGTTCCGCCCATCGTTCCCAAATCTCAAGTTCAGCGCCATACAACCGATCGGGTGCTCCAAAACTGCGGTAAAGATCATCCACTTCGCTGATCAAGCTGCGCACGCAGTCCTGTCCCAGATACTCGCCAAGCCATCCCCCGACCTCGGCGCTCAAGGTGAGCTTGCCGTCGGAGAAAGCGCCCGCCCCGCCCCAACCGCTGGTAATGTGGCACGGCGAACAGTGAGCGCAGAATCCTCTAGTTCGGGCAAAACACCGCCGCTCCGCTATGTCTGGGCCCTGCTCCACCAGTAGCACCCGCAAATCCGAGGACCTAGCTATCTCAAGAGCAGCGAAGATTCCGGCTGGTCCGCCCCCCACGATGATTACGTCATAGCGCCTTCTCGCCCTGGTCTTGCTAGCTGAGCCGATGCCCACCAAAACCCCCCGATGCAGTTCATACCTCTAACACGCGGGCTTTAGCGCCCGTTACGACTGATCCGGCAGCTCGCCAAAGCGCGCGTACGTGGGAGCAAAAGCAAGCTTGCACTCCCCTGTGGGTCCGTTTCTCTGCTTGCCCACTATGATCTCGGCAATTCCTTTGTCGGGAGTGTTCCGGTTGTAGACTTCAGGCCTGTATATGAACAAGACAACGTCAGCATCTTGTTCAATCGCTCCCGATTCTCTTAGGTCGGATAGCATGGGCTTATTGCCAGCGCGCTGCTCCACCTGACGTGAGAGCTGCGAAAGCGCTAGCACCGGAACCTCTAATTCTCGGGCAAGAATCTTAAGACCTCGCGAGATGCGGGCGATTTCTTGCTGGCGGTTTTCCGCTCCCACATCGCCCATCATAAGCTGGAGATAGTCCACAATGATAAGTCCCAGGTTGCGCTGACGGGCCCGAAGGCGACGAGCTTTGGCCCGAATCTCCATCAGAGTCAAAGAGGCGCTGTCGTCAATAAATATCGGAGCGGAATGAAGTGGAGTGCAGGCTGCCGCCAGACGACTCCACTCGCTGGGCTGAAGTAAACCCAGTTTCACACGCCGGCTATCCACCCTGGCCTCGGAGCACATCATGCGCATAGCGACTTCAGTCTTGGACATCTCGAGGCTAAAGATGCCCACCGCCTTCTGCTGATCCACCGCCACATTACGCGCAATGTTGAGAGCAAAAGCAGTCTTGCCCATGGAGGGACGCGCCGCGAGGATGATCAGATTGGAAGGTTGAAAGCCGTTTATGATGGCGTCAAGACTGCGAAATCCCGTAAGACACCCAGCCGCATGGTGCCCCTCTACCGCCGTGCGTTCTAGCTCGGCAAAATTGGCGTCGATCAGCTCCCCGAGCGGCTCAAATTCGGTGGTGGCCTTGCTCTGTGATATCTCAAAGACCATCTGCTCGGCCTTATCAATGAGCTCCAGCGGCGGATGCTCACGCCGGTAGCCCATCTCCGTAATCTCGCCGCCTACCCTGATCAGTGAACGCAACAAGTAGTTCTCTCTTACGATCTCGGCATAGTGTCGCGCGTTAGTAGCCGCCGGAACCGCCGCCACCAGGCTATGGATATAAGCTCGCCCGCCTACAAGTTCAAGACTCGCCCGGTTCGCTAATTCCTCGCACACGGTGATGGGATCAACCGGTTCGCCCCGGGAAAAAAGGTCCTCTATTACTTCGAAAATGCGCTGATGAGCTTGGCGGTAAAAATAGTGGGGGCGAATGATTTCGCTAACCCCTGGAATGACATTGGGAGTAAGCATGCTGGCGCCCAACACCGAGATTTCGGCGTCGAGGTTGTGCGGTACGTTGTATTCCGCTTCTTGGTCGCGGGCGGCTCCGCTCGACATGGCCTTCACTTGTGCCCCTCCTTTCTGGGGACGCGGACCTGCCGAGACCGCGGGATGCCCGAACCCTTAGGCCTTCCGCTCTTCAGGAATGACGATGACTTTTACTTCGGCGGGCTCCACACTAGGATGCACATGGACTTTGACCATGTAGGTTCCCACCATCTTAATTGGCTCCGCCAGATCCACGTTGCGCTTGTCGATCCTGATCTTGCGCGCGGCGTAAATGGCTTCCGCAATGTCTTGATTGGTGACGGATCCAAAGAGGCGTTCACCGGCTCCCACCGACGCCGGAATAGTGAGTACTGTGCGGCAAAGTATCTCGCGGGTTTCGTCCGCGCGCTCAGCTTCACGCCGCGCGCGCGCCTGCTTCTCCTCCATGATCTTGCGCACTGCCGCAATACGGCCAGGCGTCGCCACCTCGGCCAGCTTGCGCGGCAAGAGATAGTTCCGAGCGAAACCATCCGAAACGTGGGCAATCTCGCCCTTCTTGCCCACGTTTTCCACATCCTGAAGCAGGATTACCTCCATGTAACTTACTCCCTCCTGCAACCAACCACACGCGGACATTGTGTCTCGCCGCTCAACAAGACAAGAACGGCGGAGCACGCGATCCGCGCTGGGTTTAACTTCTTGACCTACCTAGCGATATACGGCAGCAACGCTAGTTCACGCGCCCGCTTGATTGCTACGGCCACTTGACGCTGATGCCGCCGACAGGCGCCCGTAGTACGACGCGAACGTATCTTTGCCCGCTCAGACATGAAACGGCGCAAGGTCACGTAGTCTTTGTAGTCAACTTCGAGATTCTCTTTGCAGAAGAAGCAGTACTTTCTCCGCCGCGAGCTCGAAGCCGCCTTTGCCTTTTTCTTCTTTGCACTAGCCAACTTGTCCTAATACCTCCTGGGCCTACCTAGAACGGAATGTCGTCAGCCCCAAAATCGATGTCACGAAAATCATCCGGGGGAAGAGAATCGGTGCCGAGACGCTCCAGCCCTCGCTCGGGCGCCTCACGAGGCTCGCCCGGCGCGCCTATGAACATCACTGTATCGGCGATGATCTCTACTTTTGAGCGTCTTACGCCGTCCTGCCCCTCCCATGTCCTCTGGTCGAGACGACCATCGATCGCCACCTGGCGACCCTTACTTAGATAGCGAGCACAATTCTCGCCTTGGGTTCCCCACACTATCACATCAAAGTAGTTGGGCTTTTCCACCCACTGGCCAGTGGCATCCTTGTAAGAGGAATTGACTGCCACCGCCAGCTGGCACACTGGAGTGCCAGAGGGTGTTTGGCGCAGCTCGGGGTCGCGAGTGAGGTTGCCAACCAAAGTTACACGTGCGATGCCGCGAGCCATCGTGACTCCTTAGTAAAAGCTTAGGCTTCCTCAGCGATGGGTTCAGCTTGAGTAGCAGTGCCCTCCTGTGTGCTCACTGGTTTGGTGCGCCGCACCGCCATAAAGCGTAATACAGAGTCACTGATACGCAAGACCCGCGTTACTTCATTCAGCGTAGAGGGGGCACAGTCGAAATAGAGCACATAGTAAATGCCTTCTGCCATGTGCTTTATTTCGTAAGCGAGGCGCTTTCTGCCCCACTCATCCACTCGTAAGACGACCCCTTGGTCGCCAGTGATGATGTCCTTGGCGCGTTGCAGCACCGCGTTGCGTTCCTCATCCGTAACGTCAGGACGCAGGATGAGAACGAGCTCGTAGCCGTTCAGCTTAAGTCACCTCCTACGGTCTAAGCGGCCCCGACCCCACTAGTCGGAGCAGGAGTGCTTGTTATGAAATTGTAACTGGCCGCCCTTCCCCAACACGAGGGTTTGGCCAAGAGAAAGTCCCCAGCCTGGCGGCGCGAGGGTAGCAGTATACACTAGGTATTGCGAGATATGCAGAGGCTGCTCGCTCTTAGCGCATGTTTGGGGGCGGCGGCTGGCGTACACGCCAGCCGCCGCCCCCAAAACGAGACTTCAAATCCCCATCCCTAGCCTTCCTCCGACATGGCCTTCCGCCACATCGTATCAAGAGCCCGACTCTGGCCCGCCCGGCGCCTGGGGAGCCCCCGCGGGGCCGCTCGACTCAGGCCCGCCAGCCTGGGATGTTGGGGATGTTGGGCCTGCTACACCCGGTCCTGGAGTCCCACCCCACCCGGCAGGTGGAGCGCCCCAGCCCATAGGGTACTGCGCAGCCTGAACCATGCGCCGCTGCCGATTGCGCCGAGCTATTGCCAGCACCACCCGATAGATGATGTAGGCAATGATGGCCAGAAGTATCAAGACCGGGATCAGTACACCCAGCCCGCGCACGATAGCGTTAAAAGCTTTCACCACATTCTTGAGGGCATCCTTCAGAGCCTGGATCACTCCCCAGTTGGACCCGGTTACAACTTCAGCTCCAACCTCATAAATGGTCATTGTCAATGTGGAGTAACTGGTGTGTTCATCCAGGTACCGCATCCTCCCTTGCAAGCGCTCAAGTTCTTCCTGAGCGTAGGTAAGCGTTTGCTGGACTTGAAGAATTTCATCCACTGTTTGCGCCTTTGCCAACAACGCCTGTAGAGCCTTCACATGCGCCTCTGCGTTAGCGATGCGCGCTTTTAGATCGACAAACTCCTCCGTAACATCCTGGGTCTGGATCTGCTCGCGCTTCAGATGGCCAAGCTTTTCGGCGTCACTCAGGGCGCGGTTAAACGAGGATGCAGGAACGCGCACAACCACGGTGCCGCTCTTCATCGCGTCTTCTTCGTCGCCAGAGAAGGCTTGCGAGCTAACTACATATCCGCCGTATCTGTCAGCAAGCAGCCGAGCCTGCTCGAAAACAGCTTGGAACTTGCCTTGCTCAACCTCAATTTCAAGGACCGCGTCGGTGATAACTTTTTGGCCTGCCGCGGCCTCAAGAGTGCTAAGCCCGCCAGTGGCAGTGCCTGACCCTTGGCTCGGAGCAGGCGCATACCCTTTGTCTTGAGTAGCTGGCACCCCTTCGGAGGGAGAGTAGCCCGCGGCAGTGGTAGTAACATACCCCTCCTCAGAGCCCCGATACACAGTGGAAGCGGTGGACTGAGACACCTCATCTTTGGTGCCGCACCCCGCGGCAGAAACCAGGCCAGCCGCTATCAGAACCCCCACACAGGCAAGCGCGATCAGCCACCCCGTGCGCGCTCTTCTGCTTTTCATGCCCCACCCCCTGGATCTTTACGACGCTTAGCGAACGTTTGATTGGACGCAATGGCTTAGGGGCTGGTTCCAAGAGCGCTGATCGCAATGATCGCTAGACGACCAGCGCCAGATGCGGGTTGATCAACAGCACTTGGAGTTCGGCCGCAGTCGAGACCGCCTAGCGCCTAGCGTTTGGTCACGGCCTTGCCCGACACCGTTTTGGCACCGCCCGAGGCCGAGACTTCAACCGCTATTCGAGGCTTGCCATGAGTCTCAAACCAGTAAGTCCCGGCCACGCCAACGATCATCATGGCTATAGCTATCCACTGCTGCTGGGTAAGACCCAACCCCACCGGTTCATTTGTGCGAATAAACTCAACTAGAAACCGCTCTATTCCAGCAATGAGAGCGTACACAAAGATCAAGGACCCCTGCCTCTTAAGCCGCGGACCTATCACCCAGGCAAGCAGAGCGAAGATCACAAGCGAAGCGACGCCGGAGTAAAGCTGAGTGGGATGGACCTTTACTCCCGGCGGGGTAGGAGGTATCCCCTCGGGGAAGGAAAGCCCCCATGGCAGATCTGTAGGTTGCCCGTGGCAGCATCCCCGCAAGAAACAGCCCATTCGCCCAAAGAAGTAGCCAACCGGTACCGCTACCGCGCCTGCATCCATTACCGCACCAAGAGGTTTACGAGAAACAAGGGTCACTATGACCACAGCGGCTATTGCGCCAAACAGACCTCCAAACCACACCAAGCCTTGGCCGCTTAGGAGATTGTCGGGCCACTCCTCCGGGTGAATGATTAGGTAGTGGATTTTTGCTCCCAGCAGACCGCCTACGATGGCGGCAATGAGAAGAGGAAAAATGAAGTCTGGGTCAACACCGCGTTTCTTGAACTGCCAGCGTGCAACAAAACCGGCGGCAATAAAAGCCAGGGCCATCATGACCCCATAGGAATAAAGGGTAAAGCTCCCGATGTGTAGGAGTTCGGGGTGCACGGCTCTCCTTTGTTGGCGCAGCGGGAGCCGCGCAACTGCGCGGCTCCCGCTGCGGCCTATTTAACTCTTCATCCTGCGCTGCGCCACCGGCCTACCCTTTTCCGGGCAGACTACTAGTTAAGTCCCCCGCAGTTGCAGCAGGAGCCCATCGGACAGCTCGCCGGCTCGCGGCGGCCGCCGTCCGGGCAGGAGGCAAGCCGCTTCTCCGAGGACGAGTTCACGCTGATAACGCCCTCGAAGGCTGTATAACGGCGCTCCACATCCTTGCTGCCGCACTCTGGGCAGACCTTGGCTCCGTCCTTGAGAAAACCAAGGACAAACACTTCAAACTCTTTACCGCATGAGCGGCATTTCAGATCGTATGACGCCATCAGACCAGTCCAAACTCCCTCTCGTATTCTTCCAACCTGCGTGCTCCAATCAGCTGCTTCTGCACTCTCCCGCCACTAAATAGAATAACCGTTGGGATGCTCATAATCCCATAGCGAGCTGCCAGGTCCGGATGCATATCAACGTTTACCTTGGCTACCGTGACCTTGCCCGCATGATCAGCTGCCAGTTTCTCAAGCACTGGCGCAACCATGCGACAGGGTCCACACCACGGAGCCCAAAAGTCAACAACCACCGGGACTGTCGATGTCGACAACAGTTCATCAAACTCCTGGGCGTTAACTTCTTTTACAGTCCCTCCGCTCATGAAACACTCCTTGTTCTTCAAACACACAGACTATTTGTTTACGTTTTTCTAAACCATACGCCCGGTGCAAGACGTGATTTTACCGCCTCCTACCCTCTTGGCGGCTGCTCTTTGCACCAGGCTGATGTATTGTTACCCAGTCTTGGCATCCGCTAACCTATGCTGGCACTGGCTCTTGTAAGGGGAGGGACAATCATGAAGCTTACCTACTTTGGTCATTCTTCCTTCCTTGTGCAGACGCAGGATGGCACCAGAATAATCATTGACCCTTATCGGTCGGGCGCGTACGACGGCGCAGTGAAGTACGACCCGGTCGGAGAAACTGCCGACGTGGTCATAGCAAGCCACGAGCATGACGACCACGGCGCATGCGACACCGTGCTAGGAAATCCCAAGGCATACGTTCATCCGGACCAGGTGAACGTGGGGAAAGTGACTATCACAGGCTTCCACGTAGCTCACGACGAAAAGGGCGGCAGTGAACGGGGGAAGAACACCCTGATCGTCATTGACGACGGGGATATTCGCCTTGCCCACTTGGGCGACCTAGGTCACACCTTGGACGACACAACTACAAAGGCCCTAGGGCGCGTGGATGTGCTCCTTGTTCCTGTCGGAGGTTTCTTCACCATCGATCACAAACAAGCAGCCAAGGTCGTGGAGGCCATAAACCCGCGCGTGGTCATTCCCATGCACTATAAGACCGATCGGGTCGATTTTCCTATCGCCAAGGTCGATGACTTCTTGGCAACCCAGACAAGGGTTGAGCACAAAGATAGTCCCACTATCGAGTTGACACGCTCCACCCTGCCAGCTGAGCGGACTGTGATGGTCCTCCCGCATGCCCGGTAGCAGAAATATGAGCGACAGTCGGCCATGAGGGACAGTAAGCCCGTCGGAGCACGAGGTACAGCAAGTAGTGCCTAAACAGACAACCCACGACCGGTTGCAGAGACTCATTCACCTAAGACCCGGCCCGCTCCGACGGGCGGTCCTAGTGTTCGGGACACTTGCGGTCATCATCATTATTCTCGAGATTTTCTCCCGCATTTGGACCAACTACCTTTGGTACAAAGAGGTGGGCTATACCTCGGTGTTCTGGACCCCATTCTTGGCCAAGTTGGGCGTGGGAGCGTTCTTCGGCCTTGTCTTTTTTGCCTTTTTCTTCGGCAACTTGCGCCTTGCAAGGCGACTATCTCCTCGCTTTGTCCCAGTCACAGGTGAGGGAAACCAAGAAGTCTTGGAGCTAGTCAGGCGGCCAAAATGGAGAGACAGACTCTTGCTGGGTCTTTCGCTCGTGGCCGCTGTAATCATGGGAGCAGCCTACAGCGGAAAGTGGGAAACGGTACTTTTGTTTCTCAACCGCACCCCCTTTGGCTACAGCGACCCCTTGTTTGGCAAGGATGCATCCTTCTTTGTTTTCACACTTCCTCTTTGGTCCATGCTCGTCAACTTTGTCGGGCTGCTTGTACTTCTAACTCTTGTAGTCCTGGCGCTTGTCTACTTGTTGCAAAGAGCGTTGACCATAGACAATCGTCGCCGCCTCCGCCTGGCTCCCCACGTAAAGGCTCACCTCTCAGCCCTGCTTGCCTTGGCCATGCTCGCAAAAGCCGCGGACTACCTGCTGCAAAGCTGGGAGCTCGTTTACTCCACCCGCGGGGTGACATTTGGAGCAAGCTACACGGACGTGCATGCTTCGCTGCCAGTTCTTCGTTTCCTCGCGGTCGTCGCCTTGATTGCAGCGGCGCTTTTTCTCGTGAACGTACGCTACCGAGGGTGGCGGCTTCCTATGGCCGCTATTCTGGTAATGCTTCTCACGTGGGTCTTTGCTGGCAAGGCATACCCGGCCATCGTGCAGCAATACCGAGTCACTCCAAATGAAATCGCCGCCGAGAGTAAGTACATTCAGTACAACTTGGAGGCCACTCGGTGGGCGTTCGGACTAAGCAACCTAATCCAGCTCCCTTATCCAGCCACAACGGATCTCACACCTCAAGAGTTGGCCAGGTACGCAGCCACCACTGAAAACGTGCGCCTGTGGGAGCCCAGACCTGCGCTTTCTACTTACTCTCAGATCCAGGAGATACGGCTCTACTACGCTTTCAACGACGTGGACGTAGACCGCTACGTCGTAAACGGTAAGTACCGCGAGGTTCTCGTAAGCGCCAGAGAGCTCGATCAGGAACAATTGCAAGAACAGTCGAAAACTTGGGTCAACAGGCACCTCGTTTACACCCACGGATATGGGCTAGTTATGAGCCCGGTGAACGAGGCCGCGCCCGATGGTCTCCCGGTGTTGTTCATAAGCAACATCCCCCCCGCTTCTTCCATTGACCTAAAAGTGACGAGGCCAGAGATCTATTACGGAGAGCTTGGCAACGAATTCGTGGTAGTAAAGACAGCCACAAAAGAGTTCGACTATCCCAGTGGCGACACCAACGTGTTTAGCACCTATCAGGGGGCTGGCGGGATTCCCGTTGGATCCTGGCTTAGGAAACTGGCCTTTAGCGTGCGCTTTGGCAGTCTGAAACTCCTTCTCTCTGACGCTCTTACCCAAGACTCGCGCATCATGTTTCGCCGCACCATCAAAGAAAGAGTGCAAGCACTTGCCCCGTTCTTGGTATACGACCGGGATCCCTATCTTGTCCTCCGCCCTGACGGAACACTCGTGTGGATGTGGGATGCTTACACCACAAGCTCCCGCTTTCCTTACTCCCAGCCGCATGCAAACAACATTAACTACATCCGCGGTGCAGTAAAGGCCGTGATTGACGCATACGACGGCACCGTGACCTTCTATCAGGTTGACGCAAGTGATCCCCTCGCCAAAGCGTGGAGCAAGATCTTCGGCGGGCTTTTTGTTTCGGGAGACCAGATGCCAGCTGACCTTCGCGCCCACATGCGTTATCCAGAGGACCTGTTTAGCATCCAAGCCTCAGTGCTGGCTACTTATCACATGACCGATCCTCAGATTTTTTACAACAAAGAAGACGTGTGGGAAATCCCGTACGAGCTTTATGGCGCAGAGGAAATCCCCGTTGCCCCGTATTATCAGGTACTAGCATTACCTGGAGAAACAAACGCCGAGTTTGTCCTCCTCCAGCCTTTTTCTCCGCTCACCAAGAAGAACATGACCGCGATCTTGGTCGCTCGCCAGGACGGCCAACATTACGGCAAGTTGCTAGTCCTGACCTTACCCAAGGACAAGCTGGTTTACGGACCGGCTCAGGTGGAGGCGCGCATCAGCAATGACCCGGCCATCTCTTCGCAACTTACGCTTTGGGACCAGGCCGGAAGTCGGGTGATCAGAGGCAATCTTCTGGTTGTGCCTATCGGCCGGTCCATCGTCTACTTCGAACCGGTTTATCTGCAAGCCGAGCAGAGCCCCATCCCCGAGCTCACCCGGGTCATCGTGGCATACGGGGAACAGGTGGTAATGGAGCCTACGGTCAAGGAGGCGCTCGCCAAAGTTTTTGGCCAGAGTCCCGCTGGCGAAACGACCTCCACCTCAAGTGGCTCCTCAACCACTCCATCTCCGCCGGGCACTACTACAGCCACGGGGTCTTCCACCACCACTACCACAACCAGCACACCTAGCGGCCCTGGGTCCACAACTACCCCAGAAATCTCACAACTCATCGAGCTCGCCGCAAAACACTACGACGCCGCACTTGAAGCCCAACGCCGGGGGGATTGGGCCAAGTATGGCGAGGAGATCAGTAAGTTAGGCCAGGTTCTTGAACAACTGACAAGGCTTACCCGATAGAAGAACAGGGTATTATTCAGTCCGGCGTAGGCAGCAGGTTCAGTCCTGCGTAGGCAGCAGGATATGACACAAGCCTAGTGTTCAGGTCTTAAAGACGCGCATGGTGAATGGAGAAGCCAACAAGGCGAGGTCTCGGCATGGAAGCCAGAAACAGAAACGAGAACCCAGGTCTTCGCCGCGTACAAAGCGAGGTTGACCGGATGTTCCTAGAGCTAGTACGGCTGGAAAGGGTTTCTCTGCGTGGAACCCCCGTTTTTCGCCCTAACACCGATGTTTACTTTGACAACCGGCAACGCGCCTTGGTCGTCAAGTTGGAGCTCGCCGGTGTGGACCCGGACCAAGTCAGCCTTGAAATTGAGGACAATGTCTTGCGGGTCAGCGGCATCAGGGCAGACGACCGCCCGCCCGAAGCCGCCTATCACCAGATGGAGATAACCTATGGGCCTTTTGAACGGCTTGTGCCCTTGACAGCTGAGGTCGATCCGAGCGAGGCAAGAGCTGAGTACCGCAGCGGGTATCTGGAGATCACTATACCCCTTAAGCCCAGACGCCCCTCGCGGCGAATTCCCATCGTCTCGGAGGAATCTCAAGGGGGTGAGCAACAGTGAGCCAAAGGGAAGACTTGACTGGAACCCAAGAAGCAAGCGCTGCGACCCAGGAAGCAGGTGCTGCAACCCAACCGGCCGAGGCTGCGACTTCACAAGCGGCCACTGTGGCGACCGCCCATGAGATGACAGCCGAGACTGTCCAAACCGCGCCGGGACAAGAGAGGCCCGCCGGCAGTACTGCTGTAATGCGACTGCCCATTCTTCCCTTGCGCGACACGGTGGTCTTTCCCGACACCATGGTGCCCCTAGCTGTCGGTCAGCCGCGCTCCATTCGGCTGATTGATGACATCTTGCGGGGAGACCGGCAGCTCGGGCTGGTTGCGGCAAAGAGCGCCGAGGTAGAAGTACCCGGTCCGGATGATGTTTATTCCGTCGGGGTGATTGCCGTCGTGCAGAAGATGGTCAAAGTCCCTGACGGCACGCTGCGCATCATGGTACAGGGATTGCGCAGGATAAAGATTGACCGCTTTGTGGCCCAAGAGCCTTACCTGGTCGCAGAGGTGATCGAACTTCCGGATGAAGTTCAACCTGGACCCGAGCTAGAGGCGCTTCACCGTAACCTGCTGTCGGTCTACACCAAGATTGTCCAGCTTGTCCCTTATCTGCCGGACGAGCTGGAGATGGCGGCAGCCAGCATAGAGGATCCAGCCGTTCTTGGTTACTTCATCGCATCCACCATGCGGATCAAGACTGAGGACAAACAGAAGCTCCTCGAAGAAGTGAACGTAGCCAAGCGGCTTCGCTTCCTAACCGCCCTCATGAGCCGCGAGCTGGAAGTCTTGGAGCTCGGGTCAAAGATTCAAAGCCAGGTACAGTCCGAAATGGACAGGACCCAAAGAGAGTGGCTTCTCCGGCAGCAACTCAAGGCCATCCAAGAAGAGCTGGGAGAAACCGACGAAACGCAGGCTGAGATAAATGAACTTAGGGAACGCATAGAGAAAGCCAACCTGCCCGAAGAGGTGGAGAAGCAGGCACGGCGTGAACTTGATCGTCTTTCGCGTCTTAACCCAGCCGCAGCGGAATACGGGGTAATCCGCACTTATCTAGACTGGATCCTGTCGCTGCCGTGGAGAGAGGAAACCGAAGACAACTTGGACGTCGCCCATGCCCGCAAGATCCTCGATGAGGATCACTACGACCTGGACGACGTCAAAGACCGCATTCTTGAGTTCCTCGCCGTGCAGAAACTTAAGTCTGAGGTATCCGGACCCATCCTATGCTTCGTTGGTCCGCCAGGAGTTGGCAAGACAAGTCTGGGAAGAAGCATTGCCCGAGCCTTAGGCAGGAAGTTCATCCGCATAAGTGTGGGCGGTGTACGGGATGAATCGGAGATACGCGGTCACCGACGCACGTATGTGGGCGCCATGCCCGGCACAATTATCAGAGCCATCAGGGACGCCGGAAGCAGAAACCCTGTCTTCATGATTGACGAAATTGACAAGATGGGCGCCGACTGGCGGGGAGATCCTGCAAGCGCCATGCTAGAAGTGTTGGACCCGGAGCAGAACACCAGTTTCCGTGACCATTATCTCGATCTGCCTTTTGATCTATCACGGGTCATGTTCATCTGCACGGCTAATATGCTTGACACCATCCCCATACCTCTCCGCGACCGCATGGAGATCATCACGATTGCTGGCTATACCCAGGAGGACAAGCTACATATAGCGCGCCAGTATCTTGTGCCGCGACAGCTCGAAAAGCACGGGCTCAAACCGGGGCAGCTCAAGTTTACCGACGAAGCTCTGCGGACCATCATCAACGACTACACTCGAGAAGCGGGCGTGCGCGAGCTAGAACGGCAGATTGGCACCATTGCCCGCAAATTTGCTCGCATGGTGGCCGAGAATGAGCGACAGCGCCTTACGGTAGGCGAAAAGCAGGTGCGGGAGTTCTTGGGCAAGAAGAAGGTGTTCCGCGAAACCAAGCGCCGCACTAGCGAGCCGGGGGTGGCTACCGGACTGGCCTGGACCCCGACCGGGGGCGACATTCTCTTTATTGAGGCTCGCGCGATGCCTGGCAGCGGCCGCCTGATTCTCACCGGGCAGTTGGGGGACGTTATGAAGGAGTCCGCGCAAGCAGCTTTGACATACGTCCGCAGCACTTCTGCCGAGCTGGGAGCTGATCCCGAATTCTTCCAAAAACACGACATTCATATTCACGTGCCGGCTGGCGCCGTTCCCAAAGACGGGCCCTCCGCCGGCGTTGCTATGACCGTAGCTTTAGCTAGCATGGTTTCCGGACGGCCGGTGGATCCGGACGTAGCGATGACAGGAGAGGTGACGCTAACCGGCCAGGTTCTGCCGGTAGGGGGAATCAAAGAAAAGGTTCTAGCTGCTAAGGCGGCGGGCATCGGACGGGTGATCTTGCCCGACTACAATCGAGCTGACGTGGAGGAAATACGAGAAAAAGAAATTCTCGACGGTCTTAAGTTTCATTACGTCAGCCACGTAAAGGAAGTGTTAGACCTAGCCCTGCCACGGTCAAAGAAAAAGAAGGTCGCAGTTACGTAGAAACAAGGAGTGCGAAGGCCATGAGCGACACCGCTCTGGACTGGAAGAATAAGTCGCGTGACAAGACCTACACGGAGCTTGAACACCCCGCTGACCTGCTTCTTGAGATTTGGGGAAATAGCGTCCCAGAGCTGTTCGAGAACGCTCTCTTTGCTTTCTATGACCAATTAGCTGAGCTCGAAGGATTCGGGACCGGGCGCCGCTTGACGATCACAGGAGAAGGGCAGACCTTGGCCGAGGCGCTCCGAAGCCTGCTTGCCGAAGCTTTGTATCACTTCGCCACCCAGGGATTTGTTGCTTCCCGGGGCAAAGTGACCGTTGAGGAGTCAGGGGGCGGTAGAGTAAAGGCAGTGGCCGAGCTTGACGGTGAAATCATTGACAAACGCCGGCACACCTTGCACGGGGAAATCAAGGCAGTCACCTACCACCGGCTGACTGTCGAACCCATGTCGGACGGAAGTTGGCGAGCTACAGTGCTCTTTGACGTGTAAAAAGAGGTGAGGTGGCAATGGCAACCCCACAGCTTGTACAAGTAAATGAGTGGGTCTGGGAGCTGCCTAAGACTGGCGGCATGAGGGTGCCAGGAAGAATCTTTGCTGACCACGAGCTCATTGAGGGTCTGCGCAACGATGAGAGCCTTACTCAAGTAGCAAACGTTGCTCATCTGCCGGGAATTCTGCGCTACTCAATGGCCATGCCCGACATCCACTACGGCTACGGATTCCCCATAGGCGGGGTAGCTGCGTTTAGTGTGGACGACGGCGTGGTGTCTCCAGGAGGAGTGGGCTACGACATCAACTGCGGGTGTCGGTTAATGGCGACCGACCTCGAAGCAGCGGAGGTCAAGAGCAAGATCAAGGCACTGGTCGATCAAATCTTCCGTGATGTTCCCTCCGGTGTAGGCTCCTCTGGCGCCATTGCGAAGCTTTCCCGAAAGGAGCTGGAGAGGGTGCTAGTCAAAGGAGCAGCCTGGGCGGTAGAAAACGGCTATGGAAGCGCTAGCGACCTTGAGCGCACGGAGGACGGCGGAGCCCTTCCAGGCGCCGACCCCGCGGCGGTCAGCGACAGAGCCTATGCCCGCGGACAGGATCAGGTGGGCACTCTCGGTTCAGGCAACCATTTTTTGGAAATTCAAGTAGTGGACAAGATCTACGACAGGGAAGCCGCTGCAGCATTCGGACTTTTTGAGGGCCAGCTGACGATCATGGTGCACTGCGGATCCAGGGGTTTTGGTTATCAGGTGTGTGACGACTACCTCGAGATCATGGCCGAGGCTACGCGCAAATACAAGATCGACCTCCCCGACCGCCAGCTGGCTTGTGCGCCTGTGTCTTCCCCAGAAGGAAGAAGGTACTTAGCGGCCATGGCCTGCGCCGCGAACTACGCGTGGGCAAATCGGCAGATGATTATGCACCTAACGGAACAAGCGATCCTCCACGCCCTGCGCATTTCCCCGCAAAGCCTGAACATGCGCTTGGTCTACGACGTTGCTCACAACATCGCCAAACTCGAGACTCACGAAGTAGACGGGGTGCCGGTAAAGACCTGCGTGCACCGCAAGGGGGCAACTCGTGCTTTTGGCCCCGGCCGTCCAGAGGTGCCGCCCGCATACCGCGACATTGGGCAACCGGTACTGATCCCAGGAGACATGGGTTCGGTCTCTTTTGTCTGCAAGGGCACCGAGGAAGCTATGCGACAGACTTTTGGGTCCACCTGTCATGGCGCGGGACGAGTGCTAAGCAGAGCTCAAGCTTTAAAGCAAGCCCGAGGTAGATCCATCGACCGCGAGCTGGAAAAGGAAGGAATCTTGGTGCGTTCACAGGGACGAAAAACCCTGGCGGAAGAAATGCCCGAAGCATACAAGGACGTCGAAAGAGTAGTCGCAGTTATGCACGGAGCCGGAATCTCGCCCCGAGTGGCGCGTCTACGCCCCCTTGGTGTCGTGAAAGGCTAGCGACAACCTGGGCAGCAACCGCAGCGCGGCAAACCCTTTCCGGGAAGTCAAGCCCCGCTCAGCTTCCAGCGCCGTGAGAGGCTAGGGAGCACCGCGAGAGACCCGAGTTACTCTTGCTCCCCGGGATGACTCTGCTCCGAGCCCGGCTGGCCTCCGTTTTGGCCTTCTTTCTGGAAACGCTGGACCACAGAGCGGCCTAGGCGCGCTACCTCGCGTACCGGGGCAGCTTCGGTCAGCTTTCCCAGTACTTCCGGCGGAACTCGGTCTTTCAAGCCGTCAAGAACCGCGTGAACCGCCCGCACAGCTTCCTCTCTTGCCTGATACGACCCGGCCCGCTGCACTGCTTGAACCAAAGCTTCCACCTGTTCACGGACCGCCCGCCCTTTATCGCTGAGGAGATCCCGCACTGAGAAGTTAAGACGAAACTCTAGTTTGTCTCCGCGTTTGTAGTGGGTGATCCGCTGAAGAATACGAAGAAGACCCCGCCAAACAAGCCGAGTACCCGGGAAGCTTCTGCGTCGCCGCCGAAAAGTCCGCGCTCTTGGAAACGCAATGCTTGTGCTGCTACCGCCGCGCACCGCGATCCTCCCCTTGCTCTCTTTTGCTCACTTTGCCGGCCCCAGAGCCTAGTATCATACCGCACAAAGCCTAGTGATGACGTTCCACCGTAAACCTATACACTGTGAATGGTTCGCGTTCTGGATCGATTCCCGCTTTGCGACAGGCTATGCTTAGTTGACCCTCTACCGTATCCACGCCTTCCAGGTCCGGCAGCAAGAGCCCGCGACGTCCGTCGGCGGCCTCTACAAACACTCCGTATTTTCTAGGGTCAAGACTAGCAATGTCGCTCACCTTCTCCATCGGGGTAAGCACGTCTACCGATATGTCAAGGTCTGCTAGCTCCTCGGCTCTTACCGGATAGAACCGAGGATCCCGAGTAGCTGCGCTGATAGCGTTCGCCACGATCTCTTCCTCGATGCTGGGAGCGTGCGGCTCCGTCGTCCCGATACATCCCCTAAGCGAACCATCCCGCTTGTGCAAAGAGACAAAGACTCCGGCGCGCCGCCCCTCAAGACCGGGAATAGGCTCAGGCTCAATGACAACGCCGTCGCGCACGTATGCTTCGATTGCCCGACGGGCCAACTCCACCAGAGGATCGGGGGCGCCAGGCACAATTTCAACCTCTCCCACCAGATATCCAACTCCAAACGGCCCTTCATAAGAGAGGAGCCGATTCGTCGCCACGTGCCCCTTTGCTCGGGCCGCGGCCACTACACCAGCTAGAACAGCCATCGAGCGATAGCCGCACTCACCCGCTGCTTCGATAAGGGCTGGATCGATAGAAAGAAGGCCTTCCCAGTCCCCTTTGGCAAAAAGGTCCGCCACGAGTCGGTCAAATCTCTCTCCGCGGGGATCAAAGCCCGCTGGCGCTCCGGGAATTAGGCGATGGCTCAAGTCGCCACTTGCAACATAGACCACGGGGACCGAGCAGTTAACCAGCACTTCGCCTATCGCTTCCCCAAAGCGGACATGTTCCTCCACAGACAAGAGGGAGAACGAAAGGAGCACGAGTCGCCACGGCTTGGATAGAAACTTCGTGAGGTACACAAGCGGGACCATAGCCCCGTGATCTAACTCCATAAGGTCGCCACGAGCAGCCATTGGACTCGTAGGGACATCGCGGCGGGCTGCCTCCTCTAGAATGTTCGTGGCAAGCTCCACGTTTCCCTCAGCTTGGATAAAAACTTGCGGAGCTCTGAAGAAGGCAAGGGAACCTCGGTAGGTGAAAGCCAGCGAGACACCCATGTGTCGATAGGCGATAGGGGCATGCGGGGAAAGCAAAACAATGGTGTCGGGCGCGAGAGTAGCCATCTTCTTGGCTGCTGCCGTCATGGCCTGCACTGTAGCCTCTACATGCCTGACATCGCTGCCCCCAACCTCTGGGACCATAATGGGTGGGTGTGGGGTAAAGAAACAGCCTGCCAGTGTCATCGTGGCGCCTCCTTCTCCTGCACTGCAATCTGTCGCCCACAGCGGGGGCAGCGCCCCTGTCTGAGTAAATTCTTGCTTACAGCAAATCCGTGGCGCTCAATCACCAAGAGCCCACACTGAGGACAGGTCGTGGATTCCGAAGCATGGCCGGGCACATTGCCCCCGTACACGTAGTGGAGTCCCTCCTCTCGCCCAATTTCAAGAGCGCGCTCAATACTTGCCACAGGCGTCGGAGGTAAGTCGCGCAGCTTGTAGGCGGGATAAAAACGCGAGACGTGCCAGGGAATGTCCGGGGAAATCGACGCCAAGAACGAAGCCAAGGCCCGCAGCTCATCTTCCTTATCGTTCTTCCCCGGGATTAGAAGAGTGGTTACCTCAACCCAGACCCCCATGTTCCACATGCGCTTGATGGAGTCAAGCACTGGTTTTAACCGAGCGCCAACCATAGAACGGTAAAAGTCATCGGAAAATGCTTTAAGGTCAACGTTTGCTGCATCAAGAAGCCCGTCCATATCCCGAAGGGTGGCGGCAGTCATGTATCCGTTGGTAACAAACACGTTTTTGAGGCCCGCTGCGGCAGCTAAAGAGGCGCAGTCACGGGCATACTCATAGAAGACCGTCGGCTCCGTATAGGTATAGGAAATGCTTCTGCACCCCGCTTGCAACGCCGCCTCGACTACTTCTCCCGGCAGGACCTTCTTCCCCGCGATTACACCGCGCTCCTTGGGCATTTGGCTAATATCGGAGTTTTGACAAAACACGCATCCAAAGTTGCAACCAACAGTGGCAAGAGAGAGGCTCGCCGTCCCCGGCAAGAAGTGAAATAGAGGCTTTTTCTCGATGGGATCTACGGCGACAGATACAGGTTTCCCGTAGACCAAGGAGTAGAGGACCCCGCCGCGATTTTCGCGGACTCCACACAGACCCCGCTGTCCTGGCTCAATGATGCAACGGTGGGCACACAAGATACAGCGCACAGCCGGGCTTTCGCGCATCCCGCACCAAAGCATGGCTGGCACTGCGTCATCAACATCGCTGCGCCCCACAGTTCCTCCTCGGCGCTTGCCCCTCGGTCGCTTAGTGACGTGTCAACTCACGGCTCAAACGTACAAAGGGGGCAAAACCGCGAACCACCCAATTAACAGTGTAGTCCATCGCCCCCAAAGTCCCAACAACTGTCCCCCGTTGAAGTAAGGAAACGAGGGTATCCCGCGTTGGGTAGTCGTCCACCAAGACAAAGGCCGAACCCACCTCTGAGCGGGCATGAGCATCGCTCCCGGCCCCACTGGCTTTGCCGAGAGCCTGTGCCAGCAACAAGGCCTTCTTCTGTGCCTTTGGTGTAAGTGCCCGCCCGTTTAGAACCTCTACAATGTCAGCCAAACTTGCTGCTTGCAGGCGGGCCCGCCTAGAGATAGCCCCATGTCTAACCAACTCACACGGATGAGGTAGGTAGACAAGTCCCCCTTGACCCTTCACACGGTCTATAGCTTCCGGTAGCGCAAGCCCAGCCGGAATTGGATCGGAGACGTAAAGAGCGATGATCTCACCTTCCCTGGTTGTAAGCTCAATTCCTGGAATGACGCGCGGCAAAGATGGATCTTCTTCGGCCAAAGCTGCGGCCTCAAGAGCCCCTTCCAAAGTATTGTGGTCAGTCACCGCCAAGCAGTGAATTCCGCGTCTTGCTGCTGCGAGAAGAAGTTCGCGCGGAGACAGCCATCCGTCAGAAGAAAACCGGGTATGGTTGTGCAGGTCTACGCGGAGTCCGGGAAGCGACATATCCGGATCCAGGGAGAGAGCTAGATTTCGGGAAACGTTCCGGTAATTCGCCGCCGCCGCCGGTCACGCAAAACACGGTTGCCGCCTCCCTCCTGCGACGAGCGCCGCTCTCCCTGGCGGCGGTCAATTATGACCTCTACCCCTTCGACGCCAGCAAACCGCTCTTTAAACTTTTCGTAGTACTTGTCGGCGAGCTCGCGAGGAATCACGTAGTAGATCACCGGGCTTCACCTCCTATTATTTTCTTAATTCTATGATAGTGTTCCCTCTAGCAGCTGTCCAAGATTTGCAGGGCGCTAACACTGACGGATGGCCAGCACAGGCGAAGAGAGCGGAGCTAGACCGCTCCTTAAGAATCGTTATCGGCTTGACCGAGTCCTGGGACGAGGCGGCATGTGCATCGTCTACCAGGCCTGGGACACCAAGCTGCACCGTCATGTTGCGATAAAACGGCTCGAGCCCCCGCTCAATCAAGACCCACGGACACGGGCAAGATTCGACAGAGAAGGTCGCGCACTTGCTCAGTTGTCCCATCCGAACTTGGTCACTCTGATCGATCGCGGATCTACTGAGACCGACGACTATCTTGTCTTTGAATACATCGAAGGGCGGTCGCTCAAGGAAATCATCCGCGAGGGACCCCTGAGTTTTGAGGAAGTGGGCCGGATCGCTGGACAAGTAGCAGAAGGTCTAGCTGCCGCACATGCCCGGGGAATCATCCACAGAGACATCAAGCCACAAAACATACTTATCGATCGCGCCGGCACTGCCAAAGTCACCGATTTTGGGATCGCGATCGGTCCAGACTGGACGCGTGTAACTCGTGCGGGATCTGTAATCGGAAGCGCACGTTATATGTCTCCAGAGCAAATCCGTGGCCGCCCCGTAGATGCACGTTCGGACATTTACTCCCTCGGGGTGGTGATGTACGAGATGCTGACCGGTCATCCCCCGTTCGACGGTACAAACGTGCCTGAGATCGCTCGTCAGCACCTTACTGCCGCTCCTCGGCCTATTGAAGACACCCGCCCGGATATCCCTGCGGGTCTCAGCAAGGTTGTCATGCGCTGTTTGGAAAAGTTGCCAGAGGATCGTTTCTCGTCAATGGATGAACTCCTCGGCGCGCTTACAGGCTTGGGACTGTACTCGCCTCGGCCTGGTCAAGAGACAACTTCCTCACGCCGCCTGCTGCGTCGAAGCGAAAGCGACGCCGAAAGAGAAGTTTTCCCCTCGGTTTCTTACGCCCCAGGTACATCCAAAAGCGACGAAGACGTTACGGGTGAGGCCCTATGGCTAAGAGAGCACAGCCGCCGCTTGGCCCGGCGTCGTCGGAGAGCCAGAGTACTTAAGGGCGTGGGTGTGCTAGTTCTGCTGGTTGCCATTGCGCTCGCGGTGGCCTTGCCGCTTACCTTGGGCGGAGTAGAAGCTCCAGCAGTTGTAGGTCTCACCGTAGATGAGGCCAAAGCGGTGGCCGAAGAAAAAGGCATTACCGTCGAGGTTGTACAGCAGGTTCCCACCTTCGACCAAGAGGCTGGCGTTGTGCTTGGGCAGGAGCCTGCAGCTGCGGCCGAGCTTAAGGAAAACATTCTCAAACTAACAGTTTCCAGACGTCCGATCCCAGTGGCAGTGGCAAAACTCCGCGACTATGACCCCGAGGGCGACCAAACGGAGAATCCCAACAAATTGCCCAACCTCATCGACGACAAGGAAAGCAGCGTGTGGGTGACCGAGCTCTACCGCTCTAAGGACTTTGGGGGTCTAAAGAGCGGTGTGGGCATTGATTTCACCTTAGAGGAAGAGGCCACAATGGTAGAGATCGTCTCCACTGTTGAGGGCTGGGCTGGTCAGCTACTCAAGAAACTTTCTTCGGGAACTACAGCCAAACTGGCCGACCTAAAAGGGCAGGCCACCCAGTTCATCTCTCTCCGAGAGCCCATAACGGAAGGCCGCCTGTGGTTTACAAAGCTGGCGCCAGTAACAAACACCCGGTGGGGCGTGGAGATTGCCGAAATTCGCTTCTACCGTTGATACCGCTGACTGTTGCTGACCCCTGAAGGCATCGCTAGACAAGGCCGCCACGACACGAGAGCCATCTAGCCGACAGTGAAACGAGCTAGCCCCGCCGCCCACACCGCCAACAACACACCCGCCGCCACCACTGCTGATAGACACACAAACAGCACATCGGTTCGAGTGATGCTCATTTTCACCCTGTAGGTGCGTTCGGGTACCGCTCCAAATGCCCTAGCTTCCATGGCCAAGGCTACCCGATTGGCTCTGCGCACTGCTCCCACTAATAGCGGAGTGGCATAACGACGCAACCAAGCCAGCGGGTGAAGCAAAGCGGAAAACTCCCCCATTCCGCGCAGCCTCTGAGCAGCCTTAATCATCTGATAGTCCGATTGCAGCAAAGGCAACATTCTGTAGCCTACCAAACTCCCATACGCAACGCGGTAATTCAGACGGAACTGGTGCACCAGACTCAGAATCAGGCGTTGCGGTTCTGTCGTCTTCACAAAGACTAAAGAAACGAGGGCAAAACAAAGCAGCCGAAGCCACAACGCGGCCGCTGTCCAAAGCGCCGGCTCCGTGATCCGGATAGGTCCGAGTTTGGCAACAGCCGGCGCTGATGCGTTGGCTTTGTTAAAGAGTATGTTTGCCACCACAATGGCCACCCCCGCAAGCACGAATACCCAGAGCGGCTTTACTTGACTCTTGAGACCGAGACCACCTAGAAACCGCCCCGTCGCTAACACCAAAACAAAAATCACAAGCGGGCTTACGGGGTCCAGAACCGCGGTTAGCGCCGCTGCGATCATTACGCAAGCAATAAGCTTCATGGCTGGGTTAAGTCTGTACAGCAATAACTTCTTCTCTGTGCTCAACCTAGCAGCCCTTTCCCGCAGGTCCCAACCGCAGCATGAAATCGGCGAGGGAGACGAGAGATTTGGCGTCTACCCCGGTTCTCTCCCCTAGTAACTTGCCCACTCGCGCCAGAGGAGGCAGCGCCATCCCCGTCTCGGCTACAAGACCAGCATCGGCGAAGAAATCTCGCGGTGAGCCAAAAAACAGTACTCTGCCCCCAACCAGTACTACCAGAACGTCGGCATACTCCGCCACCAGTCTCATGTCGTGGGTGATCATTACCACAGTGCCTGCTCGGGCACGAAAATCCTGCACCAGGGCCATAAGCCTTTGAGCCTGAATTTCATCTTGACCCAAGGTAGGCTCATCAAGAACCAGCAAGGAGGGTTGGCGAATCAACATTGCGGCTACGCTGAGTCGTCGCTTTTGTCCGTGACTGAGCGCAAAAGGACTGTCGTTGGCCCGGTGGCTAAGACTCAGCCGCTCTAGCCAATCTAGAACAAGAGCTCGCTGGTCTTGATCTAACCGCTCGGATGCTTTGTTACCGGCAGACGGAAGGAGGCTCACTGCAAGCTCGCCAAAAACGGTATCACTCACAAACTGATGCTCAGGATTCTGAAAGACATGCCCTACCTTTCTGGCCGCAACAGCCGGCTTCATCAGAGAAAGGTCTTGCCCGCCCAGACGCACAATACCGCGGGAAGGTCTAAGAATTCCGGACAGAATCAAGCCTAGGGTGGTCTTTCCAGCGCCGCTGGGGCCAGCTACCGCCAGGAAGCCTCCCTTGCGAACAGCAAAGGAGACGTTGGCCAATGTAGGGCTGGCTGCCTGCGCGCGGGGGTAGGAAAAATGGATGTCCTTTACCAGAAGAGAGGCATCATCCTCAAGTTTAGCCTCACAGTACGTCGCCCCCGGGAGCTGCACCCTGTTTGGATAACCAGAGGTATGCGAGCCAGTTGTAGACGATGCAAGACGTTTCAACACCCCCGGTGTCTCTGCGAGAGCGGCGGCTGTTTCCTGTACCGTGAGAGGATTGCCGGGGATGTCCCAACCGAGAGAGCGTAAGCTCTCCACCACTTCAACCGTCTGCGGTCGCCAGATCCCTGCCTGAGCCAGCCTTGAGCTGTTGCCGTAGAAAACTTCCCTGGCCCCACCAAACGCTAGCCTGCTGCCCCCTGAGTCAAGAACAAGAACGTCCTCGACCCAGTCCAACAGCTCATCAAGCTTGTGCTCGATGACCACCATTGTGCAACGGCGCTCACCGCTTAGCTTGCGAAGTAGCGCAAAAAGGCCCGCAGTTGAACGCGGGTCAAGATGTGCAGAGGGCTCGTCCAACAAGAGAACTCTGGGGTTCATGGCCAGCACGGCGGCAAGCGCCACGCGCTGCTTCTCTCCGCCCGAAAGAGTCGCAAGCTCCCGATCGCGGAAACCCGCAAGTCCCACCGCAGCAAGAGCATCGTCTATGGCGGTTTCCATATCCTCGGGAGACCAAGCCAAGTTTTCAAGCCCAAAGGCTATCTCATCTTCTACGGTGAGCGTGCAAAACTGGGAATCAGGGTCTTGGAAAACCAGCCCTACCATTTTGGCAAGTTGATGCACCGGAGTTTCGGCCGCGGACAAGCCCTCTACCCGCACGTCGCCGCGGTAATCGCCTTGGATTACTTGCGGAATAAGTCCGCTTAAACATAGGGTGAGTGTGCTCTTGCCCGCGCCGCTTGGGCCAAGTACCAATAGGGGCCGTCCACGCTGAACGGAAAAGGAGACGTCCACCAAAGTCGGCCTTCCGCCGAGCGAATACGCAAACGTAAGGTGACTGACTGAAACCAGTGAGGACAAACGCAGCCCTAACTAGACACGTTCGGCTTTCTGTCTGGATATCTCAAGACCAGAAAGAACTCCAGTCTGGACAAGAGCTTTAGCCATAATCTGGGACACTACTCCCCCCAGAACAAGTGAACTCAATACCGACAGTATCCCGGCCACCAGAACGCTGCTCCAAGAGTAGACGGCGTAGTAGCTCCAGACAAACGTGTCAAGAACAATGCTGAAAGCCCCCGCCACCCCGGCCGCAGCATAGAAAACCAGGCCGGTAAAGCGTCTCCACCGGGCCAAAGCAAATACCAACTCTGACCCTACCCCTTGGACCAGGCCACTTGCCATGGTAAGGAAACCCCACTGATTACCCATGGCCATACTGACAAAAGCCGCCACCAACTCCCCAAGTAGCGCAGCGCCTGGGCGGCGAACCACGTAAGCCACCAGCAGACCACCCATCATCCAGATGCCGACAAGAGCGTAGTGAATGGGGAAAGGCACAAGCGGCTCAAAGACCGCTGTCCAAAGAAGTCCCCAAGCCCAAAAAATCACGCCGCAGGCCACAGCAAGCACAGCCGCCACTACTATTTCTCGGGTCTTCCAATTGCCAAACAATCGACTCATCTTGAGACTTCTCGCGCACCTAATAACTCATGAACAACCAGCAGCACTCCTAGACCATGGCTAACCTGGGCCAAAGGAGCTGTCATTACGTTGCTTATGCCGCGCGTGCTGCCCTGGTAAAGCGGCTCATCTCGCAGGGGGTAAAGAAGCCCTGCCGTACGCACAGACTCAACCACAGCTGTAAGGGGTACCAGGGACACAGTGTCACCCACGGCACCTTCGATAGTTGCATCTCCCTTGGCGAGATAGAGTTCCGTGGTGGCCTCTACAAGCCTCACTCGGACGCTGTCCAACCAAGGCGCGGTGAGTAGCAGTACGTTCCCCAAAAGATGATCAAGACGCGGGCCACCCAAGGCTCCGTACACAACAACCTCGCGGGCCCCGCGCTCTACCACTAGGCGGAGCGCGGCCTCAGTGTCCGTTTCATCTTTCGCGGTCGGAAGCTCTACAATCTCGGCACCCAGCTCCCTTACCCGAACAAGAGTACGAGAACTGATGGAGTCCATATCCCCCACCAACAACCCGGGCACTGCTCCCGCAGCCAAGATAGCTTCGGCTCCGCCATCCACAGCCACCAGGAGGTCGCAAGATGAAAGACAGGCCGGATCAAGTGAAGCGGCTAGATACGAACCGGCCACCAGCACTACGCGCATTTGTCTTGCTACTTCCTCCACTAACGCCCCCAAGATAGACTCAGCAATAAGCAATCGCTGTAGCAGGTGAGGATACCGCATCGAGCATGTTGGTGATCAATGTGTATAATCAGATTACTTCGTTCCTGCCTTGGAACCGTGATCTCCTAGTTAGGATGACAGGAGGGGGGGTTGACTATTGTTGACTCAGAAGCCGGCAGTCGCACAGAGTTAGACGAGACAGACTCTGGGCTTACTGAGATTCGCTGGCATGCACGTGGCGGGCAGGGGGCGGTAACAGCCGCAAAGATGGTTGCGGAGCTTGCCCTCGGCCAGGGCAAACACTTTCAGGCCTTCCCCGAATACGGCCCCGAACGATCCGGAGCTCCAATCGTGGCCTTCACTCGGGTGAGCGATCACCCAATTCAGATCTACTCAGGAGTAGAACATCCTCGAGTGATCGTGGTTCTTGACGCCTCACTACTCGGTGCGGTTGATGTAACCAAAGGCGCCCCGCCTGACGCAGTAGTGCTTGTAAACACCAGTCTTTCCCCTGCGGAGATACGCGAGCGGTACCGGCTGCGAGGAGGCAATCTTTTTACAGTAGACGCCACCCGTATAGCTTTAGAGACTATCGGACGCCCCATCCCGAACACACCGATGGTTGGAGCCCTAAGTCGAATCATCGGCCTCTTCCCAATTGACAAGGTTGTGGAGTTCATAAGAGAAGATTTCGGCAAGAAGTTCCCGCCCAAATTAGTTGAGGGGAATGTGGCCGCCGCTTTGCGAAGCTTTGAGGAGGTAAGAGGAGAGTGAGTTCTGACAGCCGGTCCTCTTGGGACATCAGCGACATTGCCACCTGGGGGCCAGAGAAGCACGAACTCGGCGCGACCATTCCCGAAGCAGGAAACTCCGTACAAGTAGAAACAGGCGGTTGGCGTTCGCAAGTCCCTGTCATTGACACCAGCAGATGCAGCGGGTGCCTTCTTTGCTACTTCTATTGTCCCGACGCCTCCATCGTAATTGAAAACGGGCGCGCAGTGGCCATTGATCTTGCCCATTGCAAAGGGTGCGGTATTTGTGCTCACGAGTGTCCCGAGAAAGCCATCCTCATGAAATTGGAAACCAAGGAGTAACGAGGTGGGCCAAGCAAAGACCGAGATTCTCGCGGTCACCGGTAACGAGGCGGTAGCTGAGGCTATGCGTCAGATCAACCCCGACGTGGTATGCGCCTACCCCATTACTCCACAAACTGAGGTAGTGCAGCTGTACGCACAAATGGTAGCTGACGGCAAGGTGACTTCTGAGTTTGTGACAGTAGAATCCGAACACTCCGCCATGAGCGCGGTGATAGGAGCGGCAGCCGCCGGCGCAAGGACCATGACCGCCACCTCATCGCAGGGCCTAGCCCTTATGTGGGAGCTCTTGTTTATCGCCTCAAGCTACCGCCTGCCTATCGTTATGACCACCGTTAACCGCGCCCTATCAGGACCGATCAACATTCATTGTGATCACAGTGACAGTATGGGCGCACGCGACTCGGGATGGATTCAACTATATGGGGAGAATCACCAGCACGCCTATGACAACTGCATCCAGGCGGTACGCATCGCCGAAGACTTAAATGTGCGTCTCCCAGTGATGCACATGTATGACGGATACGTCATAAGTGGGGCGATTGGCCCGCTTGTCCCGTTAGACGACGAACAAGTGCAGCATTTCATCGGGCCTTTTCGGGCGATAAATCCTCTTCTTGACGCAGACCGCCCTGTAACGGTGGGACCATTCGATGGCCTTCATGGCTGGTACTTCGAACACAAGGTAGCCCAGAATCGGGCAATGGCTCGCGCACTCGAAGTGATCCAGCGCGTCGCAGATGAGTATGCCGAAATGAGCGGCCGTCGCTATGGGCTGCTCGACCCCTACCGCATGGAAGACGCCGAAGTGGCAGTCGTAGTAGTGGGGTCCACAGCTGGTACTACTCGCATCGTGGTAGACAAGCTTAGAGCCAAAGGTGTCAAGGCGGGCATGATACGGGTGCGCGTCTTTCGTCCTTTCCCCGCCCAGGCTTATGCCGCTGCGCTTGAGCGGGTGAAAGCCGTAGGGGTTTTGGACCGAGCCGACTCTTTTGGGGCTCAGGGCGGGCCGGTTTTTCTTGAAGTGCGAGCGGCCCTGTATGATCTTGATCCCCGTCCCCAGGTACTCCCGTTTGTCTACGGACTGGGAGGAAGAGATATCTTCCCACAACACATCGAGCAAGCTTTCGATGTGCTCGTGGAGGCGGCTAGTAGCGGGAAGCGCTGGCCTACCGTCCGCCGTTATCTCAATCTGCGCGACGACTAGGCGCAACCAAATATCTTGACTGCGGGAGAGCGCGAAGAAAGCCACCGGTATGAGTACAAAGAACAAAGCAGCAAGCGGGTCAAAGCTCTACGAGATTATTCGAGGAATCGACTTTGAGCGTCGGAATCTAACAAGCGATAGGCAAGGGCCCACGCTGCTCCGATTGGTCAAAGACGACAAAGGTAAGTACCGCTGCTACTCGTGCACCCTGTGTGAACGAACCTGTCCGGTAGACTGCATACAGATCAACTACAAGGCTGAGCAACCCGAGGAACCGTTTGATGTGGAAGCTGCTGGCGCGGCCGCCTTGGCGGCCGCGCCCCCCATTGACCGCAAGCTCCTTGACCCGATAATAGCTGGCATTCGCTCGGGCTCGGGGCTCATCGAGGCGCTACACTCCACGCAGGAGGTTTTCGGCTACCTACCGAGACCTGCACTAGAGGCTATTGCCGAAGAAATGCGCTTGCCCATGTCGCGGCTTTATGGGGTAGCCAGCTTTTATACCCAGTTCCGGTTGCAGCCAGTTGGTAAATATGTCATCGACGTCTGCATGGGCACAGCTTGCCACGTGGCAGGAGCGCCACTTGTTGTAGAGGCTTTCAGCCAAGAGCTTGAAATCCCGGTGGGAGGCACCACCCCGGATGGGCTTTTCACTCTTCAGACGGTCAACTGCGTAGGTGCTTGCGCTTTGGCTCCCGTCGTTCGCATAGGCGACGCCGAAACTTATGGACGCATGGGTCCCACCGAAGCAAGACGCTTAGTCCGCAAGCTGCGCAAGCAGGAGGCCCAGCGATGAGCAGTACGGCAATTGATGCCGCCCTGGCAGCGGCCCGCGACCCCAATGCTTACATAGCCGACGACGCCATGCCGGAGATTCGCATCTGCGCTGGTACAGCCTGTCACGCCTCCGGACATGCGGCCTTGCGCGACAAAGCAAGAGAGGTCCTTGTAGCCAAGGGTCTTGAGAACAGGGTTCGCATAATCGAGACTGGATGTCACGGCTTCTGTCAGCAGGGCCCTATTGTGGTAATTCGACCGCAAGGAATCTTCTACCCGCGGGTTAAGCCGCAAGACATTGAAGAAATCATAGAGACGACTGTAGTTGGCGGCGGAGTGGTTGAGCGTTTGTTGTACCGTCATCCACAAACCGGCGAACCCGTAGCGCTTGAAAAGGACATACCTTTCTATGCCCTGCAAAAGCGCATTGTGCTTGCGCTCAACGGCAAGATCGATCCCCTATCCATTGATGACTACTTGGCGCATGGCGGCTATACCGCACTAGCTAAGGTGCTCAAGCAGGCAGACCCAATCGCCATAATTGACGAGATAGAGCGGAGCGGACTCCGCGGCCGCGGAGGAGCGGGTTTCCCTACCGGTAAGAAATGGCGAGCCTGTCGCTCCAACCCAGGGGACATCCACTACGTCATTTGCAACGCTGACGAGGGCGACCCCGGGGCCTTTATGGACCGGTCGGTGCTCGAGGGAAATCCCCACAGCGTGATAGAAGGGATGGTCATCGCTGCGTACGCCATCGGAGCCGACAATGGCCCAGTACAGGGCTACGTGTACGTTAGGCACGAGTACCCTCTTGCTGTCCAGCGCCTGCGACGTGCGCTCGAACAGGCCCGCGAAAGAGGAATTCTTGGTCGCAATATCTTGAACTCCGGCTTTGATTTTGACATCCGCATAAATCAAGGTGCAGGAGCTTTTGTGTGCGGCGAGTCCACTGCTCTTACCCTCTCTATTGAGGGCCAACGGGGCATGCCGCGAGGCAAGCACATCCGGACCGTAGCCCACGGTCTGTGGGGTCAGCCAACAAACCTAAACAACGTCGAAACCTACGCCAGCGTTCCCTGGATTATCAACCACGGAGCAGAAGCCTTTGCCTCCATCGGCACAGCCACCAGCAAAGGAACCAAGATATTTTCCCTCACCGGGAAGGTGGCCAATGGTGGACTGATAGAAGTTCCTATGGGCGCGACGCTGCGAGAGGTCATCTTTGGCATCGGGGGAGGCATGCTACCCGGCCGGCAGTTCAAGGCCGTGCAGCTGGGCGGACCGTCAGGCGGATGCCTTCCTGCTTCGCTTCTGGATGAGCCCATTGATTTTGAAAGCTTAGTTGCCGCAGGATCCATGATGGGTTCAGGAGGGATGGTCGTAGTGGACGACACCACCTGCATGGTGGACTTTGCCAAATTTTTCCTTCGTTTCACCGCCGAGGAAAGCTGCGGGAAGTGCGTCCCTTGCCGTGTGGGAGCAACCAGAATGCTTGAGATTCTGGAGCGAATCTCAGGCGGTGAGGCCACCCTCGCTGATGTAGACCTCCTCGAGAGCCTAGCCGAGGAGGTAGTGGAAGGCTCACTTTGTGCCTTAGGAGGCAGCGCGCCCAACCCGGTGCTTTCCACCTTGCGTTACTTCCGCGACGAAGTTCTGGCGCATGTCGTTGAACGCCGTTGCCCGGCAAAGGTCTGTCGGCCGCTCATCTGGTACACCATTGACGTATCAGCTTGCACCGGTTGCCGCGCCTGCTACACGGCCTGTCCTTCGGGAGCCATAGCCGGAGAACGCAAGCAGCCGCACAAGATTGATCAAGCCGTGTGTATCAAATGCGACGCCTGCCGTCAGGCCTGCCGGTATAACGCAGTCATCGTAGAAACTGGTTCGCCGGAGCCTTGTATCCCGCAACACCAGGCTGTTAGAGGGAGTGATAAGTGAACACGCCCGTCGGCACCGATTCTGCTGCCCAAACAAGAACCGTAGCCCTCACGATCGACGGACGCGTTGTCTCGGCCCGAGAAGGCGAAACGGTGCTCGAGGTAGCACAACGCGAGAACATCGACATCCCTGCTCTTTGCCACCTTCCCGGGCTGCCTGCCTGGGGAGGTTGCCGTCTCTGCCTCATAGAGGTCGAGGGTATGGCCAAGCTCCAGACAGCCTGCACCACTTGGGTAGCTGAAGGCATGATCGTCCACACCAATACGCCAAGGGTGCGGAGCAGGCGGCAGAGCTATCTAAAAATGTACCTCTCGGATCACAACGCCTACTGCGAGGCTCCCTGCACTTACGCATGCCCGTTGCGTCTGGACATTCCCACCGTGCAGAGACATCTAGCCGGGGGAAAGCCCACTAGCGCGGCCCTTCTCTTGGAAGACGAGCTTCCTTTAACCCGGATCGTCGAGCGCCTTTGCCCTCGCTACTGCGAGGTTGTCTGTCGCCGCAGCCAGGTAGAGGAACCGATAGCAGTACGTGCTGTCAATCGAGCCCTAGCTGACCATCGAGATGAAGTCTCCGAGTGTTCGCAGGCGGAGCTAGTGTGTCACGCGCCCACCGGTCGAAGAGTAGCCATACTGGGTGCGGGCCCAGCCGGGCTAAGCGCAGCTTGGACTCTTCGCAAGTTTGGGCACCAGGTGACCGTATATGGCTCCCGCCCACAGCCGGGCGGAATCCTGCTTGACCTTGTACCGGAATTTCGCCTTCCTCAGGATGTGCTTGAAAGGGAGCTCGGGTTGCTGTGGCAAAGCGGCGTACGATATGTGCACAGCTCTCGACTAGCAAGTCCGGAAGCCGCCTCTGATCTAACTGCTTCAGGCTTTGACGCCGTGGTCATAGCAAATGCTGACGAGAGCGTAGCCACCGCGCCGCAGAGCAATACACCCGCCGAATCTGCGCTGGACGGCCACATGCTTCTGCGGGGGCAAGAGAAGCACTACTCTCCCCCTTCTCTTAGCGGCACTGCGGCAGTTGTTGGAGAAGGTCCCGCCATGATCGATGTAGCACGGGCGGCTCGCCGGAGGGGAGCCGAAAATGTGGTGCTCCTCGCAAAGCGCGCGCCCGGCAGAACAGCGCAGCTTGCTTACGAGCTGCAACAAGCGGACGAAGAAGGGATCACACTTGAAACCGTTGCCGCGGTGGCGAGCGTGACTGAGCGGGAAGGCCAGTACGTTATTGAGTGCATGAGACCCGACGGGACGCCCCTTGTGGTGCAAGCAAGCGTGGTACTTGCGGCGAGGGAAATTGTGCCTGTGGCCCCGTCTCCAACTGTTATGCCGCTGAGTATTCTAACGGGCCGCACTAACCAGCCTGGGATTTTCGTGGGTTTGGACCCGATTTCTTGGCTCCAGCCCTCGGCTCCCGGTCCACTCCCAGGCGAGCCCGCCGGAGAGGCTCGGATTCGCACAACAGGAGAGCTTGTCGTTGAAGCAGTTGCCCGAGGAAAGTACGTCGCGCTTGCCGTGGATGGATGGCTTGCAGGACAGGACCTGGCCGATCTGGAGAAGAAACTGACGGAGTATGAAGGTCTTTCCTACCTTGAGCAACTAAGCCGAGCCGAGGAACTGGGTCCCCTGGGCAGTAGATTAGCTCGACGTTCTCCTGTTTGGCTTAAGATGGGCATTGGTGCAGAGCCAAAGCCGAGAGTTGACGTCCCCGTTACTCCACCTGCCGAGCGTTTGGCCTCGACCAGTGTAGAAGCCGAAGAGACTTTGACCTTGCTTTGCGCCCAGGAAGAGGCCAACCGCTGTCTGCAGTGCACATGTCCCAGCGTGGGCAAGTGTGAACTACAGAGACTCGCGGTGGAATACGACATCACCGCCAATGAACTTGTTACCAAGGGAAGCCGTGTGCGAGTTGTTGCTCCTCAGCAAGAGCATCCCTTTATCAAGCGCGATATGGAGCGCTGTATCGCCTGCGGACGGTGCGTTCGTGTTTGCCGAGATGTGGCCGGGCCCGCATGCTACGAATTTACCGGGCGCGGGTTTGCCATCAAGGTTGACACACCTTACGGCGACCCTCTACAACTCGCCCATTGCATAAGCTGCGGCCGATGCGTCTCCGTCTGCCCTACCGGAGCACTCAGCTTTAACGAACGTGCGCTCTTGTCCTTCTGGTTGGACGAGCCACGCTGCATTACGTGCAGCGAATGTGTAGACGTCTGCCCAGTTGAGGCGTTGGCCAAGACCAATGTTTTCGAGGAGGCCCGCCAACAGTGGCTTGAGCTAGTAGCCAAAGGGTCACGGCTCGCCCCTGGACATCGGATGTGCGCGGGATGCGGAGCGCCCATTGTGGTCCGCCAGGTGCTTATGGCCCTGGAAACGCCTGCAGTAGTAGGAGCAGCTACCGGCTGCCTGGAGGTATCCACCACAATCTACCCTTACACCTCATGGAAGGATAGCTATATCCATACGGCCTTTGAAAACGTGGCAGCTACCATAAGCGGCGTGGAAACCGCCTATAGGGCTCTCAAGAAAAAAGGCCTTATCA
Source organism: Thermoleophilia bacterium (assembly GCA_026415615.1). Classification (GTDB taxonomy): domain Bacteria; phylum Actinomycetota; class Thermoleophilia; order RBG-16-64-13; family RBG-16-64-13; genus JAOAGT01. The sequence continues at coordinate 365,909 of JAOAGT010000001.1, read as the reverse complement.
GGGAAGACTTCAGGTTTATCGCGTTTGGCGGCGACGGCGGCACCTATGACATCGGCCTACAGTCTCTGTCGGGGGCGATGGAGCGCGGACATCGCATGCTTTACGTCTGTTACGATAACGGGGCCTACATGAACACCGGCTTTCAGCGCTCGGGCGCTACCCCCGTTTGTGCCTGGACCACCACAAGCCCCGTGGGCAAAGTTCAGGCTGGCAAGCTTCAGCAGCGCAAGAACCTTACCGAGATCATGATCGCTCATGGCCTCAAGTACGTGGCACAGGCTTCACCACACGATCCGCGTGATCTTGTGCGCAAAGCAGCTAAAGCCCTTTCTGTAGACGGCCCCACGTTCCTTAACGTGCTCTCTCCCTGTCCACGTGGGTGGCGGGCAGACGGAGCAGAAAGCATCGACCTTGCTAGGCAGGCAGTGAATACCTGCTATTGGCCGCTTTTTGAGTACGAAGACGGGCAATATAGGTTGACCTACCGGCCCAAGAAGAAAGAGCCGCTCGCTCCGTGGCTAAAGCGACAGGGCAGGTTTGCTCACTTGTTCCAACCCGGTTTTGAAGAAGCGCTAGTCACCATTCAAGCCTGGGTGGACGAGGAGTGGGATAGGCTGCTTCGGAAGTGCGGCGAACCCAGTGAGGCAGAGTGGCAAGCCAGGCAGGAGAGTTCCCGCTAGCCGTCTGAGACAACCTCACCGTTCAGACCGATTATCACAGTCCGCACAGGGGTATCTACCCCTGCAAGCTTTACCGCTTGCTCAACTAACCAGGCGAGACCACCGCAACAAGGAACAGTCATCCGCGCTACAGTGATGGAACGCAATTGGTTGCACGCAAACAACTGCGCTAGCTTGTCCAAATAGGGGCTCGTGTCATCAAGTTTGGGACAAGCTACTACCAACTTGCGCCCCTTCAACAACTCCGAGTGAAAGCTGGCTCGAGCAAACGCGGTGCAATCTGCGGCCACTAGCAAGTCTGCTTCCTTGAAATATGGAGCATGCGGAGAAATAAGATGCAGCTGCACAGGCCACTGACTGAGTTCCGAGCAAGGGAAGTCGTCGACCGGTCCCAGCTCCCCGGGTTCCTTGTCGGCTGCTTCGCAGACACGCACCGTTCTTCGGACAGCAACCTCAGCCGGAGTTTCCCGTTCTACGATCCGCAGCGCTCCCGTGGGGCAGACATCGAGACAGTGACCCAGGCCATCGCAGCAAATCTCTTTGGCTAGCACCGCCTTGTTTTCTTCGTCCAGGGCCAAAGCTCCCTCAGCGCAAGCGTCAAGACAAAGCCCGCAGCCATTACACAGTTGGCGGTCTATTTCAACGATCTTTCGGAGCATCGTGATACTCCAGCCATCAGTGTTGTAGCGAACTCACATGCTTCTTGGCGTCGTTGAGACCGCACTTTTTCGAAGAGAGGCCACCATTTCTGGCACCAGCTCTCGGATTGAACCTAGCACGACATCGGCCAAGGCCAGTACCTCAGGCGGCGGTGGGTAACCTGGGCTGGGAATGGCAACGACCGCAAGGCCAGCCTCCTTGGCCGCTATCAACCCGTTGGTGGAATCTTCGACTGCAGCGGCCCGCTCAGGCGGCGTGTCCAGACGCCGGCAAGCTTCCAGATACACGTCCGGGGCCGGCTTGCCCACTGGGACCTCGTCCGAGGATACAACTGCACCAAAGCAGTCCCGCACGCCAGCCAGCTCAAGCACATACTCGATCAGCTCCAGTGGAGACGAGGAAGCAACTCCCAATCGATATTGGGTTGCGAGCGCCCTGATCGTCTCTAACGCTCCCGGGATAACCGGAAGATGACGGCGGTACTCGTCACGCAACGCAGAGATGATTCCCTCGTAGATCTCGTAATCGGTCAGATTGATTCCGTTGTGGTCGCGCATGCGGGCGGCCCATTGCATCGAGTTGGCCCCCATCATGGCTGGCTGGTCATCGTCGTCCCAGCTACCACCGTGAGCAAGAGCAAAGTCCCGCCGCACATCGTGCCATAACTGCTCGCTATCTATGATGACCCCGTCGAGGTCAAACACTACTGCTTGTATAGTCATAATCCATTCTCTCTACACGCAAAGAAGGCTCCAGCTCCAAGAAGACCTCAGTGATCTCCGGGTGGCAAGTAAAAAGCAGCACCTGGTGCGACCTGGCAAAATCCAACAAGAGTTTGGCCATGGCCCGCCTGCGCCGCGGATCAAAGTTTACAAGGACATCGTCCATCACAACAGGCAGAGGCTCTGCGTGGCGCGAAAACTCATGCGCGAGACCCATACGCAGGCAGAGGTACAACTGCTCGGCTGTACCCCGGCTCAATTGGCCTGGGCTTTTCTGCCTACCGTAGGAATCAGTAACAACAAGCTCGCTCTTGTCTGGCAAGGCCATAACTCGCGCATACCGCCCCTCGGTCACTTGCGCAAAAAGTCTACCCGCCTCCGCCAGCACTCTGGGTTGGCGATCTTCGGTATAGCGGGTCAAAGTACTCCTAAGCAAAGCAACTGCAAGGCCAGCCACATACCAGCGCTCTATGCTTTGTCCCAACGTCGCCTCGAGCTGGCAAAGCTTGTTTTCCAACTCCGGAATATTTGCCGAGACCTCCAGCCCCCGAAGCTGTTCCTTTAGTTCTCCGCTCCTGACGTGCAGGGTCTCGCGACGCTTTGCGATCTGCTCCAACTCGTGCTCAAGAGTTTGAATTGTGTGGGTCCATGTCTCGACCCTGCCCTGCTCAAGCTCCGCCCAAAGTACTCTTGCTCTATCGTCGGCGCCCAGCTTTTTCGTCAGTTGCATCTCCAGCTCGTGGATCTGCTCCTTGAGCTTTTGTCTTCTTTCATATACTTCTAGCCGCTGCACGAACTCAGCCTCGTCGGCCGCACCTGCTTGGGTAAACAACTCTTGTAGCTCTTGCTCGGTCTCTCTTAGGGCTTTAGTCGTCTGGATGAGATCCCCTCTTAGCTCCCGAAGCGCTTCTTCCGCGCTGTCGAGCTTCCTTTGTAGCTCCTCTGCCTCCTCTAGTTTCACTTTGGCAGCCATCACCGCGCCCGCGAGCTCCTGTCCCGCAATGCCCACCTGAGCACCTTCCCGCTGGCCGGCGTCAGAAGTCTCAAGCTCAAGTCCAGCCTTAAGGAGCGTATCGTACGCCTGCCTTTCCCAACACTCCAAGCGTTCTTGTGTGACTTGTATTTGCTCAGCGAGATCTTCCCATTCTTGGAGAGTTTTCTGGGCCTCCTCGGCCAAGGACAGATAGTCAAGCGCTCCATCTGGAGAGAGACTTGTGGGAATTCCCCGCTCGGCAAGCCAGCCGGTAAAGGTCCTCTCGAGCTCGGCCAGCTCCTGTTGAGCCTCGTCCAAGGCCCTTCTCGCCTCAGCTTCCTGCCTGACCGCCGCTTGCAGATCTTCCTGCAGCTGCTTGGCAGTTTCCTCCCGTTCTTCCGCACGGGTGACTTGCCGTTCGGCCTCGATTAGTCTTTGCTGAAGAGCAGATAGCAAAGAAGACGGCCAATCATCATCGGCAACCTGAATACCTGCCTCAGCGACGGAGGCAATCTTGGAGAGCTCGTCGGATAACTCTCTGCGTTCGTCCTCCAGCCGACGCTCCTCGTCCAGATCTAGTAGACTGCCAAAGGAACCCAGAACACCCTGCTCACCGAACACGCCTCGCAGCCCCAATGCAATGAACGCCACCAGAAACACAGCCACAAGCACCCCGACCGCGAGCGTGTAGTTGTGCTCCGGGCTGGGTAGGCCTCCAACGGTCAGGGTAATAACCAAGCCCAGTACGACCGCAGCAAGAACTGCGCCGGCCGCATAAACCATCCGGCGGCGCCTTTGTGCCGCCCCCTGCGCGACCCTTGTGTGCCGTTCCTTGAGGGTCTTTAGCCCCTCGAGATCTGCCTCCACTCTTGCCAATTTTTGGAGTAGGACGCTGGCTCTGCCCACAAGCTCAGATGCCTTCTCAGCCTCTTGCCTCAACACAGCCGCTTCGCGTTCCTCAGCCAGCTCCTGTGTCGCGATTTCCTCCCGCAACGACGCAACTCTCTCTTGAGCCGCCTTGTATTGAGTCTCGAGCTCTATCAGCTTTAACTTCAACCGGGCAAAACTTTCGCGGAAGCGGCGTAGATCCTCTTTGGCGGGAAGAGAGGTATCTATACGCTTGAGCTGCTCCTCATCGGCGCCCAAGCCGAGCTGATCCATAAACCGTCTGGTCGCGCGTCCACGCTCCTCCCAAGCAGTCTGGAGCTTTGTTCTCTCTTGCTCTTGCTGACCGTAAAGATGCAGCCCTCCAACCAGTCTCTTTATCTCGAACCCAGAGGCAAGAAGTCTGGGATTGATCTGCGCTTTAAGATTCGCAACCTCTTGCTCCTTCTCGTCTACCCTAGCAGCCTGCTGAGCACGTCGCTGCTCAAGCTCGCGCAGCCCCCGCTTGACATCGGCAAGCCTTTCTCGCGCTTGGGGGATAAACTCATCGACAGGTGGGAGCTCGTTTAACTCTTGCTTGCGCCGCTGAAGATCTACCTGTATTTCCCAAGCGGCACAAAGAAGCCTAGCCTCCTCAAGAGCACATTTGACTTTCAGCTCTTGGCTAGTAAGCTCCTCAATCTCTTTGGCCAGACTTTCGTTTTCCTCGGCAAGCTGGGGGTAGCCAAGTGCAGCCACTCGCGCCTTGCCCAGCTCCTCCTTGACAGCGTTTATCTCCTGCAAGAGACGATTGATTTCTCCCTCGTGCGACCGAGGTCGAAGCAGTTGCTCTTGCACCTTCTCAAAGCGCAAGAGCACATCTTGCACCGATGGTCCTGCTCCACTTAGCCCAGCTGCAAAAATGCGCGCAGCAATTTGCTCACTCCCGATTGACTCAAAACTGCTTAACTCGTCCAAGCTAAAAGCAAAGACCGAGCTAAAAGTTTGATAGTCCAGGCCGGCAAGCAACTGCTGAAACTCGGGTTCGCTAAGCAGAGTTCCGTCATCCATCTGGATACGGACTGGTTTCCGATAGAAGCGCTCGACTATAACCTGACCCTGCCGGGTGGCAAGAAATACTCTTCCGCCGTGACTGCCTCCTCTGAGTGGCTCGTAGAGAGACCCTTTCCCCCGCGCGCGAAACCCAAAAAGCACAGCGCGAAGAAAAGCGAGCAAAGTGCTCTTGCCGGCCTCATTAGGGCCTTCAAACACCACGATTCCCGGGGGAAGGTTCCCCACGGCAAAATCGCGAAAAATCCCGAACCCCTCTACATGCCAGCCAAGTATGTGCATTGGCCTCTAGTGGTAACGCCCTTCAGCGGTGACTACTGTTCAACGGCTTGCAAGGCGTCCAACACCGCATAGGTCGCCTCGTCTAAGAGCTCAGTCAGCTTTTCTTCCTGCATATCGTCCAGCCTACGCAGAAACTGGGACGGTACCGAGGAGAGAACTTGCTCTTTTAGCGCAGTGAGTTGGTCGGCGTTCTCGCGAGCCCGTTTCCACTGCTCCACAAGAGCCCCTAAGAAATCCGTGCGACCTTCCAAGCTGGAAATGTCTCGTGGTGGCCTTGTTTTATTTACAAGACTTTCCCACCATACCTGGCCGCCCTCACTCGCGCTTTCCTCGCGGAGATCGCGCAGAAGCTGCTCAACGGCCCCCGGTCTGTTGAGCGCGTGGTAAAGCTCATTCCTTCCGGAAAGAAAAACTCGCAGAATTAACGCTCGGCCCTGGTTCTCAGAAAGTAACTGATCGGCTCGCCTAATCAACGCCTTCTGCAAATCGCCCAAGTCGCAGCTCTCCGCAAGCTCTGCCACGTCCAAAGACAGCGTGGCAAATCGGACTACGTCGGTGGCCACATGCTCGATTCCCAGCACACGATTGTCTTCGCAGGTCACTACTACGACACCTTTGGCACCCGTTTCCGAAGGCTTGGGGCTGCGCCCCTGTGTGTTGCCAGGATACACAGTCCACTGGGACCCGGAACTGAGCACGTCATGACGGTGAATATGCCCAAGAGCCCAATAATCAACAGCCACTTTACGCATATCCTCGAGAGAACAGGGGCTGTATGGCGCGTGTTCCGGCTGTTGTCCGACCGTACAGTGGAGCATTCCGATCCACAGCTCCCGGCGCTCAGCTGCGCCACCAGCAAGCTCCGGCAAAGCGAGAAAGCGTAGAGTCAAGTTCTCACGAACTTCGCGGCGGTCATAGCTTAGGCCGTAAACTCTAGCCACCACCTCGCCGCGCCAAGAAATAGGGACAGCCTCGACTTCGCTAGAGCCGAAGATCTTGACGTTGTCTGGCCAGTGACGGATCGCCGACCAGCCTCCCAGGGGATCATGATTGCCGTGGCAGACAAGAGTAGCGATTCCTTCTCGCGAGAGCCGCTCCACGCCTCGCAGAAAGCGCAGCTGCGCTCTTACCCCACGGTCTTCGCCGTCATAGATATCACCAGCAAAAAGCACAAAAGCTGCCTGCCTTTCTATGGCAAGCTCGACAATCCGGTCAAACGCCTTGAGTGAGGCATCGCGCAGAACCTCGGCAAGCTCGGGCGAAACCCGGGTAATCCCTTCAAACGGGGTATCAAGATGAAGATCGGCAGCATGTATAAAAGTGAACCTCATAGCCGCCATACTACTAGTCTCATCGGACGGCATGCAAGCAAGAGAACTTTCCGCTAGAATCGCTAACAAAAAGGAGGCAGGGCGTGGTCAGCTGGGGTGACAAGTTTATAGGAGAGGCACTTAGTTTTGACGATGTCTTGCTAGTCCCTGCTGAATCCGAGGTACTGCCCAAGGACACCGACGTTCGCACCAAGCTCACCAGCAAGATTACTCTCAACATACCGCTAGTCTCTGCCGCCATGGACACCGTTTCGGAGACGGCGCTTGCCATCGCTCTGGCTCGCGAAGGCGGCATTGCCATTATTCACAAGAATCAGCCCATTGAGCGACAGGCTGATATGGTGCGCAAAGTCAAGCGCAGCGAAGCAGGAATGATAGTCGACCCCATCACGCTGCCGCTCACGGCAACGCTGGGAGAGGCCGAGCACCTCATGAGCGAGTACCACATTTCGGGCGTCCCCATTGTCCATCCGGACGGGACTCTAGCTGGGATTGTCACGAACCGCGACATCCGCTTTGAAACCGACCCTAACAAGCCGGTGCGAGAGCTCATGACCTCGGAGAACCTGGTGACCGTCCCGGTGGGCACCACTTTGGAACAGGCCAAAGAGCAATTCAAGATTCATAAGATAGAGAAGCTGCTGGTGGTGGATGACGATTTCAAGCTGCGCGGACTTATCACCATCAAAGACATCATGAAGATGATCGAGTTCCCCAACGCCTGCAAGGACGAACTCGGCCGGCTGCGGGTTGGCGCCGCTGTGGGTGTTGCCAAGGACACCGCGGAACGGGTGCAGGCTTTGGTGGAAGCCCAGGCCGACATCATATGCATCGACACGGCCCACGGACATTCCCGCGGGGTGCTTGACACCGTGGAAGCCATACGCGAGCGGTATCCCGATATTCAGTTAATGGCTGGAAATGTAGCCACCGCAGAAGGAACACGGGCTTTGATTGAGCGCGGCGTTGACTGTGTCAAGGTAGGAATCGGGCCGGGCTCCATTTGCACTACGCGCGTGGTCACCGGCTGTGGAGTTCCGCAGATCACCGCTGTCATGGATTGCGCTGCTGAGGCCGCCAAGTACGGGATTCCAGTTGTAGCCGACGGAGGCATTCGGTACTCGGGCGATATAGTCAAGGCTTTAGCGGCGGGAGCGCACAGTGTCATGATCGGCTCTCTCTTCGCCGGAACCACGGAAAGCCCGGGCGAGCGCATTCTCTGGGAAGGACGCAGCTATAAGGCCTATCGGGCCATGGGTTCCGTTGGCGCGATGAGTGTTGGTCATAGTGCGGATAGATACTTCCAAGAGGACCAAAAGAAGCTGGTGCCCGAAGGCATAGAGGGAATGGTCCCGGACAAAGGGCCGCTGGCAGACGTGGTTTTCCAGCTTATTGGCGGACTAAGAGCGGGCATGGGCTACATCGGGGCCGCCAATATTGACGAGCTGCACAAACGCGCTCGCTTCATCAAGATTTCTTCTGCAGGATTAGTGGAAAGCCATCCGCACGACGTGACGATTACTAAAGAAGCGCCAAATTATGAACGGCGACTTCCCTTCTCGTAGTCGCCTCGCCTAAGTGCTGCTTAGGGGTTCTAGAGCCCAGATGTAGAGCTCAAATTGCGGGGGGCGGCGCGATGGATCGCGCCGCCCCCCGCTCCATCTTACGCCGACTTTACGCGCCGTTTGCAGAATTGCTGTTCATGACAGCAAGGAAGCGAAAGACCCGGCGGATTCAAACAGCCATCGCTGCCGCGTTTGTCGTCGTGGCTGCTGCAGCTGGTTTTCTTGTTTATCGGGTTTCCCACGGACAGGAGGCAGAGGAAGTCTCCTATACCACAGCCACCGTACAGAGGATGACGCTCACCTCCTCGGTCTCGGGCACGGGCAACGTGGAACTAGCCGAATTTGCGGCGGTTCGTCCGGAGGTTAGTGGCACAGTGAGTGGACTTTGTGTGCAGGTGGGCGACCAGGTGGAAGCGGGGCAGCTACTTTTTACCATTGTCAACCCCGAACTAGACCTAGCGGTCACTAAGGCCGAGATAGCCTATCAGGAGGCCGTTCTCAACCTGGCCAAAGCTGAACTAAGCGTGCTTCAAGCCAAAGAGAATCTTTCGGAGCTCCTTGAACAATACGAAGCGCAGTCCACGACTACTACTGCCTCTACAAGCACCACTGGCCCTGTCCCCACAGCCACCCCGCCCCCAACCACTGCTACCACCAGCCCCGTACCCACAACCACCACAACCGTTACCGTCCCCGAGACAACCGTCACTGTCCCTGAGACAACGGTTACCGCTCCGGACAGCACCACGACGCTGGGAGCTGATAGCGCACTTCGAGTGACCTTGAGCCCCTCAGTTACCGACGCCATTAGCCCCTCAGTTACCGACGCCATTACCAACACGCTGGTCTTGCTCGCTGCATCCTCTTCTGCCACTCCTTCAGGCACAGCGAGCAGCGTGTCTGGGTCAGCCCAGGGATCAGGCAGTGGCGAAAAAATCACTTACCTTGACATTAAAGCGGCGAGACAGGCGGTAGAGAGCGCTGAGCTTGCGGTAAGCTCAGCGCAAGTGCAGGTAACTTCGGCCGAGCTAGCGCTCGACCAAGCTAGGGAAAGCGCCGCCAAGCGCGAGGTAAGAGCCCCCATCTCTGGCATCGTCACCGAGCTCAATGTCAAAAACGGAGATTCCGTCGGAACCGGCGGCTCATCGGGAGCGGTGATGACAATCACAAACCCCAACGCCTTCACAGTGACAGTGAGTTTGTCAGAGACTGACATTCCCTCGGTTAAGATAGGTCAAAAGGCAACCATCACCTTTGACGCGCTAGCGGACCTTACTCTCACAGGCAAGGTAACCGCAATTGACCTGGTGGGGAGCAACAACCAGGGAGTTGTCTCTTACGGGGTGGTGATTTCTCCCGATGTTACGGATCCAAGCATCAAGGCCGGAATGACTGCCACCGTCAACATCATCACTCAGGTGGCCGCAGATGTGCTTGCAGTGCCTCTTGCTGCAGTGAAATCGCAGGGCGACGTCAAGTATGTCCAGGTCTTGGAAAACGGTATCCCCACGGCAGTGACTGTTGAAGTGGGCATGACCACAGACTCGTACGCAGAAATCACCAGCGGCCTGCAGGAAGGACAAGAGGTCGTAGTTAGAACCGTGGTCAATGGAACAAGCGCTTCCACTTCCACCACCGGGAATCGCGGGAGCTTCTTTGACGGAGGTGGCGCTGGCGACCTATTGCCTGGCGTAGCTCCTGGGGCGGCCCCCGGCGGCGCGATTCCTGGTGGCGCAGTGCCTGGAGTTCGCTAGTCTCCCACGGCGGGGAGAAGAGGAGCGTGAGGTCTTGGCAATGACGCCCATGATCCAGTGCAAAGACCTGTGGAAGGTTTATCAAGCAGGAGACACAGAGACAGTTGCCTTGGCTGGGGTAAGCCTCGCTATCGACCAAGGAGAATTTGTCGCCATCATGGGTCCGTCCGGTTCCGGTAAATCAACCCTCATGCACATCTTGGGAGTTCTCGACACGCCATCTAGCGGGGAATACCTTTTTGAAGGAAACGACATGAGCCAGCTTGATGACGACGAGCTTGCCGAGATCCGTCGCCATCGCATAGGTTTTGTGTTTCAAGCCTTCAACCTGCTACCCCGGACAACGGTCATTCGAAACGTTGAACTCCCGCTTCTTTATTCTGGCATACCCCCCAAAGAGCGCCGCGAGCGTGCTATAGCCGCCCTCCAGAAGGCGGGCCTCGGCGAAAAAACTTGGGACCATTTGTCTAACCAGCTTTCCGGGGGCGAAATGCAGAGGGTGGCCATTGCCCGCGCACTTGTCAACAACCCAGCGTTGATCCTGGCAGATGAGCCCACCGGCAACCTCGACACCCATACCGGACAAGTAGTCCTCCACACATTTGCCGAGCTAAATGCAAGCGGCCATACCATTGTGCTAATCACTCATGAGCCGGCAGTGGCAACCAAGGCCAAGAGAATCATTCGTATTCAGGACGGGCGCATTATCAGTGACGAGCAAAACTCGCAGAGGTGAGCCCCGTGAGACTGGCAGATGTCGCCCGCGAAGCTGTGACTGCCATCCGCGCTAACAAGGCGCGGTCTGGGCTTACCATTCTGGGGATCGTGATCGGCATCGCAGCGGTTATCGCACTGACTGCCGTGGGACAAGGAAGTCAGACCGCCATCACAGAGCGCATCGAGGCCGCGGGCGCCAACTTGCTCACAGTAAGTCCCGGAGCCCCACGTACAGGCATGGTGCGCGGTGCCTTCGGCACCGCGCAAACCCTCACCACGGCAGACTCCGAAGCTATAGCTCAACTTGAGCTTGCTGCTGCTGTGGCCCCTCAAGTGAGCGGCCGCTACCAAGTAGTCACCACCTCCGGCAACACAAACACACAAGTGATAGCTACCACAGCCAATTACGCCGAGGTTAGAAACGTCCAGCTCGCAAGTGGAGGCTTCTTTACTGAGGAGGAGGTTGCCCAGGGGGCAAAAGTGGCGGTCCTAGGGTACCAGGTGGCTCTTGACCTTTTTGGAGATCCAGCTACAGACGGCATCGACCCGGTGGGTCAGACCATACGGATTAAGAATGTCAAATTCACAGTCATAGGAGTGGCGGCCCAAAAAGGCGGGATGGGGCCAAACAACTTCGATGATGCAGTCTATGTCCCCTTGACCACCGGCCAACGCCTCCTGGTGGGGCAGACCAAGTATCTTTCGAGCATCAGCGTCCAGGCGGTGGACCAGGAAAGCGCGTCTCAACTGCAGACCGATATCACAAATCTCCTACTGGAACGTCACGGCTTAAGCGATCCCGACAGTGCCGACTTTCGGGTGATGAACCAAGCCGAACTAGCCGAAACCGCCACCTCAACCGCCCGTACCCTCACCCTGCTCCTGGCGGCCATCGCTGGCATCTCCTTGGTTGTGGGCGGAATCGGGATCATGAACATGATGCTCACCACCGTCACCGAGCGGACCCGGGAAATCGGCCTGCGCAAGGCCATTGGCGCCCGGCGTCGAGACATAACGTTGCAGTTCCTCTTTGAGGCCGTGATGCTCACGTTAATCGGGGGAGTCTTAGGGGTAGTGCTGGGGTGGGCGATCAGCCTATCTCTTTCCCGTTTTGCCGGAATGGCAACCGAGATCACTTTCTACTGGGTGATCATCGCGTTTGGCCTGTCAGCAGCAGTAGGGGTTCTATTTGGTTTTTATCCCGCGCGCAGGGCAGCGAGCCTTAACCCAGTGGAGGCTCTTAGGTACGAGTAAACCCACAGAAGCAACAAACCCGTGACACTGATCAGCAGCAACAGGAGATGACCGATGAAGAAGTGGATCGTCGCACTACTTGCAGCAGTTATCGTAGTAGTGGGAGTAGGAGCATTCTTTGCCGGAAGAGCGAGCGTTTCCCAAGTTGCCTCAACGGGGACTAACCTCGGCCTGGCCCGAGGACAACTTCCGAGCAACCAGGGCGGCACACTGCCTGGGCAGCTGGGCGGGGTGAACGGGTCTCCCAACGGGCCCAGGGGTAGTCTTGTATCCGGAACTATTCTCTCCGTGGATGATACCGGAATCACGGTGAAGACGGCGGATGGAGGGAGCAAGATTGTTCTTGTTACCAGTTCAACGACTTTGGTTAAGACAGAGGAGGCTACCCGCGACGACCTTGTGGCAGGCCAAGAAGTGACAATTGTGGGCGAAGCAAACGAAGACGGCTCCTTGACAGCATCCCGTATTCAGCTCGGGACTGCTCTAGACTTCCGGAATCGCCAACCAAACACCACTGGCGGGTGAACTTACGTGTATCACGACACGAAATGCACGCGCTGGCCATTTGGAAGAATCTCATCGGTCTCCAGCATCCCACTTAGTGTCCGTGATGAGCCAGGGTGGCTAACAGGATCTGCTCCGCCTCGGCAGCCGCCTTCTCATCCAAGGGAATTGTGGATGCTTCTACCAAGGGGCGAGCAAGTAAGTCTCGAATCGCAATCAGCCCCTGGTAGCTCAAAGGGAAAGCTTCTTCCCCGACGAGCCAACAAGATTTGCACACAACTCCCCCTCTGCTGGGCAAGTATACGTACGAATCTTCTTGAGCCCCGCATCTGCTGCAGGAGCCAAGATCCGGGGCGTAGCCCAGCAAAGCCAGTAGCTTGAGCCGCGCCGCCAAAACAACTTTGCTTGCGTCCCCAAGGTCGGCCGTTTTTGCCAGAGCAGCAAGCGCCCTCACCAGTAGATTAAAGACGGGAGGATTAGCCTCTTCCTGAGGAAATAGTTGCCTCACGCACGAGAGCAGGAGAGCCCCCTGCTCAATCCGAAAAAGCTGGCTGCGGATGTCTTGAAACGTGCGAACAGTCTCGGTTCCCACAACCGTATAGAGCCCTCTGCCAGGATATAAGCTCACGCGCACCAAACTAAACGGCTCCAGCCGTCCCCCTACTTTGGAGCTGGGACGCCTTAGTCCCTTAGCTAAAGCGCTCAGGCGACCGCGATCACGAGTGTACAAGGTGATGATGCAGTCAGCCTCTCGGTAGCGCATGGAACCAATGACAAGCGCCTCTGTAGTGAAGAAGCGCGAGCCCACCAGGGCAAGCCTCCTCGGCCTTCGGCCAGCTTAGTCTTTGTGAGCCGCAAACTCCTTGATTATCTCCACCGCATGCGATGTGCCAATGCGAGCGGCGCCAGCGTTAATCATCAACTCAGCCTGCTCCGCAGTGCATATGCCGCCGGAAGCGTCCACGCCAACGCCCTCGGGGAGCAAGTCGCGGAACAGCTCGACGTCTTTTGCAGTCGCGCCCCCTGGAGCAAATCCGGTCGAGGTTTTGATGAAGTCGGCCCCAGAATCTTCTACGATCTTGCAGATAAGACGTTTGAGCTTCTCGTCCAAGTAGTAGGCCTCTACGTTGGCCTTAACCAGAACCAGCCCGCGACCCGTGTTCACGCTCGACATCCTTACTGCGCGAACCACCGCTCTAAGCTCGTCACGCACGTAGCGAAAGTCCCCGGAGAGCATGGCTGGGATATTGAGAACCACATCTATCTCATCTGCACCCATAGCGACAGCCTGTTCGGCCGCCGTGATCTTGGTCCGTTGCGAGTCTGCCCCAAAAGGAAACGAAACAACCGTGCCGACCTTTACGTCGCAGTTTTGAAGAAGTCTTTTCGCCAAGGGCACGAAGTAGGGAAGAACGTAAACCGACGCAAAATGATGGGTCATCGCGTCGCGGCAGAGAGTCTCAACTGCTGATACAGTGGCAGTAGCCTCAAGAAGAGTGCTGTCTATGGTCTTGGCAAGTTCTTCTATTCTCACTACGCTTCAACCTCCTTACCTAGACTTCCTATCATACACTCCCCGTCAAGTGGTCTTCCTGAAAACACAATCGGAGTACTATCCGATCCTCACCCTCACCGTAGAAATCTGGAGCCACTCTCTCTAGGACAAAGCCAAAACCTCGATACAACGCGAGTGCAGCATGGTTGGTGGGCGAGACTGTAAGGACGATGCCTTCGCTCCCTAGAGCCCGAGCTTCGCGCATAACCAGCTCAAGGAATCTCGCACCGAACTTTTGGCCCCGCCACTGCGGCCGAATATAGAACCCAACCAGATACAGAAACTCCGGCTCATCCAACATGCGCATTATCTGGCACGAGCCCACAACCTGGTCACCCAGTTTGGCAACAAAGACGGCTCCCGCCTCGGCCATCACAGCAAGATCGCAGCCTCGCAGCCCTAGCGGGCCAAACGCTTCCCTGTCGTAGCTCGCAAGTCGCTCAAGAATGTTGGGATCTGGCCGTCGTATGCGGACCACCTCAAGCTCGGGCGAGAGCACTTCGGGCTCAGGCGTGCCTGCTCTAAGCTCAGGCATACGTGCTTCAAGTTCAAGCGAGAGCGGTCGCCCAGAATCCCGGCAGAATTGCTCCATCCTTGAGCACGCCAAATCAGCGACCGTTAACCCGACCCAGCGCCCACACCGCTTGATAACAACTGGCAAATCCTGCGACACAGCGCTCAAGGTCTCCATAGTGCCAGGCGACAGCTGCGTAGTGTCTTCTCCTGGCCGGTTACTAGCTACCGCAGCCGCTATCACCTCTGTTTCTCCTTTTTCCCAAAGATCGACTAGTGCAGCCCAGGCAGCACTGTCTCCAGGGGAGACTGAAGTAGCTGAAGCATAGCCGACGCCAATCCCGCCCTTTTCGCCCAGGAGCGCCACCCCCTCTCCGTACAAAGGGCTAGTTTGCTCGCGCGCCACCACGGCCTTAACAGCATCTATTAGCCGCCCCAGCTCTGGTGACAACCGATCCTCATCCACCACAATGTCTCCCGCACCTAACGGCAGCTACCGAACGATTCCCGTTGCCTGCAAGACAAACCAGACTAGAACCAGAGCTGAAAGACCAGCACCGTCACAGCCACGCCTAGCAGCGCTCCAAGCACAGTCTCCAGCAGGGAGTGTACCTTGGCCTCCAACCGGCTTTGCGCAACCAGCACCGCCATCATGAAAGCAATGGCGGACGCAAGCAAACCCTCCCGCGTAGTTCCCACCACAAAGGTGACGGCTGTCCACCCGGCAAAAGCCAGGGCGGCGTGGCCCGATGGCAGCCCGCCCGAGAGAGGCGTTCCCTTGCCCCGAATGGCTTTGATCGCTATGACCAAAGCTATGACCAGAGCCAAGGCTACAATTGTTAGATGCACTGGTGACCTGCGGATAGCAGTGAGCAACTCGAGAGACACCCCGGTCAACCGATCAGTTAGAACCAAATAGGCCACGGCTAGGGCATTGATAGCCGCCACCAGCACAGCACCTGCTGCCAAGTCCTTTGCTACCCTGGCTCTCGGATCGCGTTTGTCCGTCACCATGTCGACCACGATTTCGACGGCAGTGTTCACCAACTCCATCATGAGAACAAGCGAGATGGCCACCAGTACCGCGACAAACTCCAATCTGGTGAGATTGAGAAACACGCTAGCCACCAGCACCACCACTGCGACAGCCAGATGAATCCGCATGTTGCGCTGGGAGCGTACAGCGTGCACCATGCCCTGGAAGGCATGATTAAAACTCTGCAGAAGAGTAGGGCGCTTAGGCTCGTCGCTCACTGCAGAACCCCGAGTCAAGCAGACCTAGTCTGGCCCCGGTAACCGAACCGCCTTAACCAGAGGCTCGAGCTGGCGTAGGAGCACTTGTTCCTTAATGAACATTTCCCCGGCATCTGTCTCGTGATCGTAGCCAAGCAGATGGAGAACCCCATGTAGGACTGACCAGGCAAACCGCCTGTCAGGATCTTCCCCCTCTTCCGCTGCATAGCGGGCCACCACCGAAGGGCAAACCGCGATTTCCCCCAAGTCGGCAAGACCTTGTTCTTCCTCGTCGACGCACAGGTCAGCGAGGAATTCTTCCTCAGACATCAGTTGGGTCTCTTGGGACATTGCGTAGCAAAAGGAAAGCACGTCAGTGGGACCCTCGACTCCTCGATACTGAGTGTTAAGACCAGCCATTGCCTCTTCATCTACAATAGCCACTGTCAGACGACCCTCTACCCCTTCGGCTTCAAGGACACTCTCAATGAAGTCCACGATGGCACTGCACCATCCCCCCGATGCGGCGCCCTGCCCTCCATCAGACGAAACTGGGAGGTCGTCTTCTTCGCCTTGCAGAAGATCTATCACGTCGACTTTGCACGCCATCGCTCAGACTTCCTTGCCGTCTACACTCGGGGCTCAGGGATACCCTGCTCTTTCGGCCCGCTCGAATTCCCATTTGCCTCGCGTTTGCTTACTCGCTCTTCCGCATCAGGATAACGAATGCGGTGGCCTACTAGCCCTAGCAGGCTAGCGTCAAACGCTTCCCTCACCTTGCGCAGATCGTCTAGCGTAAGCGCCGACTCGTCCAGCTGGCCATCGTCGACCTTCTGCCTTATCACATCCTCGATGACCGCCTGTATTTTTCGCCTGGTTGGATTTTCCAACGCCCTCACCGCGGCCTCCACGCTGTCTGCCAGCATGACGATGGCTGCCTCTTTCGACTTAGGCTTCTGTTCCTCGTAGCGGAAACTCTCCTCGTAGACCTCGCCGTTCTTGGTAGACTGCAGGGCCTTATGATAGAAGTACGCAAGAACAGAGGTCCCGTGATGCTGTCGGATGATGTCGATTATGGGCTGAGGCAAACCGTATGCCCTGGCTAGTTGCTCCCCATCTCTCACGTGCGCTGTAATGGCCAGCTTCGATAGACTAGGACTCAGTCTATCGTGCGGATTGTCTACGTAAATCTGGTTCTCGACAAAGTACTCCGGCCGTACTGTCTTGCCGATGTCGTGATAGTAAGCTCCCACACGCGCGAGCAAGGAGTTGGCGCCGATAGCTTCGGCCGCAGCCTCCGCTAAGTTCCCCATTTGAATACTATGGTTGTACGTCCCAGGGGCAACCTGCATGAGGCGTTTTAGCAGAGGATGAGCTGGATCGGCCAGCTCCAATAAGCGGAGCGGCGTAGTCAAGTTAAAAACCGTCTCCAGGAATGCAAGAAGCACAACCGCAAGGATCCCGGCCAAAACGCCGCTGGCGAGCCCCCAGAGACTAGAACGCAGAGCTTCCGCCACCTCTGCTTCCCTAAACAACTCAATGGCAAAAATGGACACAAAGGCCAGCACTATGGCTATAAAGGCCGCCGCAATCAGCCCAGTTCGCCTTGTAACCCTTGACACGGGGTATAGCACCAGACTACTTACGAGCAAAGCGACCACCATGTAGCGCGCGTCAAGGTCGGTAAGAAGGCCCACATTTAGTGAAGCCAGCAAGGCCATGAGAAGTGCAGTTCGAGAATTGAGAACTATGGCTACGACGATGCCCAGCGCCACAACAGGTATTACATACGGGGAAAAGGGGCGTAGAATCAGCGCGCGGGCGAGGCCGGTAAACAAGAGCAGTAGAAACACTAGAACCAGCATCATGTTGTTCCCAAATTCTGGCTCTTTCCGATTGAACCG
This sequence comes from Thermoleophilia bacterium, assembly GCA_026415615.1. Lineage (GTDB taxonomy): Bacteria > Actinomycetota > Thermoleophilia > RBG-16-64-13 > RBG-16-64-13 > JAOAGT01. The sequence goes on along the minus strand of JAOAGT010000001.1, from coordinate 348,327 downwards.
GTGGGCCAGCCGGGAAAAGATCCCCGTCTCAAGCAGAACTACGAGAAACACGCCTAGCCAAACTTTCCACCCCCACCGCGGGTTAACGAGCCCTAGGGCTTTGAGTATTAGCATGTGCTCAGCGGTTATCGTTTCTCCCTCTTGTAGAACAACCTCGTTTTCTGCTACGGAGGCCATGACAGGCATTACCTGCTTCATCGCCGCCTGTCGCCTGGCCTCAGTTTCAGCTTCGTCGATCACTCGGTTCGGCAGTACGAAGCCAGAGGCAAGCTCGTACACAACGGTCGCCGTCTCCGAAGAAGAGGCGACAGATTCCGCAATCTGGCGAAGGTGGGGAAGCGCGGCCTCCACCGATCCCTCGGTAATGACTCCGGAATAAAGAGCCCTCAGCGCTCCCAGAGCTTGGTCTGCAATCTTGGAAAAGGAAGATTGGTCCGTCTCGATAAGATAACGAAGACTTTGGTCAGACAAGGTCGAGGGCGCGCCCGCTCGAGCGGCGGCAAGAGCCGAACCGAGATCCTGCCCACCTGCGAAGTCTAGGCGCACTTGCCGGATCTTCTCGAGAAAAGCCCCCAAGTCGGCTGCCGCCCGCGCGGGCGCGCCCTCGTCAAACGTATACACAGGAGCCACAAGTTCAGCCACGTGTTTCTTCAGCTGTTCAGTGGCCTCGAGATCCACAACAGTCACAGTCTTGTGCGCTACGACCTTGCGAGGAGAGGGTTCCCCTTCCCGAAAGCCTCTCAGAGAAGGTAGATAGGCCGTGCCGACGAGAACAGTGAGTCCCACCACCAGACAAGCAAGGAGGACCAGCTCAAAACGGACGGGGTTTCGCTTGTCGATCCACTCTCTGGACCGCGCAAGCCGCTCACGCAGCAGAAAGATATACCGGTCCATATGGAATCTCGCGAGCCGCTACTCGGCCGCCTCGGCGCGCTTCTGGCCGCCCCGTGGGCGCCTCTGTGACCCGCGCGACCCGCCGCGAGCTGAGGACTGGGACTGTTCCGCGTGCTTCTTGTAAGCAGAAATGATGTCTTGGACCAGCCTATGCCGCACTACGTCCTGACTGTCAAAGTAAACAAAAGCGATGCCAGGAATGCCGGCCAAGACCTCCCGCACGTTAACCAGGCCAGACATTTGACCACGAGGCAGGTCGATTTGGGTAATGTCGCCAGTGACGATCATCTTAGCTCCGAAGCCAAGACGCGTGAGAAACATCTTCATTTGCTCCGGGCTTGTGTTCTGCGCCTCATCCAGGACTATGAGCGAGTCATTCAAAGTACGGCCTCTCATGTAGGCAAGTGGAGCCACCTCGATAGTACCCCGCTGCAAGTGCTCGGCCAAACGCTCGGGGTCCATCATGTCGTAGAGAGCGTCGAAAAGCGGACGGAGATAGGGGTCGACCTTCTCCATGAGCCCGCCAGGTAAGAATCCCAACTTCTCTCCGGCCTCCACTGCCGGCCTTGTCAAGATGACCCGTGCTACCTCCCCGGAAAGCAACGCCGCCGTAGCCATCGCCATAGCAAGGTAGGTCTTGCCTGTGCCCGCAGGGCCAATTCCAAACGTAATGATGTTCTTACGGATAGCGTCTACGTACGCCTTTTGATTGACAGTCTTGGGTCGAATCCGGCGACCGCGGTGCTCAAGAATAATGTCCCCCACGATGTCGCCAAGTTGCCGACCATACTCTCGCTTGCCGCTACTTAGAGTTGCTGCTAGTTCGAGTGTGGAATCGTCCAGGGTTTGACCCGCCTTAAGTAAAGCTAGAAGCTCATCCACCAACGCTTGTCCCCGTTCCACCTCGGCCGCCGTCCCGCCGAGAGTAAGGCGATTACCCCGCAGGCTAATGTCGCAATCAAGCAGCCGCTCCAGTGTGCGTAGATGCGAGTCGTTTTCGCCGACCAGCAGAGCCGCCACTTGGTTGTCGAGATCGATTTCTCTGGTTGAGCCGCCAGCGCCCATTCTCTAACCGGACTTCTTAGCGAAAGTCCCCTAGGTCTTCACCTCCAAGCACGTGGAAGTGAAGGTGCGGAATTTCCTGGCCTCCATCAGGACCCACGTTGACTAACGCTCGGTAGCCGCTCTCTCGAATTCCAAGCACTTCCGCCACTCTTACGATGAAGCGCAGTAACTCTAGATCCTCGGTACCCGCCGTGGCGCCTAAATCGTTCAAAGACGAAACATGTTCGCGGGGGACCACAAGGACATGCTCGCGCGCCTTAGGGTTGATGTCCCTAAACGCGACGTGCTTATCATCCTCTAGCACAAACTGCGCCGGTATTTGTCCACGCACAATCTTGCAAAAAATGCAATCTTCCATGGCGTCAAATTATACTACCAATGCCTTCCTACCAATCTCCCAGAAAGAACCGAGCGAGCGCAACCGCCACAGGACCAGCCGTTTCGGCTCGAAGAACGCTCTGCCCCAACTTGACCAAACGCATCCCCAACCGGCCAAACTGTTCCAACTCACCCTCAGTCCATCCCGACTCCGGCCCGATCCATAGGGCCAAAGAAGACGGGGCTGCAGCTAACACTTGCAGCTCATCTCTAATCGAGCGAGTAGCGGCAGGATCTAGAACGAGCGATTGACAACCGCCAGCACCCAGATACTCGCCTGCTTCCACACAAGAAGCCGCCAACTCGACTCGGGGCACAACAACCTGCTTGCTTTGCTTGGAAGCCTCTTCGGCTATTCTCCGCCAGCGAGACAGCCGTTCACTTGCTCGTAAGAACGCACCCTTAGCAGAAGCCTGGCTTGCCACAAGCACAAAGAAGCTAGCCCCCACCTCTGTTCCCTTCTCGATCACGTAATCAATAAGGGGAGGCTTGGTGATTGCCTGTACCAGCCCGATCTCGATCTGGTACCGTGCACCAGCTTCGGCTCCCAAGAGCTCGTCCCCTAGCCGGACGCGCGGCTCCTTAGCATCGCCGCAGAATTCAGCGCAAAAAACACGGGAACCCACAACCACTTCGCACGGTTCACCAGCGGCTAGCCTAAGTACATGAAGAGCGTGGTGAGCGTCAGTCTGGCTCAGACGCAGCTCAAGCCCGCCCAGATTCACCCCCGTTTGCACCGGAGCATCAACAAAGAATCGCGGTCGAAAGACTCCCACAAGCTCACCTCAGAGAATGTCTCAGTTAGACGCTTCACCGACGATCACCGTAAGAGCTTTCTCGACTGCCTCATCCACATCAGGAGTGCCGGGGTCGTCTACCGCCTGCACGTCAGGAACGATTCCCGTCTCGTTGATATCCCGGCCAGCGGGAGTGTAGTACACAGCAGTGGTGACCTTTATGGCTCCCCCATTGGACAAGGCTTCAATACTCTGGACCAGCCCTTTGCCAAACGTAGTCTCGCCCACTATGGTGGCTCTCTTATGGTCCTGCAGCGCCCCGGAAACGATCTCCGACGCGCTGGCCGTATATCGGTTAACCAAAACCACCATTGGCGCCGCTGTAACAGGTCCCCCCTCAGACTGGTATACATGCTTAGGCGAGTGCAAGCCCTCAGTGCTAACAACGACGACGTCCTTGGGTAGAAACATACTGGCCACACCTACAGCCTGGTCAAGCAAGCCACCGCCGTTGTTCCTCAAATCGAGAATGATTGCCTGCGCGTGCTCTTCGTTGAGGGCCCTAAGCACCTCTTGCCGCAGACGCCCGGCCGAACCTTCCGAGAAAGTAAAGAACCGGATAATGGCTACTTTCTGGCCATCAACCTGCCTGGTTTCCATTTCGGTAACCGGGATCTCGATTCTCTTGCGGACCAAAGTGAAAGTAAGCAGCTTGCCTCCCAACGGCAAATACGAGCTGTCAGCCTTTGCCCCTTCGCCTTCTTCGTCTTCCTCCGCCCCCTCTTCGTCGCTGTCGCTCTGGTCAGAAGTGGTTGAAACCTGCTCCACCCGATAAATGCCAAGTGTCACCTTGGTCCCTTCGGGGCCCTTAATTCGCGACACCACCTCATCCAGGCTCATGCCGTCAGTAGGCACCTCATCCACCGAAACCACTATGTCGCCGGGACGAATTCCCGCGCGTTCAGCGGGGCTGTCTTTGAAAATGGACACGATGGTAACAAGATGATGCTGCATCTCCACTACCATTCCCACCCCGCTATAGGTGCCCGAGGCATCCTCCAAGAAGGCCTTGTACTCCTCGGGGTCCATATAAACGGTGTAGGGGTCACCAAGACCCGCCAGTAAGCCGTCAATGGCTGGCCCCTCGAGGGCGGAAGGATCTATCGGCTTGTAGTATGTGGCCCTGAGCTTGTCCAGCACCTCCTGCATAAGCTTGTAATCCGACGCGTACGTCGTGGAAGTGGTGGTTTCATCCCCCTCCCGGAAAAGGTCCTGGAGAGGCCCGCCGACCTGAGGGTGCGCTCCAAGAAGAAAGCCGCCACCTAAGAGCAGAACAGCCGCCACCACAGAGGCAACTAGCACAGCAATTGTCTTAGTGTATCGTCGCATCTTCTACAGAAACCCCATCGGATTTACCGGGTCGCCATTTACTCTAACTTCGAAATGTAGGTGAGGACCAGTTGAGTAGCCGGTGCTCCCCACCTTGCCTATCGTCTGTCCCTTCTTAACGGTCTGACCCACCTCCACTGAGATTACGGACAAATGGCCGTAGAGGGTGGCAAGCCCACCAGAGTGAACCAGGATCACACACTTGCCATAACCTCCACGCCAGCCAGCTGCCACTACGGTACCTGCTGCAGCAGCGTTTATGGGAGATCCCATGCTGGCGTCAATGTCGATACCGGTATGCATCTTGCGCACATGGAAAATCGGATGAATGCGATACCCATATCCAGACACAACCGGCCCCGCCACCGGCCAAGAGAGCACACCCTTGCCCGTCTTGGCAGCCGCGGCTGCGCGAGCCTTGCGCAGCAGCTCTGCTATTCGCTTGGACTCAGAGAGAAGAGCGTCCTCCTGCGCCCTCCAAGCTGCCTCATCTTTTTGAGCAGCCAGAAGAACTCTCTGTTTTGCTTCCCGCGCGGCCTGAAGCTCCTTGAGAGAGGCTTCGCACTCGGCAAGCGCCTGTTGCAGATCGAGAGTTAGATTTTTCTGCTCAGCCTCAAGAGCAGAAACACGAGCTCTTTGCTCTTCTAACGCTTGCTTTTGCGCTTCAATCTGAGCCTTGAGCGTTCTTATCCGCGAAAGAACGTCGTTGTCCTGCTTTATCAAGTCGCCGAGGACTCGCGCGCGCCCTAGCACATCGCTAATGGAGGCTGAGCTTAGTAGAACTTCCAGGTAGAGTGTGCCCTGGTCAGCTTTGTAGACTTCGACTAGCCTCTGCTCAAGCTGTCGTTGCTGGTCCGCTAGGTCTTCTTCGGTCTCTTCAAGCTCCCTTTGCTTGCTGTTCATCTCGGCGTTTAGTTGCTGTAGCTGCTCCCGAAGCGCGTTCAGCTTCTCCACCGCTTTGTCGCGAGCAGCCTCGGCCTTCTCAACCTCTTTCTCAGCTTGAGAGATACGCTTATCGAGCGCTGTGATGTCACCTAGGGCAGCTTTCTTCACCAATGAGGCTTTCGCGATGTTTTCTCTTACCTCCCGAAGTTCGTCCTTGACGCTGCGCAGTTTCTTGTCCAGCTGACTAACGGTATCGGCGCTTGCGTCTTGAACAAGAACGCCCCAGGATAAGCCCGCAAGGATACACCCGACCACAAAACCGATGAGGAAATGCGCCCAAGTCAAACCGGCAGGTCCCCGCCTGCGCCGAAGCCAGGACGTGTCACGGGCGCCAGTCATGGCGAAGCTCTTTTCATCCGCCAGCTTAGACCTTAAGAAAACGACGCAAACCTATAGCTGAGCCCAAAGCTCCAATGAACACGCCAACTCCGATGAGAATCCCGGAGACGATTGTGTAGGGAACCGCGTCGACAGGAACCCGCAGGAAGGGCAACGCCGCGCTCACCCTTCCCAGCAAGTAGTTGTTCATGAAGATTATGACAACCGTGGCCAGCAACGCACCCAGAAAGCCAACGGTAACTCCTTCTATCACAAACGGCCAGCGTATGAACCAGTTGGTCGCACCCACGAGTTTCATGATCTCAACCTCGCGCCGCCGGGCAAAAATCGATAGACGAATAGTGTTGGCGATGAGAAGAACAGCCACCACCCCCAGGAGCACAATAAAGATGAGCATGACGTTTCGCGCCTGATCCGTCAGAGCGAAGAGCTTCTCAACATACTTCTCACCGTAGCGGACCTCGTCGACAATTGGCTCCCCCTCAAAGCGAGAAGCTACCTCCTCCACCACTGCAGGACTGGGATCGTTAAGAGTAATCTCAAACATCCCCGGCAGAACATTGCGCGTGATGCTTTCGAACAACTCCGGCCGGTCGGCGAACTCCTCCTTCATCCTTTGGAGACCCGTTTCTTTGTCGACAAAGGTGCACGTCTTGATCTCGGGCCAGCCGGCGATCTTAGCTTGTAGAGCCGCCACGTCCTCTGCTGAGGGGTCAGGGTCGGTCTTGAGATAGACGGCAATCTGTACTTTCTGCTCGACGTCCTTAAGAGCAGCATCGGTCATGAAGACAAAAACCAAGACAGCGCCCAGGACCAAGATGGAAAGAAAGACGGTGACCAGAGCCGCGATGGTCATAAAATAGTTGCGCAGTAGGGAGCCGAAGGCCTCCTTGAGGAAGAACCTAATCTTCCCCATAGCCACCCCGTTTCTGATCCCGCACTACTCGTCCTGCCTCTAGAGCAATGACACGGCGACGCATGCGGTCCACCATCTCGCGGTCATGAGTGGCCATAATCACAGTGGTGCCGGTCTTGTTGATCCTGTAGAGGAGCTGCATGATACCCAGCGAGGTCTCCGGGTCGAGGTTTCCTGTAGGCTCGTCGGCCACCAGTAGCGGAGGATGATTCACAAACGCCCGGGCTATCGACACGCGCTGCTGCTCTCCTCCGGAGAGCTCGTGAGGGTAGCTGTCGATCTTGTGCCCAAGCCCAACCAAGTTCAGGATCTCGATCGCCCTCTTCTTGGAAGCAGAGTTGGCGCTGCCTGTCACAAGAAGTGCGTACATGACGTTTTCTAGCGCCGTTTTATTAGGAAGTAACTTGAAGTCCTGAAACACGCAGCCGATGTTGCGCCGCAGATAGGGCACTTTCCAGCTCCGCAAAGTGGCGAGATCCTTACCCCCCACGATTACCCGGCCGCGGTCAGGCTGAATTTCCCTGAGCAACAAGCGTATAAAGGTCGACTTGCCGGAGCCTGACGGACCAACCAGAAAAACAAACTCGCCCTTTTCGATCTCGAGCGTTACTCTTTCTAGCCCTACCGTGCTTGGAGGGTAGATCTTGGTGACATCTTCAAACTTGATCACGGAATCTTATTGACCTCCGTTATCGTCTGTCCATTTTTAATTCTGCGCAAAAAGCAGAAAGCCTTTTCGGTCGCACACAAACCCGCCCAGATGTCCGCAACCTCACTGCCCCGAGCGCTTCCCCAGTCTTCCCGTAGACTTCTGCCGGATGTACTCGCGGATAAAATCGTCAATTGCCCCATCTAGCACAGCCGCAACGTTTCCCTTCTCGTAATTCGTCCGGTGATCTTTGACCAAAGTGTACGGGGCAAGCACATACGATCTGATCTGATTCCCCCAAGCGATTTCCTTTTGCTCACCCTTTTCGCGCGCTAACTCCTGTTCGTGCTTCTCACGCTCGTACTGCAGCAGTTTACTTTTGAGCATACGCATGGCTGTCTCGCGGTTTTGGATCTGCGAGCGTTCGTTTTGACACTGAACTACGATCCTCGTCGGTAAATGAGTTATGCGGACTGCCGAATCAGTCTTGTTGACGTGTTGGCCGCCGGCCCCCGAAGACCGGTACGTCTCGATCCGCAAGTCTTTCTCATCAATTTCCACGTCAATGGGACCTTCTACCAACGGAGTCACATCAACCGAAGCAAAGGAGGTGTGGCGCCTGGCGTTTGCATCAAACGGCGAGATACGCACGAGTCTGTGGACACCTCTCTCGGTGGAAAGAAGCCCGTAGGCATTTCGACCGTGCACCGTGAAGGTCGCGCTCTTGATGCCAGCTTCCTCGCCCTCTGTCACTTCGTTTAGCTCGACAGTAAATCCTCTGGACTGAGCCCAGCGTAGGTACATGCGAAGCAGCATCTCGGCCCAGTCCTGGCTCTCGGTACCACCAGCACCAGGATGAATGCTGACTATGGCGTCACCGGCATCAAACTCGCCAGTAAAAAGACTTTCTTCTTCCAAGCGCTCGAGTTCCTGGCCAAGGGCTGCGCTTAGGCGTTCAATCTCCTCAGCCAATTCCTCAGGGACCTGGTCAGCCACGCACTCCTCTTCGGCCAGCTCGATCAAGGCCTCAAAATCGGCCATCTGAGCACGAAGGTTTTCGTAGTCCTCCAACCGACTACGCAGGCGACTGTAACGCGTGCTCACTTGTTGAGCCCTAGCCTGGTCATCCCAAAAACCAGGCGCACGCATCTCGTCCTCTAGGGCAGCAATGTCGCGCTTGGTAGTTTCGGGGTCAAAGATAGTCCCTTGCCCACGCAAACTTCTCCCTGAGATTGGAGAGGAGCTCGCGATATTCGACAAGGGATGCCGTCTTATTTTGTGTCTTCTCAGCCATGTCTTGCGCAGTATACACATCAGGCCGGAGGCTGCAACCTCTGCAGTTGCCCCAGCTCTTGTGTGTTTATCTTTCTTTTAAGCCCCGCAGCACTTCTTGTATTTCTTGCCACTGCCACAGGGGCAAGGTTCGTTCCGCCCAACTTTGGTCACCCGACGCGGAGCGACCACCGTACGAGTAGCTTGTTGTGCAGCTTGGTAAGCCTCCGCCGAGTTATCTCGCACTCCGACCGGCTGAAGAGCAGGCGAAGGCGCAGCAAACCGCTGAGCAAGCGCTGCTTCCCCGCCTGAGTAAGCGAGATCGCGAATGGGAACAGTCTCCCGTGGTTGCTCAGGCCGAGCAAGCTCGAGATGGTAGAGGTAACGCACGAAATCTTGCTGGATAGCCTCCATCATCTCTTGGAACATGCGGTAGGCCTCGTTCTTGTATTCAACCAGCGGGTCCCGCTGAGCAAGCGCGCGGAGACCTATTCCCTCCCGCAGGTAGTCCATTTCGTACAGATGATCGCGCCATTTGGCGTCAATGGTGCGAAGTAAAATCCACCGCTCAAGAGCCCGCATCGCTTCTGAGCCAAACCGCTGCTCCTTGGCCTCGTAGATTCGGATTGCATCCTCCACCACCAGATCAGCCAGCTCGTCGGCATCAAGCTGCCCCCTTGCCTTTAGCGACCCAGGGGTGAGTGTTGTAGGGAAGAACCCGCGCAGCGTGGTGACCAGATCGTCAAAATCCCAGTCCTCAGAAAATCGCGAAACAGCGGTGAAAGCCTCGACCTGACCCCGCAGCACACGCTCAATAATGTTCAGAACATCCTCGCGCAAATCCTCGCCAGCCAAAATGCGCTGTCGTTCGCCGTAGACAACCTTGCGCTGTAGGTTAAGGACATCGTCGTATTCGAGTACTCTCTTGCGGATTTCAAAGTTCTGCTCCTCCACCCGTTTCTGAGCGCTCTCCACCGAGCGGGAGATCAGATTGTGTTCGATCGGCGTGTCCTCGTCTATCCCCAACCGGTCCATGAGGCGGTGGATGCGATCCCCTCCGAAAATCCGCATGAGGTCATCTTCTAACGAGATGACAAACTGGGTTACGCCCGGATCGCCCTGACGTCCGGCCCGACCTCGCAACTGGTTGTCCACCCGGCGAGCCTCGTGGCGCTCAGTGCCCAGCACAAAGAGTCCGCCGAGCTCGGCCACCCCTTCGCCTAGCTTGATGTCTACACCTCGGCCCGCCATGTTGGTAGCGATGGTGACAGCCCCTGGCTGGCCGGCCTGGGCAATGATAGCCGCCTCCCTTGCGTGGTGCTTGGCATTTAGCACCTCGTGAGGAATTCCCCGCCGCTTGAGCATCTCTGAAAGTCGCTCAGACTTCTCCACAGAGATAGTCCCCACCAAGATCGGCTGCTTGCGGCGATAACAATCCTCGATGATCTCTACCGCCGCTTTAAACTTAGCTCTCTCAGTTTTAAAGATGAGATCGTTTCGATCTTCCCGGATCATGGGCACGTTGGTAGGGATAACCACTACCTCCATGTTGTAAATCTGGCGGAATTCATCGGCCTCGGTGGCCGCCGTGCCCGTCATACCAGCCAGCTTCTCGTACAACCTGAAGTAGTTCTGCAGCGTGATCGTGGCGAGAGTCTGATTTTCTTCTTTGATCCTTACCCCTTCACGGGCCTCAATGGCTTGATGAAGTCCCTCAGAATAGCGACGTCCCTCAAGAATCCGGCCAGTGAACTCATCAATAATCTTTACCTCTCCGTTTTGCACGAGGTAGTCTCGGTCGCGCTTAAACAATGCCTCGGCCCGTAGCGCCTGAATAAGGTGATTGACCAGCTGCCCAGAGGGATCCTCGTAAATGTTGTCAATTCCCAATTCCTTCTCGACCTTGACCAGCCCCTCGTCGGTGATGGTCACAGTGCGCTTTTTCTCGTCAACCTCATAGTCGATCCCCGGCTTGAGCCGACGCACGATGCGGGCAAACTGATAGTAAGTCTTGGCGGCTCGCTCACCGGGACCGGAGATAATGAGTGGAGTACGAGCTTCGTCGATTAGTATGGAGTCCACCTCGTCTATGATGCAGTAGTAATGGCCCCGCTGCACCTGCTGGTCAAGGCTGAGCACCATGTTGTCCCGGAGATAGTCGAAGCCAAACTCGGTGTTAGTGCCATAGGTAATGTCAGCCTGATAGGCTTTGCGACGCTCGGCTGAATCCATGCTGTTCTGCAGCGCAGCAACAGTCAGGCCGAGAAACTCGTAGATGGGCCCCATCCACTCGGCATCGCGCGACGCCAGGTAGTCATTCACCGTGACCACATGCACCCCGCGGCCAGTAAGGGCATTGAGGTAGGCGGGCATGGTCGCGACCAGCGTCTTTCCCTCACCTGTTTTCATCTCGGCAATGTTGCCCTGGTGGAGAACTACAGCGCCCATTATCTGTACATCAAACGGGCGCATGCCCACCGTGCGCCGGGCTGCTTCCCGCACTACCGCGAAAGCCTCGGGCATCAGGTCGTCGAGTGTTTCTCCTTGGGCCAGACGTTCCTTGAACTCGTCGGTCTTGGCGCGAAGGGCGCCATCGGAAAGCCGTTGCATCTCGCTTTCCAGAGCACCCACTTTGGTCACTACTTCCTGCAGCTGCTTGAGCTTTTTCCCCTCACCCAGCCGAAGTACCTTTTCGAATACTTTCAACATTGGCCGCGCCTTCTTGCCTGAACACGCCTGATCACAGCCAGACACACGCGAGAGCCTGGCCACTGACCACGGACTGTAACTTTTCTGTTGGCTTCTTCTATCTCTGTGCTTCTATGAGACCGTAGTTGCCATCGCGCCGGCGGTAAACAACCGCGAGCTCATTTGTCTCCGAATTTGTAAAAACAAAGAAATCGTGCCCCACCATCTCAAGCTGCAAAGCCGCTTCTTCCGGAGTCATCGGCTTTACCATGAACTGTTTGGTCTTGACAATGCGAGGCCACACCGTGTCCTCCGCGGGCTCCTCTGCTTCCTCAATCGGTTGGAACCCGGCAGAGGCAAGGGCTTCTTTGTGGGCGCCCTGAGAACGGGCGATCAGTTTTCCCCGGTACTTCTTCACCTGTCGCTCAAGCTTCTCGCACACAAGATCGATGGAAGCATAGATGTCCGGCGAAGCCTCCCGCGCTCTGATTACCGGGCCTTTGGTGAAGATGGTAACCTCCACTACCTGATTGTCGGATATGCTGGGATTCTTCTCCGTCCAAAGCTCCACTTCGCAGCGCACGCCATCAGCCAGATATTTGCCCAGTTTGCCAATCTTCTCGCGGGCATAGCTCTCGATAGCATCTGTAAGAACTAGATTTCTTCCTTTGACCGTAAGGTTCACGACGGTCTCACTCCTTGCTCAACTTGGTATACATCAAACTGGCCGGGGTCTGATCATTCCCGGTAAACGGGGAACTGTGTAAGATACCATACACTCTCTTATCCTCGCACCTCCTCAGTCGTGTATCTCCCGACTCGGCAAGACAGCACGCGAAAACGTGAAAACGTAGACCGGAAAACCCGTCGCCTGCCGTAGTACTGACCCTACCTCATGCGCCGTGGCTCCGGTCGTGAAGACGTCGTCCACGACAACCAGAACTCTTGCGTGAACAGGAAGGCGCGCTTGCCAACCTGGCTCCATTGCAAACACTCCGCGCAGATTCTTTTGTCTAGCTGCACGGTCCAACTCCTTTTGCTGCTTGGTATGCCGCACTTTGCAGAGAAGCCCCGCCCCCGCGTAGCCCGGTGAGCCCTCGCAAAACAGCCGACATAAGACCTCCGCCTGATTGTAGCCGCGACGCTGTTTGGTCCGCTTGTGACAGGGCACCCAGGTGATGACCACCTCTTTGGGATCCCCTAGGGAACCTACCAGTCTCGTGAATGCTGGCCTTGCAAGCTCCGCCATCAACCGACCGAGAGCTAACTGGCCGCCAGACTTGAACTGACCGACCAACTCTCGCGCCGCCCCTTTGTGCACAAAAGCAGCCCTAGCTCCGACGAAACTTGACTCTCGACCCACACAGGCAGCGCACTGGGAACCGAGAACAGGTGTCGCGTCGGGTTCTCCGCACCTCGGGCAACAGCCTTCGCCAATTTCCTGCAACGAAGCTCGGCAACGCAAACATAGGTAGGTTTCGAAGTCGCCGCAGCCCACACACCGAGGAGGAAACAGTACGTCTAGGACCGACTCGGCCACCTGACAAAAGGCGGTCCTAACCCTCTCTCGGCGCTCTGCATAAAGCAGAGGTCCCACAGCGCCTCGCAGACCCATTGACCGCCTCCCAAGAAGGCTTAAGCCCTAAGCAGAACCGGAGGGCGCACCCGCCCATGAATTCTGAGCAAGCACGCCATCCATCACCATGGCCCCCGCTGGCACCGTTACGCCCGGAAGCAGTACGCAGCGGCTGAGCCACGCCCTAGGTCCCACTGAACACCCCTCACCGAGCACACAAGGCCCTTCGATGATCGCCCCTTCCTCTATGACGCACCCCTTGCCAATCAGTACGGGAGCTTCGAGACGAACTGAAGCAGCCATTTTGGCCCCCTCTTCCATCCAAACCCCAGGCCTTACCTGCTGACCTGGGACTTCGACAGCGACCCGGCCGGCAAGCGCGTCGGCATTACCACGCAAGTATTCGCGCACGTTACCCACATCGCTCCAATATCCCGAGACCTCGTAGATGTAGAAGGGAGCATGTTGCCGCACTAGATCGGGAAACACGCGCCGCCCGAAATCATCAAAGCGTCCCTCGGGAATATGGGAGAGTATCTCCGGCTCAAACACATATATGCCGCAGTTGCACAGGCGTGACTTGGCCTCCTCAAGCGACGGCTTCTCTTGGAACCCCACAACACGGTCTTCGTCGTTGGCCACCACGACCCCATACTGGGTGGGATCGAGCACTTCTTTGACCGCCATAGTCGCAAGGCCGCCGTGACGCCGATGGGCAGAGATGAGACCAGTAAGGTCGACATCGGTCAAAGCGTCTCCGCTCAGTACAAGAAAAGTGTCCACGCCCAGAAAGTCAGCGTTGTTCTTCACTCCCCCTGCGGTTCCGAGGAGTTCCGGCTCATACGAGTAGCGAATCTCCATGCCTAAGGCCGAGCCATCTCCAAAGTAGCTCGTAATCGCGTCGGGTAGATGATGCAGATTTATTACCACCTCGCGAACGCCGTGAAGCCTAAGGAGACGCAAAATGTGGTACAAGGCAGGGCGATTGACAATAGGAGCCATTGGTTTGGGTACCAGTTCCGTCAAAGGACGAAGCCTCGTCCCTATTCCTGCCGCCATTATCATTGCCCGCATGTTGCCTCCAGTCTTCTTAGACTCTCCTCGTACGGAGGAAAAGCAACTCCACGCTCGGTAATAATGGCCGTCACATTTGTTGCCGGAGTCACATCAAAAGCAGGGTTGCGCACGGAAACCCCAACAGGCGCCCAACGCACGCCCCCGAACCCTATCACTTCCTCCGGAGCACGCTCTTCTATAGGAATATGGCTTCCGTCTGGAAGAGAAAGATCAATTGTAGAGAAAGGAGCCGCCACATAGAAAGGAATTCCATGCTCTCGAGCAAGCACGGAAACCATATAAGTTCCAATCTTATTGGCGACGTCCCCGTTGGCGGTAATCCGATCGGCTCCCACAACTACATGTGTAATCATGCCCTGACGCATGAAATAGCCCGCCATGTTGTCGGTAATCAGCTCCACAGGGATGCCTTCCCGGGATAGTTCCCAAGCTGTAAGTCGCGCACCCTGCAGAAGAGGACGCGTCTCGTCAGCAAACACCCGCAGGCGGGGATTACGAGCGTAGACCGAACGCACCACTCCTAAAGCTGTGCCGTAACCAGCCGTGGCCAGCGCCCCTGCGTTGCAGTGAGTAAGGATCACTGGCTCTTCGTGCTTGATCAAGTCGGCTCCATACTCGCCGATGGCACGACAACGCGCCAAATCATCCTCCAAAATCTCAACGGCTCGCTTCTCCATAAGGGTAGTCACTTCTTCGGGAGAAAGATCCTCCCTGCCCCATATACGCTCCATCTCTTTTAGCGCCCAGGGTAGGTTATAAGCCGTTGGGCGGGTCTCGAATAGGCCCTTGGATGCATTTTGGAGCATCGTTCGGAAACTGACCTTGTCCCCTCCGCATACAGCAAGGGCTGTGCGCCCGGCAAGCGCCATACCCATAGCCGCAGCCACTCCTAGGGCCGGAGCCCCCCGAATAGCCATGCAGCGGATCGCTTCGGCCACTTCCTGCCAGGTTTCACACCGGAGGTACACCTCCTCGTGAGGCAGAAGCCGCTGGTCAATCATGACCACTGAACCGTCTTGCCACTCAATCGTGCGAACTGCTGATTCTTGTCTTAAGTCTTGCATATCGTCTCGCGCCAGCTTGTCACCTGGGTACACTGCGGTCCCCCCAGCTACGTGCCCGCTCTCCACCCTGCCAGGTACTCCTCCTGCTCAGGAGTGAGCACGTCAATTTCCACCCCTAAAGAGGCAAGTTTCAGCTGCGCGATCTGCTGATCAATCTCCACAGGCACGTTGTACACCCGCTTTTCGAGCTTGTCTGCATTCTTGACCAGATACTCCGCCGCCAGCGCCTGGTTAGCAAAGCTCATGTCCATCACCGAGGAGGGGTGTCCCTCGGCGGCTGCCAAATTGATGAGCCGCCCCTCCCCCAGCAGGTAAATCCTCCTCCCATCCGAGAGAGTGTACTCTTCGACAAAGTCACGCATCTGCCGGCGTGAAACGGCAAGTTCTTCCAGGGCTGGTATGTCGATCTCCACGTTGAAGTGACCCGTATTGCACACGATGGCGCCGTCTTTCATGCACAGGAAGTGCTCCCTGCGAATCACGTGAATGTCTCCCGTGGCGGTGACAAAGATATCGCCTAGGCGGGCTGCCTCTCCCATTGTCATGACTCTGTACCCGTCCATAACTGCTTCGAGCGCACGCAAGGGATCGACCTCTGTGACCACCACTTCGGCGCCGTGGCCCTTGGCTCTCATGGCCACGCCGCGCCCACACCAGCCGTAACCCGCGACCACCACTACCTTGCCTGCTATTAGCCGGTTCGTAGCCCGGATAATCCCATCCAGAGTGGATTGCCCGGTCCCGTAGCGGTTGTCAAACATGTGTTTAGTAAGCGCTTCATTTACTGCCACAATCGGATAGCGCAGGACCCCTTCGCGCTCCATGCTTTTTAGCCTAATAACCCCGGTGGTGGTTTCTTCTGTCCCCCCAATGACCCCCGCGGCCACTTCGACACGCTCGGTGTGCAAAGTCCCCACAACATCAGCCCCGTCATCCATGGTGATGTGGGGGTGAGTGTCGATGACCTTCTGAATATGGCGATAATAAGTCTCGCGGTCTTCGCCCTTGATGGCAAAAGTGGGGATCCCATATTCCACCACTAGAGCAGCAGCCACGTCATCTTGGGTGGAAAGCGGGTTTGAAGCGCACAAAGCTAGCTCGGCGCCACCGGCTGCCAAAGTACGCATCAAGCTTGCAGTTTCGCTCGTCACGTGCAGACAAGCACCAATACGCACCCCGGCGAGTGGTTTCTCTTTGGCAAACCTTTCGCGAATACGGACCAGGACCGGCATCTCTCTCTCGGCCCATTCGATCCGCAAAACTCCAGCACTCGCCAGCCCCGGGTCTCTAATATCGTGGTCAACCACTTTCCACCTCTCCTTCCTGCTGATTTGTCGAAAGCACGACAGCTGCAGCAACCCTCAGACCGATGTGCGCGGCCACGATAGCCACCGGCACCAGCTCGGAGCTTGCAGCTGTGTGCTGCTGTGCTTTGGTCACCGCTTTTTCAAACGGGGTGAGACTTATCTCGTTCGTAACTCCGGCAACTGTCCCGGCGAAAACTATCATATCCGCTGCGCACGCGCTCAGCAGTTGTAGCGCCACGTCAGGCGCATAGACGTTGTCCATGTTGGGAAATCGGGGACCAACAGCGTCATCATTGGGGCCGCGTAAAGGCGACCGCCAGGTGAGGTTGGCGTGATCGGTGGGGACTACGACCCCCCTCTTGCCAGCCCACTCACCCAGGCCAACTCCCTGGCAAACAAATCCCACGATTTGGTCACGATCAGTCCTCCCGTCAGCCGGCGATCCGAGTAGCGCCCCACGCAGCAGACTGACCTCAGCCGGAGTCAGGTTGCGGGAGAGATTTCGTACTCCGACTTGCCACAGATGGATGACCTGCCCCTCAGACCCGGCCAGCGCCCGAGCGACGTCAACCGCCTCTGGCGCAAGCGTGCGATCTGCCTGAGGACTAATCAGTACTCTCATAAGCCAGAGTCCCTACTTCGCCGATTCCTCACTTCTCCGACGGAAGGCGTCATTCGGGCGGGATATAGATCATTGACTCGGCGACTGCCAGTAACTCTTCTTCGCTAAGGTGATGCATTAAAGTGTTTGACACCCAGTACAGAACTCCGTCCTCTTTCCACCAGACCCGGTCAACTTTGCCGCGGCTCCCCACCACAGTAAACACCTTGCCCCCTCGTCTGACTTCTTTCCCAGCACAGGCCGCCGGTGCATCCGTCCACGTGGTTTCGGTGATACCCATATACTCATCCAGGTACTTGCCCCCAACCCTTAGCCGATAAAGCATCTTGAAAGCAGGCTTGACCCCGCCTCCAACTTTGATGTCGTAAGTGGCTCCGGTAGGCGGCATTCGCTCGACAAAGACAAAGCCTGGCGGCAGATAGGCAGGGGCCCGCACCGGGAAAGGCACCATACGCGCAATTGCTTTCCACCCGCCCGCGTCAGGAATGTTGGACGGATTTGGAGGAAGTGCATATTTAGCCGGCAGACGGAAATCAAGCCCAAGAAGCAGCGTGACTCTCTCTCGGCTGCTGTTCCGTCTAACACTGTCTGCCCCTACAGCTGCGGCAACCTGCCTGGCTTGGGAAAGTTTACCCCCAGGATATTCGACAACAGTAGCGGCAACCTTCTGGTTGGCATTGTCAACCGTAACCACTGTTGCTCCCAGATCTGAGAGCCACCTACCTGCGGCTGCGCCCTCACCTTCTCTGCCATTACCGTTTAGAACATCTACTTCTACCCCCGAAAGATCTACCGCTTCGGTGGTGAGAGCGGTCGTGGTGGTGGAAGTCGAGGATGTATGCGCAACAGGCGAACTCTCTTTGTCGGGAGGAGTAAGAAAAGCGGTCACCGCTTCGGAGAGTTTGTTCTCTCCCACCACAACATAGGATATTCCTTCAATGTCAGTTGTTGCGCCAGTCAATGTGAGCCTGCGTATGTTCTCCTGGTCAAGTCTAATCACCCAGTAGGCCAATTTGAGAATTTCGTTTGCTTCCAAGTCGGTGGTGACATTGTGGAAGAGAGCGCTTATCAGCCTAGGCAACTTGAAGGGTAGATCCCAACCCATCGCTTGCTCACGAAGCGCCGCCATAAAAATCTGCTGTCTTTCCATGCGGCCGAAATCCATGTTCTGGTCGTGGCGAAACCGCACGTAATCCAGTGCATCTGAGCCGTTTAGCAGCTGGTAGCCGGGGGCCAGTCTGATCAGTTCATAACGGGGATCGTCGTTGTAGTATCGGCGGTCAACGTCGATATAGACCCCGCCTAGCGCGTCAACGATGTCGCGAAAAGCCTGGAAGTCCACTTCAAGATAGTGATCGATATCAACCCCCGTAAGTTGCTCCACTGTCTGTATGGTTAGAGCCGGACCGCCAGCAGCATAGGCGTAATTGAGCTTGTTCTTGCCGTGCCGCGGCACATTCACACGCAGGTCGCGGGGCAGAGAGAGAATTGAGAGGTAGTCTTCGTCGGGGTCCACGTGTACCAGGATAATAGTGTCAGAACGACCGGGATCGCCAGAATCATCTTGCCGCCGGTCTGAACCGAGCACAAGAATGTTCATAGCTGAAGGCGACTCCACAACTTCGGTCGTGGTGGAGGCAGGGCCAGCAACAGTCACAGTCGAGGGCACAAAGGTGCTTGAAGGCTTAGCCTCAAGAGCAGCCCGGACTTCAGGCGTGACGCGTTCGTTGGCCCCTGCGACTTGTTGGCGGAACCATAAGTACGCCCCTCCCGCCCCCACAAGCAATAAGAAGACCAGAGCCCCGGCCACTATCGCCACTAGGCGCTTCCAGCGGGCTCCCGTTCTGCCTTCTACGGTGTAAAGCGTGTACGGCTTGTCGTTCAGAGTTACCTACCTACCGGGATCATTGACACGGCTACCTTCAGCAGCTCTTGAGCGCTCAGATAGTAGGACAACGTGTTTGAAACCCAGTAGAGCACATTGTCTTGTATCCACCAGACGTGATCAACTGCTTGACTGGTTCCCACAATGGTGTATTTGACCCCGCCGTAGGTAACCTCTTTGCCCTTGCTCGCAGCCGGAGCGTCAAGCCAAGTAGTCTCCATTATTCCCATGTATTGATCAGTGGGCTCTCCGTTGCGAGTCAGGCGATAGACCACCTTGATCGCTTTCTCCGTTCTGTCGCCTACCTTGATCGCGTATGTTCCCGGGTCGACTGGATTTCGGTCGACGTACCCATATCCCTCGGGCAAGTATCCCGGAGCTCGGACAGCAAAGGACGCCGCCTGAGCATATAGCTTCCACAGCCGACTGTTCGGAATCGCGTTAGGATCCGTGACAAACTGACTGGTATCAAAGTCGTTCAGCGAGGTCTCTGCACTTGATGTCCCTGTGGGCTCCGAACTAACACGGGTGGATGTCGTCCTTTCCGCGCTGATGTCCAGATGCGGCGGCGTCATCATTTTTACAACTGCTTCCTCCACTGCCCCTTCAGGCGGTATGACATAGGAGACTCCATCAATGGTCTGAATATCGCCGACGACGCTCACCTGACGGATGTGCGAACCATCAAGGCGCACCGCCCAGTAGGCCAACTTCAGCATGTCATTGGCGCTAAGGGAGGTTGCGAGGTGACTGAACAGAGCGTCTACAACCCCGGGAAGATCAAGTACGAGGTTCCAGCCCATCGCCTGCTCACGAAGCGCGGTCAAGAAGCGTTGCTGTCTGCGCATCCGGCCGAAGTCGTAGTTTAGGTCGTGCCTAAAACGCACGTAGTCAAGTGCCTTCTCGCCGTCAAGAAGCTGGTATCCAGGCGCAAGTTTGATTAACTCGTACTCCGGGTTGTCGTTGTAGTAGCGTCTGTCGACGTCTACGTATACGCCCCCTAGAGCGTCCACTATGTCTCGAAAGGCTTGGAAGTCGACTTCGACAAACTCTGTGATATCCACGTTGGTTAGTTTCTCCACTGTTTCGGCAGCAAGCTCCCACCCGCCATACGTGTAGGCTGCGTTGAGCTTTTGTGTGCCGTGACCAGGAACCTCAACGCGAAGGTCGCGTGGCAGCGACAGCACTGAGAGAAAATCTTCCTCGGGATCGGCGTGAACCAGAATTATGGTGTCGGATCTACTCTCCACACCTTCTTCTTGGGGACGCTTGTCGCAACCCAAGACCAATATGTCCATGCCGGTCGGAGTCCCGATAGGGTTGGCAAGAGTCGTACCCACTCCCCCTGGTGTCTCCACATGAGCACTCCCCGCTCGGCTGTAGAACCAAAGGTAGACAACCGCAACCAAGACCAGCGCGCACACAACCAACCCTGCGGCAACCAGACCCAGGGTTCTCGATAGGTGGCGTCTCCTCGCCCCCTCAACTGCATAGATCGTGTAGGGCTTCTTGTTCAGTATGGCGCTCCTTCAAGACAAGGGGAGATTTTAGATCCCTGCCAGGGCAGAGTGCAGGCGATTAAGCGGTCCCAACCCTCTGGACGTCGCCCCCGAGAGCACGAAGTTTTGCTTCGAACCGCTCATAGCCACGGTCGATGTGATAAACGTCCCGCACCTCGGTGCAACCTTCGGCGGCGAGTCCGGCAATGGTCAGGGCAGCACCAGCCCTAAGATCCGTGCAGCGGACCGTCGCCCCCATCAGACGTCGGGGACCAGTAACCAGAGCATGGTTTCCTTCTACCCTGATATCCGCTCCCAGGCGGATAAGTTCGTCAACAAAGCCAAACCGGTTTTCAAAAACGTTCTCTGTGACAATTGATACTCCCCTTGCCAGAGAGAGGAGCACCATCATCTGAGCCTGCAGGTCGGTCGGAAAACCGGGGTAGGGTAAGGTAGCTACGTCCACTCCAACATAGGAGGCGGGATCTCCTCCTGCTTTGATACTCCGGGCATTTTCCTGAACAACCACCCCTACCGCGCGCAGCTTGGACAAGAACAACTCGAGAAAATGTGGGCTGATTCCTGTGACCTCAACTTCGCCCCCCGTAGCAGCTGCTGCAATGAGGAATGTCCCTGCCTCTATGCGATCTCCAATGACCGTGTGTTCGGCAGGGTGAAGTTCCTTGACCCCGGTTATTCTGATTGTGGAGCTTCCAGCTCCCAGAATATCCGCCCCCATGCTAATAAGGAACTTGCAAAGATCGACCACCTCGGGCTCACGAGCCGCATTCTCAAGCACGGTCGTCCCGTCGGCCAGCACTGCAGCCATCACAAGATTCTCGGTGGCCCCAACACTCGGGTAATCGAGGAACATCGTAACCCCGCGCAGCCGCGGGGCAGTGACTTCGATGAAGCCATGCTCGGAACGCACCGTGGCCCCCATGGCAGCCAGGCCTCGCAGGTGAATATCTATCTTTCTCGGCCCCAGGTTGCATCCTCCTGGCATGGCCACCCTTGCGCGGCCAAACCTAGCCACCAGAGGACCCATTATCTGGATGGAGGCCCGCATCTTCTGAACCAGCTCATACGGAGCCTCCTGCGAAGAAATTGAACCTGTGTCAACGGTCATGAGACCATCAGCAAACTCCACGCGTGCCCCAAGATGCTCGAGAACTTCCTGCATGGTGCGCACGTCTTGGATATCAGGCACGTTGTGGAGAATACTCTTTCCCGGCGCAAGAATGGAGGCAGCCATGAGCTTGAGAGCCGAGTTCTTGGCTCCCGACACAGCAATCTGACCACGTAACGGCCGCCCCCCATTTATTATGAGGCGCGGCTCATCCCCCCGATTTTTCGTCATTTCTCCGGAACCCCGGCTACCTTGAGCCGATTGCGTGCCCGCTTCAACGCCATCTGCTCACGGTAGGGATCCACATACTCACCCTCGGGCACTGTTCCCTTGTTGTACATTTCAAGGCGAGCGGTCGCTCTCGCTACTGCTTGCTTTGCCCGTTCAACATCAATTTGAGACGCTTCCTCAGCAGCATCCGCCAACACTATTACCTTATCAAACTGTACCTTCGCAAACCCCTCGGCCACAGCAAAGTTAAGCCAGTCTCCCTCCAGGGGAAGCGCCCGCATCCGCCCGATTGCCAGCTGAGCCACCATAGGCGCATGGCGGGGCAAGATGCCCACTTCCCCGGTGACCGTGGGTAAGACGACCATCTGCACATCTCCCTCCCATACAAGTCCGGAGGGAGCAACTATCTCGAGCCTAAGAAAAGGGCTATCTCCCTGCGCCACTGGCCACTTCTCCTAACTCTTGGCAGAAGATGCGTCAGGCTGCGACTCAAACTGCGTTTTGCCCGTTCCAGAGGCTTCTGTTGCATCAGCCGACCCCGCCGCCACTGTCGTTACAGTAACCGCTGGCCGAGCCACAGCAAGCACATCGTCGATGCCCCCTTGCATACGGAAAGCCTGCTCGGGCAGGTCGTCGTACTCACCGTTAACCAGCCCTTTGAAGCCGCGCACGGTCTCCTTTAGAGGAACAAACTTGCCCGGCCGGCCAGTAAACTGCTGCGCGACGAAGAACGGCTGCGACAGGAACTGCTGAATCTTCCGCGCCCGCCGCACAATAACTTTGTCCTCGTCCGACAGTTCATCCATACCAAGGATAGCGATGATATCCCGCAGGTCCTTGTACCGCTGGAGGATCTCCTGCACCTTGGTAGCGACTTCGTAGTGCTCATCTCCCACGATATCCCGCGTGAGAGCGCGGCTATACGAATCAAGCGGATCTACCGCTGGGTAGATTCCCATCTCTGCTATCTGACGGCTAAGAACCGTAGTTGCGTCAAGATGGGCAAAAGTGTTGGCTGGAGCTGGGTCAGTGAGATCGTCAGCAGGGACGTAAATCGCCTGCACCGAGGTCACCGAGCCCCGGCGCGTGGAGGTAATTCTCTCCTGAAGCTCGCCCATTTCCGAGGTAAGAGTGGGCTGGTAACCCACGGCAGAAGGCATCCGCCCGAGCAAAGCAGACACCTCGGACCCAGCCTGCACAAAGCGGAAGATGTTGTCTATGAAAAGAAGCACATCCTGCCCCATGACATCCCGGAAATACTCGGCCATGGTGAGAGCCGAAAGCCCCACGCGCAGACGCGCTCCCGGCGGCTCGTTCATCTGCCCAAAGACTAGGGTGGCCTTATTGATGACCCCGGAGCGAGTCATCTCGAGATACAGGTCATTCCCTTCGCGGGTCCGCTCCCCCACACCGCCAAATACCGAGATACCGCCGTGATAGGTGGCGATGCTATGAATCAGCTCGAGGATGACCACAGTCTTGCCCACTCCCGCGCCGCCAAAAAGACCGACTTTGCCGCCTTTCACGTAGGGAGCAAGTAGGTCAATAACCTTGATTCCGGTTTCCAGAATCTCGGTTCTGGGCTCAAGTTCCTCAAATGCCGGAGCTGGACGGTGAATCGGCCATCTTTCCACATCCGTTGGGATCGGCGGGCCTTCGTCAATTGGTTCACCCAAAAGATTGAAGAGTCTCCCCAATGTGGCGGGGCCCACCGGCACAGCGATGGGGCGCCCAGTGTCCACAACCTCAACTCCACGGGCCAAGCCATCAGTCGAGTCCATTGCCACAGCTCGCACCTTGTTGTCGCCGAGGTGCTGCTGGACTTCTGCCACTAACCGAATCCTACCGGCAGCAGACTCTGTATCAATCTCCAAAGCGTTGTAAATTGCCGGGAGTGAGTCAGGAAACTCAACGTCAATCACCGGCCCAATAATTTCCACGATCCTGCCCTTATTCATGGCCGCCTGTGGTCCTCCTTTTATCCTGCCAGAGCGTCAGCCCCCGCCACCACTTCAGTAATCTCGGTGGTGATGGAAGCCTGGCGCACCCGGTTCATCGCCAAGGTTAGCTCTTCAATCATCTCGTCCGCCGCCTCGGAGGCATTGCGCATGGCAGTCATGCGTGCCCCATGTTCACTAGCCAAGCTCTCCAAGATTGCCCGGTAGATGGTGACCTCTACGTAGGCCGGCAAGAGATCCGCCAAAATGGCCTCCGGGGAGGGCTCAAAGAGAAAGTCTAAGTGTTCAAAGGGAGCAGTTACTTCGTAGGCCCTTGTGAGTTCCTCCTGGATCGGAAGAATAACCTGATCGGTGACATACTGCTCCATTGGGCTCTTGAAACGGTTAAAGATCAGATGCACACGGTCAATAGCCTCGTTTGTGTACCGCCTGACCACCCCGTTAGCCAGAGCTTGGGCTTCCAAGAAGGCTGTTCTTTCGGTTACGTCAAGGTACGCTTTGTCTACTCGATATCCGAGGAAGCGCGCAGTGCTAAGCCCTTTGCGCCCTAAAATAACCAAGTCGCTGTCGACACCCTGAGCCGCGTAATAATCAACCTTCTCTAATGCCCGCCGCATTATGTTGGAATTGAAAGCCCCGCAGAGACCCCGGTCGGCCGTGAGGGCTATAATCGCTACCTTCTTTACCTGGGCGTGCTCTCTGAGCAAAGGATGAAGGCTCAAGTCCACCTGAAGATACCGGACCAACTGCCCTATGAACTCAAGCATGTGCAACGCGTACGGGCGGGTGGACTCTATTCTCTGCTGGGCGCGCCGCAGGCGCGCCGCAGCCACCATCTCCATGGCTTTGGTGATCTTCCGCGTGTTTTGAACGGAGACTATGCGTCGTCTTATGTCCCGAAGAGAACGCATCTATCCCTCACAGAATACCCTGGTCAACCACCCAGGTCTCCTTGAACGCCTTGATGGCGTCCCGCAGCTTCGCCTCAGTTTCTGGCGTAAGGTCTTTCGTAGTCGCTATATCGTTCCCAATTTCGGGATATTGCGTATTTAGATAATCTCTCAGGGCACTTTCAAACCGCGGCACGTCTTTAACCGGGATGTCGTCCGTGTAACCCTCGATAGCAGCAAAGATGATCATGACCTGATCCTGAACAGGCCAGGGTGTGTACTGAGGCTGGTTTAGAGTGGCCACCAGACGTTCACCGCGAGCAAGAGTTCTCTGGGTTTCGGGGTCAAGCTCAGAGCCAAACTTGGCAAACGCTTCTAGCTCCCGGTACTGGGCAAGGTCTAGGCGGAGAGACCCGGCTACCTTCTTCATAGCCTTGATCTGCGCGTCGCCGCCCACGCGAGACACTGAGATGCCCACGTTAATAGCTGGACGAATGCCAGAGTAAAAGAGGTCAGTCTCCAGAAAGATCTGCCCGTCAGTAATCGAAATGACGTTGGTGGGAATGTAGGCAGAAATATCTCCGGCCTGGGTCTCGATTATTGGCAGCGCAGTAAGAGAACCGCCTCCTTCCTTGTCGCTGAGCTTGCAGGCCCTCTCCAAAAGCCGGCTGTGCAGGTAGAAAATGTCGCCTGGGAAGGCCTCTCGACCGGGCGGCCGCCGAAGCAGGAGCGACATCTGACGGTAAGCATCTGCATGCTTGCTTAGGTCATCGTATACACACAGGGCGTGACGGCCCGAATAGGTGAAGTACTCTCCCATGGCTGTGCCGGCATAAGGAGCAATGTAGCGCATAGGAGCTGAGGTCGAAGCCGGAGCCATCACCACTATCGTGTAATCCATGGCCCCGTGTTCTTCGAGTTTGGCGACCACACTTGCAACCGTAGAAGCCTTTTGGCCGATAGCCACGTAGATGCAAATCACATCCTGGCCTTTTTGGTTGATGATGGTATCGATTGCAATAGCAGTCTTTCCGGTGCTCCGGTCGCCAATTATGAGCTCGCGCTGCCCTCGACCGATAGGAATCATGGAATCAATAGCCTTGATGCCGGTTTGGAGCGGTTCCTTAACCGGCTGCCTCCGGATCACACCGGGAGCCTTGAATTCCACCGGCCGAAAATGAGTAGCCTCGATAGGTCCCTTATCGTCCAAAGGACGGCCCAGAGGGTCAACGACGCGTCCAATAAGAGCTTCGCCAACAGGCACTTGTATGACTCGGCCGGTGCGTTTGACCTGATCCCCCTCCTTAATGAGGGTGTCCTCACCCATAAGCACCGCGCCGACGCTGTCTTCCTCCAGGTTGAGGACCAAGCCAATAACCCCGTGAGGCAGCTCCAGCATCTCCGAAGCCACCGCGTTTTGGAGACCTTGAATCCGAGCTACTCCGTCGCCCACCTGGATAACTGTGCCGACTTCTTGAAAATCGACCCCCGCTTCATAGCGTTGGATGCGGGATTTAAGAACGCTTGTTATCTCCTCAGGACGCAGCTTCAACTGAACCCTCCAAGCTACCACTAGGGGTGACTAACGACTGACGAAGTCTTTCCAGGCGCTGACGTACAGTGGCGTCTACCACCTTGTCGCCAATGCGCAGCCGAAGCCCTCCCAGAACACTCTCATCCACCTTCAATACCAGCTCCACTGTCTTGCGCAGCGAAGCGCCCAACTTATTGCGGAGCGCTTCCTGCAAAGGTTCGGGTAGGGGTACGGCGCTGGTGACCTCTACACGTACAAGACCCTGAGCCTCCTCTACGAGCTCTACAAAGGCGCGGTAAATGCTCGCCAGCTGGCTTTCTCTGCCCTTCTCCACCAACAGACGCAAGAAATTGCGCACTAATTCATCTCCACCCTCGGTAAGCTCCATTAATACTTCGATCTTGCGCTCGTCGGATATCCCAGCTGAGAGCAAGAACTGCCGCAGTTCCGGCGAGGCGTCGACGGCGGCCACGAATTCGCCCAGGTCGCGTCGAACCTCATTCACGCGCCCTTCTTCCGCAGCCGCCTCATACAGAGCACGAGCATATATCCGCGCTATTTTCCCCTCAGCCATGGGTAACCGTCACATTTTCTAGTTCTCGCTGATCTTGGTTAAGTCAATTTCGTTTATAGCTTCTTGGATTAAGCGCAGCTGGTCTTCCCCGGAAAGCTTGGCGCGCACCACTTTCTCAGTGGCAGCAACGGTAAGGTCGGCCACTTCTTCCCGGATTCTCTGAAGAGCCTGCCGTGTATCGCGCTCAATCTGCTCCCGCGCTTTTGCCAAAGTGGCCTCTGCCTGCGCTCGAGCCTCCTCCAAGATTTCAGCTTTTGTGGCCTCGCCCGTCTTCCGCGCGCGCTCGACAATAGCTGCTGCTTCTTCACGCGCCTGCGCTAGCTGCTGCTTGTAGTTCGCGAGCAGCTGTTGCGCCTCGTCTCGCAGCCGCTCGGCTTCGTGAATGGCCTGATGAATCTCCTCCTGGCGAGCCCGCTGCAACCGCATAAGCGGGTTAAAAGCAAACTTGTACAACAATCCGACCAGGATGAGAAATGTAATTACCGACCAAATAAACAGCCCAGGGTCTAACTCAAATATCTTCATATCGCTCTACCTGCTGGTTCTTGGTGCGAAGCCCGGCACTACGCCAGCCGCGCGGTTTCTAAACCACAAATAGCAGGATGATGGCAATAACGAAGGCATAGAGCGCAAGTGCTTCGGCCAATGCCAGACCAATGATAAAAGCTGTCCGAATATCGCCCGAAGCTTCCGGCTGTCTTGCTATGGCTTCCGATGTTCTACCGGTAAGAAGCCCAATGCCGATCCCAGGGCCTAGCGTCGCCAACCCCATTCCGATACCGGCAGCGAGGTGGGCGGCAGTTTGTGCATCCATTCTCATATCCTCCTTGCTACTGGGTTACTCCTAATGGCCAGCGTATATAGCCGATTCAATGTAGACCACCGAAAGTAGAGAGAAGATGTACGCCTGAATAAAGGCCACAAAGACCTCAAAAGCAGTCATTATGACCACGAACAGCGCCGCGGGAACAATCACTATTGCGTTCGCAAACTCAAGGATCAATCCCAGCATAACAAGGATGATCAAATGCCCTGCTATGGTGTTGCCAAAAAGTCGCACAGACAGCGACAGGGGCTTAAAGAACTCGCCCATCAGGTGGACAGGAAAGAAGATCACATTCAAGGGAAGCCCGATAGCCTTGGGAACCCCCTTCGGGGTCGTCCAGCTCTTCAAATAGCCCAATACGCCGTGACGTCTAAACCCCTGATACTGCGTCAGCAAGAACACGACCACAGCCATGCCGGCCGTCACGTTGATGTTTGCGGTCGGCGTATAAGGCTTGATAGCCGCCGGCTTTGGAATAAGACCAACGAGGTTAGTCACCAGGATGAACGAGAAGATAGTAAGGATTAGGTAGTAATATTTCTTACCCTTCTCGCCAATCTGCCCTGTGAGATGACCGGTAGCGAAATTAAGAAGAATCTCTGCCACGGTTTGAAGTCTGTCGGGCTCTTTTCGTGCGCGCTTTGCCGCAACGTAGAAGAAAACAAAAACGATTGCGGCCGAGACCCACATGTAGACAACCGCATTCGTTATGGAAAGGTCAATTGGTCCCAGCTTCGGGATCGACACAATCGTCTGCACATTAAGCTCGTGCAGTGCACCTACAACTTTGCTTGTGGCTTCTTCAGCAGCCAGCATCCGTCTCTCCCACCGTCTTGGCCTTGCCCCCTGCTGAGTGCGGCGAGTGGTTTCTTGCCAGAAGAAGACCGACAGAAACCGCATTGAGAATGGTAAAAGCCCCTGCAAAAGAGAGGCACACCGCCACTATGTTGAGGGGAGTCCAAAGTCCCACAATAACCAAAATGACAGCAATGGTGGTCAGACGCACCAGAAAGCTGGAGACAGTCACAGCCATGAAAACGGAGGGAGGCCGGCATGCCACCCACCTTTGCAGACGGGTGGACGCCACTTGGTAAAGCACCGCCAGGGCAAGCCCGACGCCCACAGATATGAGTGTCAGGGTCAGCACGACCTCCTGATCAACCGACTCTCTTCAGTCATTGTGAGCGCTTTTCCGACCCGCGCGTTTTGGGACGGTCCTCGGTTTTTTCGCCCAGTCTCTTTCCAGAACCCCGGAAGAGTATCAAGGCCAAATAAGCAAAACCTAGGCCGGCGCCCACAAAGACCCCTAATACCATCAGCCAGGGCTCGGTGCCAAGCCACCGGTCCGCCCCAAAACCCAGACCAGCAAAGACCAGCACCAGAGCAACAAACGTGAACGCGAGCCCCCCCGTCTGCGCTGGGTCACGCTGGGGATCCCTGGTCATGACTTAACCTGCAAGATTATAGATATCGCCTCCTACAAGCGCAAGATGTTCGGCTTTGCAGTGGCTACCGCATCTGGATTAGCTGTACTCTCGCCTCGCGAAGCAGTTCAACAGAAAGATCGTCCGGGTAATCGCCGCAGAAATAGATTGTCCGGACTCCGGCGTTTATGAGCATCTTCGCACAGGTCACGCAGGGTCTAAGGGTGCAATAGAGCTCGGCCCCTTGTACCGCCACCCCGTGATAGGCTGCTTGTATGATGGCGTTCTGCTCGGCATGAAGACCCCGGCAGAGCTCTTGTCGTTCCCCGGAAGGTATTCCGAGCTCGTCCCTGAGGCATCCCCGCTCGTCGCAGTGCCGAATGCCGCGAGGTACACCGTTGTACCCGGTAGCGAGAATCTGCCGGTTCTTCACAAGAACGGCTCCCACCTGACGGCGAAGACAAGTGGAGCGCGTCGCCACCACGTGAGCGATTTCCATAAAGTACTCTTCCCAGCTGGGCCGCGCGGCTGCCATGACTCTCTCCACTATCCCGGCATCAAACGCTATCCCGGCATCAAACGCCCAGCCCCGGATATAAGGGGAACCTCGCTACCAGCGAGCTCGTGCGGCTGCGTAGCTTCTCAAGCTGAGTCTGAGTCGCTTCAGTGGTCAACACTTCTACTATGATGCGACCTACCTCCCGCATTTCCTCGGGGCCAAACCCGCGAGTGGTCATGGCAGGAGTGCCAAGGCGAAGACCGGAAGTGACAGTTGGAGGTCTGCTGTCGTTGGGCACACTGTTCTTATTGGCGGTAATGCCGACCTGCGCAAGTAGTTCTTGCGCGCGCGCGCCGGTCATAGAGGTTCCCGTAAAGTCCACCAAAATCAAGTGGTTGTCGGTTCCGCCCGACACCAACTTGAGTCCACCTTCGAGCAGCGTCTCGGCAAGCGCGCGCGCATTCTCCACAATCCGCCTTTGTGTTTCCTTGAACTCTTCAGTGGAAGCAATGAGAAAACAGACCGCTTTGCCGGCGATGACATGCTCAAGCGGACCACCCTGTAAGCCGGGAAACACCGCCCTATCAAGAGCCGCCGCCTTCTCGGCCCGACAAAAGCAGGCGCCACCTCGAGGACCGGTGAGCGTCTTGTGCGTAGTGGTGGTCACCCACTCTGCGTAAGGAATGGGAGACGGATGGACACCCGCCGCGACAAGCCCCGCGATGTGCGCCATGTCTACCATCAGCTCAGCGCCCACCTCATCGGCAATCTCACGAAAAGCGGCGAAATCAATGATGCGCGGATATGCGCTTGCTCCGGCCACGATAAGTTTGGGCCGGCATGTCTTGGCTATGGATCGTACCTGATCATAATCGATACGCCCGGTGACTGGATCTACGCCATAGTGGTAGAAAGTGTAGGATCTCCCGGAAAAGTTGGCCGCCAACCCATGGGTAAGATGTCCACCATGAGCAAGACTCATGGCCAAGACACGGTCACCGGGCTCAAGAGCCGCCATATATACCGCCTGGTTGGCGCCAGAACCAGAATGCGGCTGAACATTGGCATGCTCTGCCCCATAAAGCGCCTTGGCCCGCTCAATGGCTAGAGTCTCAATTTCGTCAATAACCTCACATCCGCCGTAGTACCTATTGCCCGGGTAACCCTCGGCATACTTGTTCGTTAGCACGCTGCCCATCGCTTCAAGGACAGAGACAGCTGTAAAGTTCTCCGAAGCGATTAGCTCGACGTTTTGCCGCTGCCGGGAAAGCTCTTTTCTGATCAGACGGTACAGAACGGGGTCAATCTCTGCCAAGGGCAAGTCGTGAGTCCTCGGTTTACAGGGAACATCAGTCACCGTTAGCGGCCTCCTCTTTCTTCTTTCGTAGTTCCGTTGGCATAACCGCCAAGTATTTTCGCAAGCCGAGCGACGTGACGGCCTCCTTCGAACTCCTCGCTCATCCAGGTACGCAGGATTTCGACCGCCAGGCCCGGTCCGACCACCCGCGCTCCCAAACAGAGCACATTGGCATCGTTGTGCCGCCGAGACATGCGGGCAGTGAAACAGTCGTAAGCTGCGGCCGCTCGCACGCCAGGGTGCTTGTTTGCCGCCATTGCCATGCCGACCCCGGTCCCACAGACCAGCACTCCCCGGTCGACTTGCCCCGAGCTCACCGCCTGGGCTACCTTATTCGCGTAATCCGGGTAATCAGTGGGCAGCGGCTGGTCGGTGCCCATATCCAGCACTTCGTGCCCCGCAGCCCGGAGTTCCTCCAACAGGACGTCTCTTAGGGCATATCCGGCATGATCGCAGCCGAAAGCGTAGCGCATTTCGTTCTCCTTCCACTTGGCTTCTGTGAAGGATAGCAAATGCACAATCCGCCGCTCAGCAAACTCGCACCAGGACTCTAGCCCGAGGTAGACAGCCCCTCACCTTGTGTCTCTACTAAGCAAGTGCTCGAGCTATCAGCTCGGTCACGACGGCGGCGGGAACAGCCCCTTGACGCAGAATCTTAGGGGCCCCGCCCTCGGTCAGCGGACGCAAGTCGACTACGGTGGAGGGCACAGCCCTGCTCGTCAGGACATTAGCTGCATCAGAGCGAGCACTCTCTGTTTCTCCAAAACCGCCCCCCTGCCTTGGCAAATCCAACGCGACCGAGCAATGGGCAAGAACCGAGCGATCAACCTCCTCCGCTCTCCTCACATCAGCCTGACCACTTGGATTAGCAGACGTCGCAGCAAGCGGGATCCCCAATCTGTCGATCAAGCCAAGAACAGCAGGGTAGTCGGGTACTCGCACCCCCAGCGAGTCCTCAGTTCCAACCAGAGGAGGCCGAGGTGTCTTTGTAGCCACAACAAAGGTGTATGGTCCGGGAAGGAGGGCCCGCAACACTCGAACTGCCTTCTCATCTATATCGGGGAGATTGGCAATCACTTGTTCTACCGAACAGAAAAGCACAGCCACAGGTGCCGAAGCCGATCGTCCTTTGGCCACAAAAAGCCGCTCCACGCCTTCCCTTGAGTCCCAGCGAGCAGCGATGCCATAAACTGTATCTGTGGGGATTCCAATGATGGCTCCGGCTGCCAGAGCTTCCCTCAGCTCCTTAAGAAAACGGTCGTCTAAGTCATCCAGCGAAAGAATGGGCGCTCCCGGCATCACCGCCTCGATTATGCGTTCCTTTTGGGAGAGATCCCTATGAACTGTCACAAACGCAAAACCACAGGAGTAAGCGAGCTCGGTGACCCTCCGCGCTTGTGACTCGTCTATTTCCATAAGCAACACGCCGCCCGGCCTTAAGACTCGTGCCGCCTCGGGCACCAAGCGCCCGATCACTTCCAGACCATCGGGACCCCCATCAAGCGCGACAGAAGGCTCATACATGCGTATATCTGGAGAAAGCAAGGGGAAATCTGCTCTAGCCACATACGGCGGATTGCTCACTATCAAGTTAAGAGTCTGGTCGCCGAAAGCAGCGAGGAGATCGCACTGGATAAACCTAACTAACGAATCAAGACCCAATTTGCCAGCATTGTACTTGGCTATTTCGAGGGCGCTCGGACTGATGTCGGTCGCAAACACCGGTATACCTGCTTCACTAGCTAGACTAAGGGCAATAGCGCCGCTACCTGTGCCTACATCCGCCACCACGGGCTCGAGCGGATTCTCCTCGACTCGAACAGGACGACGCCTAAGAACCTCAAGAGCTACCTCGACAAGTTCCTCGGTCTCTGGCCGAGGGATCAGGACGTCTCGGCTTACCGCCAGAGTGAGGCGGCGAAAGTGCGCCTGGCCCAGTATGTACGCGACCGGTTCATGGGCAGCGCGGCGGCGAACAAGTTCACGAAATTGTGCTACTTCGTCCGGCTCTAGCGGCCGATCAAACTCGATATACAAACGCACACGGTCAGTTCCTAGGACCTTGGCAAGCAGGAGTTCGGCATCAAGCCGGGGTGAGGAGGAACCCTTCTCTCGAAGATACAAAGCGGCGCTCTCAAGAATACTCCCTATGGTATGCGGCCCGCTCGGACGATTAGCCACCGTTCGCTCTCACCTCTTGCACAAGATTGCCAGCCGTCGACCCAAAGGGACTCACGCCGCTCACAAGCGTCGCAGACCAGCCTAGAAGGTGGCAGCCGCTAATCGCTCCGCTCGATCGCGCGCCTGGAGCGCTTCGGTAAATTCCTCCAGCTCGCCCTCGAGCACGGATTCAAGCCGGTAAGAAGTTAGCCCCACCCGATGGTCGGTCACGCGCCCCTGGGGAAAGTTGTAAGTGCGAATTTTTTGCGCTCTATCACCGGTCCCCACTTGGCTTCGCCGCTGAGCAGCAAGCTTGGCTTGTTGTTCAGCACGGGCCATGTCGTAAAGACGGGCTCGCAAGATACGAAACGCCCGTTCCTTATTCTGGAGCTGAGACTTTTCATCCTGACAAGTAACTACCAGGCCGGTGGGAAGATGGGTGAGCCGCACTGCAGAATCAGTGGTATTGACCGACTGGCCTCCTGGCCCCGTTGAGCGAAATACGTCCACCCTCACGTCGTCCGGATCGATGTGCACCTCAATTTCTTCTACTTCCGGAAGGACAGCCACCGTCACCGTAGAGGTATGAATTCGCCCCGCCGACTCAGTCACCGGCACGCGCTGCACTCGGTGTACTCCCGATTCGTACTTAAAGATGCCGTAGGCGTTCTTGCCCTTAACCGCAAAAATAGCTTCCTTGACACCCCCGAGATCGGCTTCTGTGACCGAGAGAATCTCGGTCTTAAGACGCAAACGTTCTGCATAGCGCATGAGCATCCGCTGTACCTCAGCAGCAAACAGCGCCGCCTCGTCCCCGCCTGCCCCCGCCCGGACCTCTACAATCGCGTTCTTCTGGTCATCGGGGTCTTTTTCCAAAGCCGCCAGGCGAAGCTCTTCCTCCAGACGCTCCAGTTTTTCCCGAGCGGTTTTCTTTTCCTCAGCCAGAAACTCCTCCATCTCGGGATCAAGGCCACCTTCTTCCAACATAGCCTCAGCCTCATCAAGGACACTGCGCGTCTCGCGGTAGGCGACAGCAAGCCGGTACGCCTCTTCGAGATCCGCATGTGCTTTGGAAATCTCGGCATATCGGGCCGGATCGCGGAGGATTTCGGGGTCCGCGAGCTGTTTGGTAAGCGCCTCGTATTTCTCTTCTATTTCTGCTGCTAAACGATCAATCATTTCCTGATCACGTATCCGCCGGAATCTCTTGCCAAGTATGCAACTCGCTGTGGTCTAGCCGGAGCACCTCGTCTAGAGCTGCAGCCGCCACTTCGAGCTGGTCCATGGTGGGCTCACGAGTGGTTAGACGCTGCAGCTGGATACCAGGCCAAAGAACCGCTCGGGCAAGAAGACCACGAGCGTGCTTACCAGCCCATTTTATTCCAACTTCGTACGAAATGCCGATGATCAAAGGAATCCCTACCAAGCGGGAAAGTATCAACCAGGGCAGACTTGGCTTGCCTACGAGCGCAAACACCAGCACGGCCACGACCAAGACAAGAAGGAGAAACCCGGTCCCGCAGCGCGGATGAAGGGTGGAAAAGGACTTAGCCTTCTCGGGATCAGCACACCCGCAGTGCTCGTAAGCGTGTATCACCTTGTGCTCAGCCCCGTGGTATTGGAAAACTCTGCGCAAGTCAGGAATGAGTGATACCCCAGCGACATACAGCACAAAGATTGCTATTCGAATCACACCTTCCACTAAATTGAACAAGAAGGGGTTAGAAAAAGTATCTTCAAAGCGCTTGACCACTAGAAGCGGGATCACCACGAACAAGACAACAGCAAGCCCCACTCCGAGCACAACAGTAAAAGTCAGCTCTTTCCAGCCAAACCCTCCGGTCTTGGTCGGAGCCGACGAGGCCCCTGCCGGACCCGAAGAGGCCCCCGCTACAGCTGAAGAGGCCCCCGCTGTAGCCGAAGAGGTTTCGTTGGGAGAGGCATTAGACTCTTCCTTTGGGTCAAAACCGGCATCTGGATCTTCCAAAGCGAAATTGGCCGCCAAGCCAAGAGCCTGGATGCCCAGAACCAGAGACTCGTACAGGGATATGACGCCGCGGACTACAGGAAGCCGCATCCAGCGATGGCGGCTGCCCAGCGGCTCAAGCGGGAACGAAACGCGGGCAATATCCCCTCTAGGACGGCGCACCGCCATGCTCCACCCGTGTTTACCCCGCATCATCACTCCCTCAATGACTGCTTGGCCCCCATAGGTGTGCGAGGAGAGACCCGAACTTGAGAGCCCGGCAGAGTTTGGAACCTTTCTAGCACAGTGGTCTTGTTCCCCAGACAGATTAGGCACTGGGATGCGGTCAGATGCGGTCATGGCCGAAACACAACAGTGTGCCTAGTGCTGCACAGCGTCGTCGCCCACGAACGCGCTAAGGTTCATGCTAGCGACCTCTTCCGCGGTGTAAGGCTGCCCGCAAGACATCTTGCCTTCTGGGCAAGAGTGCGCAAGGCAGCCAGGTCCGGTGTTCTCAAAAAGAAGCGGAGCCACGCCTATGACCAGGTGGCGCATAGTCCAGGCCAGCCGATTTATTTCCCACTGCGCTCTTCTGCAGCATCGCAAAGCGAAAAAGTGCCTGAGTTCGCGGGCATTCATGGTGACAACTATCTTGGTCTCGGCCGCATTGGGAAGAACAAAGCGTGCATCCTCGTACACAGACTCGCCCTTGCGTCCTTCGGCCAACCCAATTTCAACCAGACGTTCATAAGCCTGACGGGCATGCTCCATCGCTTCCAGAAAAACTGCATTTGCTTCGGGAGAAGAAGCGATGTTGGGGGGAACCACGAAACTGTCCTTAGAGCCAAAGCGAACGTATCGCTGCGATTGCTGACTGTACGAAGCAATGCGGTGACGCACCAATTGGTGCGAGCAGGCCCTAGATATGCCGTCGACAGCGAAAGTAAACGATGCGTGCTCCAAAGCACTCAAATGTCCGGAGCGAACGAGCCCGCGCACCAGCCTGGCAATCTCCTCCTCAGTCATGGTCTCCTTTAGAGCAGCAGCGCTCACGGGCGCGTAACACAAGCGGCCAGCCGCGGCTACTGCCCTTTCCGGAGTAGGCGTGTGCTGGAGTAAGGTAACTCTAAGCTGGGCGGACATAGGCCACCAGACTTACTTGCTGCGGGGCCGCAGAACTACTACTTTTTCTTCTGCACCCTGCGGTACTTCTTATTAAACCTCTCCACCCGGCCCGCTGTATCCACAAGCTTCTGCTTGCCCGTGTAGAACGGGTGACAGGCAGAGCAAATCTCAACTCGTATTTCAGGCTTGGTGGAGCGTGTTACAAATGTCTCTCCGCAAGAGCAAATAACCCTGCACTCCACGTATTCGGGATGAATACCGTCCTTCAAGGCTCCTCCAAACAGACTGGTCACTAAAGAAGCTACGGAAGCACGATATGATAGCACGCTGGCCGCACCAGTCAGCCTATCCATTGTGACGCCAATTTGCCCTACCATTCCCTCGTTGTAGACGTCCCCGAGTCGCTGGGTGCATCGTCGGGTTCTATTCCTCGTTCTATCCCTTGTTGACGCAGGTCTTGGCCATCTCGAGAGCCTGCTCTGGGGTAGCGATTTCCCCTGCCTCCCAGGCCAAGCGAATCTCTCGCAGCACCTGGCCAACAACGGGCCCAGGCGAGAGACCAAGTTCGCGCATGAGCGTAGTTCCGTCCAGGGGGAAACTTCTGACTTCTTGAGTAGCCCGCCAGGCCCAAACAGAAAGGAGCCAGCGAATCACCGGTAACCCCATCTGCTCCGCCTTCTCGTCAGTTTTGGCTTTCTCGCAGGCAGCCGCCAGTAGCAATATTTCCACTTCCCACGGTCTTGTTGCCCAGAAAAAGGCGGTTGCACAGCGGCCGGGAGCCGATAGAGGACGCCTGAGGTCTTGGGTCATATGTTCGAGCCAGCTTCGATTGCCAAGCACTCGGGCGGCGCAGACTAAGAGCGAGGTTAGGTCCCGCGAAAACCGGAGCCGCTCTGCTGCGCGAGCGGCCTCTTCGGCAGAGGCCCCCGCAAGAGCACCAGCGATGCGTAAAGCCACTGGGCGTTCAACCGCTCCATCCACCGGGGCGTCCAGTCGCTTCTTGAGCAAGGCTTCTTGTCCCGGGAGCCAGCACTCTGGATGGGCAAGTATGTCCTCCAAGCAAACAAGGATCTGAGCGGCGAGGCCCGGCTGACTCGTCGCTGGACTTTCTGGCAAGAACTGCTCAAGCAGTCCGAGTTCTCGCCACAGGGCAAGCGCAGCCGCGCTACGCCCCTCTCTTAGCGTAAGCACCATTTCCGCCGCCACCCGCTCAGGTGCAGCGGAAGTCAACAGAGAAGCTTGAGAACGCACCAGATTTTCCAGGCGAGGGTCCAGAGCAAATCCCAAAACATGCACAAAGCGAGCAGCCCTCATGAGGCGTAGAGCGTCATCCTCAAAGACGCGGTCAGACACCGCAACCAGGCGACGTTCTCTGATATGCCTGAGCCCTTCAAAAGGATCAACGATCTCCTCGTCAGGGATGGACACCGCAACCGCATTGATGGTGAAGTCGCGCAGACTAAGATCTTCTTCTATGGCTTTACCGCGCAACTGGGCAACATCTATGTAGCCGCTCGGTCTAACAACCCGATACGCGCGATGCCGATCGGACAAGACAAACCACGGAGCGCGCAGACGGTCGGCTAGATCCTGGGCAACACCTCTTGCGTTGCCAGTCACTACAACATCCAAGTCCGGAGCCTCCCGGCCGAGAGCGCGGTCGCGGACACTTCCTCCAACAAGCCAAGCCCGAAGACCCCGCCGTCTGACCACGTCGGCAATAACGTCAAGAATGGCGAGATCCTCGGCGCTCTGGTGTCTGCGACAGACGCCTTTAGACGTCATTTGGAGGGACCCTTCGCTTTACGTAGCGCGCGCCGATACTTAAAGACGTCTATCCCGTAAGCTACTCCTGTGTAAAGAATGAACCCGCCCGCGGCAAACACCAGGTTGGCAACCGTGGGAGCTCCGCTCTTCCATAGCCACTGAATGACCACAAAATAAAGAACAGCCAAAATGGCGCCTTGGATGGCCGCTCTTCGCAGGGTTGGAACCCTTACTTGAGGGGAGCCAGACGCTCCACCCCGCCGGGCTCCCCGGCTTCGCGAGCTCTGCCGGGCGCTCGTGGTCGAGCCACTTTTCGCTTTGGGAAAAGCTTGTCTTGCTGCTCTGCGCTTCTCTTTCTTAGACATGTTTCAAATTCACTCTCACATTAGCCACTGCACTTCACTATTGCTCAGGTTCAGCCCAGGAGGGCTTTCTTGTCTCCCCCGTCCGCGAAGCTGCCACCTGTTGGACAAAATCTAGCAGCCTTCCAGCCGGCAGACCCTGAGGATATTTCCTGGCCCCCTCCTTGCCTGCCTCTGCGTGAATCCAAGCTCCGGCGCACGCCGCCTCAAACGGCTCGATACCTTTGGCCAACAGAGCGCCAATCACACCGGCTAGTACGTCGCCTGTACCCGCCGAGGCCAGTTGGGGCGGACCCTGCACCACAACCGCAGTTCTGCCAGCTGGAGAGGCAACAACCGTCGAGGAGCCTTTCAGAAGGACAACCTGGCCAGTAATCTCCGCCGCCCGCCTTGCCGCAACAAGAGCCGAAGAAGAGACTTCGCTCAGCGAAACACCTAGAAGGTTGCTTAATTCGCCGGCGTGAGGAGTAAGCACGAGACCCGTGCATCCCCTAAGTTCAGACACTCTGCCGGCAAAAGCAAAAAGGCCATCAGCGTCAAGTACCATCGGCCGCTTGCTTTCCATAACTACCGTGCGTACGGCCTCAAGCGTATCCGGGTTTCGCCCCAGCCCCGGACCAATCACCAGCGCTCCGACTCGAGAATCGGACAGCAGCGCAAGCACTGGACCTGCCTCGTGCAAATGATCCCCGGGACCCAGGTCATAAAGCACAGTCTCTACCAGACGACCCCGAACAGCCTGAGCAGCTTCGGTGTTCATCGCCAGGCGAACGTACCCAGCGCCTGCTCGATAAGCGGCTTCGGCGGCAAGCCAAGCAGCCCCTGGATAAGCAGCCGAACCAGCTATAACAACCAAATAGCCTGCCCGATACTTGTGATCATCCACCCGCCGTGCAGGCACGCATACGTCTTGGGCAGTCACCACAACCAAGTCCGGGTCCGGCTCAGCGCTGCGCGGGATCCCAATATCCCAGACAAGGATCTCACCGGCGGCCTCCGAGCCTGGGGGACACACAAGACCGCTCTTGGCCGAATGAAAAGTGATCGTGACGTCGGCCGCCACCGCTCCTGGCGCTACTGCCCCGGTACCAGCATCCACACCCGAGGGCACGTCAACCGCCACTACCTGGGTCCCTTTCGCCCGCGCCATATTTATGCGCGCGGCCCACTCGGCCATCAAACCCCTTGGTTGGCCTTTGCTGCCGGTGCCTAAAAGACAATCCAGAATCACCTCGCTTTCGTCCCAGAGGTAGTCAGGCACTTGCCCCATACGCAAGTTGACTCCCACTTTCTCGGCGGCTAAGTAATTGCTCGCCGCGTCCGGACTGAGCTCATTCACAGAGTTTGCCGCCACCACACAAGCCACCGGCTGACCCACCAGGTGAAGCTGACGAGCTGCAGCGAGCCCATCGCCACCGTTGTTGCCCCGGCCGCAGACAATCAAGGTGTGGCGGTCGCGGTATCTGGACCTCACCAGCAGGCTCACACCCAGGGCCGCGCGCTCCATCAGGACCAGCCCCGGAATGCCTACTTCCTCGATTGTTACCCGGTCAAGCTCCCGTACC
The DNA here is from genome assembly GCA_026415615.1 of Thermoleophilia bacterium. Lineage (GTDB taxonomy): Bacteria > Actinomycetota > Thermoleophilia > RBG-16-64-13 > RBG-16-64-13 > JAOAGT01. The sequence goes on along the minus strand of JAOAGT010000001.1, from coordinate 308,658 downwards.
TGTTCCGGGGTAAAAACCGAAGGACACTCCGCTAACGTGCGAAGGGTCAAGAAGTCGAGAGAAAGGTTGCTCATTGGCGTCCCTCCGTGCGCTTTGCCGAAACTCCCTCTGCAAAAGCCACGGCGCAAGCTCCCGCAAGAGAGTCACTGTGTGACAAAGACACAGCTATGTGCTTGATCCCTATTTTGCGAGCCTCTTTCAAAGCTTCGCCATGCAAGAGCACTTGTGGTTGCGCCATCCTCTCGCGGTCCGCAACACTTGCGCTCTTCGCACCGGCGCATGGACGTATGATCTCGATCTCCCGCCACGCCGTCACCCCCCGACCAAGCAGCTTCCCCACCGCTTCTTTGGCGCAAAAACGCGCGGCCAGATGCTGCACCGGACGAGCGCGGGAGCGACAATAGGCAATCTCAGCCGCGGTAAAGATCCTTTCAAGCAGCCGAGGATGACGAGCCAGCGCCCGTTCAAACCGGCCAACTTCTATCAGATCAAACCCGACAAGACAACAACCGTCCAAATCTGCTGGCCGCCAATTAGTCAACGCTACTCCACGGTAACAGTCTTTGCCAGATTACGCGGTTGGTCAACCTTTTCTCCCCGGGCAGTTGCTACGTAGTAGGCAAAAAGTTGCAATGGGACAACCGCCAGTAACGGAGCAAGAGCCTCGTGAGTCAAAGGCACAGAAATCACCTCGTCAGCCATCAAGGCCAGCTTGTCATCACCCGCCGAAACAACTGCTATGACCTTAGCTCCCCTAGCTTTTACTTCCTGCACGTTTGAGACCAGCTTGTCGTACACAACGCTTCTTGTTCCCACCACGAGAACCGGCGTTCCCTCTGACAGTAACGCGATCGGGCCATGCTTCATTTCCCCAGCCGCGTAGCCTTCGGTGGGAATGTAAGAGATCTCTTTGAGTTTAAGAGCGCCTTCGAGGGCTACCGGAAAGCCCATATCCCTACCCAAGCACATGAAGAAACCACAAGAAGCATAGCGGAGAGCTACTTGTTTAACCTGCTCCGGACCAGTGCTCAAATATTCCTCCAGAAGCTCGGGGATGCGCCGGAGCTCTTCGGTACGGGCCCTAATATCGGCTGGAGCAAGGGTTCCGCGCAGCTGTCCCAGGTAGAGCGCCATGAGAAGCATGGCTAACACCTGAGCCACGAAGGTTTTGGTAGCCGCGACCCCGATCTCCAGCCCGGCTCGAGTAAAGAGCACTCCGTCGGCCTCGCGCGTTGCTTGTGACCCCACTATATTGGTGAGTGCGACCACCCGGGCACCCGCCCTTCGGGCCAGACGCATAGCCGCCAGAGTGTCAGCCGTTTCCCCAGACTGCGTAATAGCAACGCACAGACAATCAGATCCGAGGACTGGGTCGCGGTAACGGAACTCGCTCGCCACCTCGACGTCCACGGGCAAGCCTGACCAGCGCTCAAGGGCGTACTTGCCCACCAGCCCGGCGTAGTACGACGAGCCGCAGGCTACAACGACTATCCGCCTGATTTGGTCGACATTTGCTTTGGAGACGCCAAGATCATCTAACGCCACACAACCGTCATGCCGAATTCGGCCAGCCAAAGTGTCAGCCAAAGCTGCAGGCTGCTCATGAATCTCCTTGAGCATGAAAGTTTCGTACCCGCCCTTCTCGGCCGCATCTTCGTCCCAGTCTACGTGCTGAATGGGGCGCTCAACGGCAGCTCCAGACTCACTCCACACTTCTACCCTGTCCCGCCTAACCACCACTACGTCTCCATCTTCGGGAAAAAGCACGCGGCGCGTTTCCGCCAAGAAAGCGGGGATGGCAGAAGCCAAGAAGTTTTCCCCCTCGCCAATGCCCACGACCAGAGGAGTTTCTTTGCGCATTCCCACCAGGACGTCTGGCTCATCAAGTGCAAGCGCGCATATAGTGAAATGGCCCTCCATTTGCTTATAAGCCTCGAGCACGGCATCCTTGAGAGAACCGCGGTAAGCGCGCTCAATCAAGTGAGCTGCCACTTCAGCGTCGGTCTCGGAGGTAAAAACGTGGCCTTCCTGCTCCAGTATCTGTTTGAGATCCAAGTAATTCTCGATAATGCCGTTCAGGACTATGGCGAAGCGACCCCCACAATCAAGATGAGGGTGGGCATTTTCTTCCGACGGTTTGCCATGAGTCGCCCAGCGGGTATGAGCTAGCCCGGTTGTCCCCTCGTCGGGAAGCCTGTGGATATCAGCCTCCAGACGATCGAGATTCCCTACTGTGCGCAACACCAGAAGTTGCCCGTCGTTAATGATGGAAATACCAGCCGAGTCGTACCCACGATACTCGAGCTTGCGTAAGCCGCGAAAAAGAATGTCTCGGCAAGAGCGAGAGCCTACATATCCGATAATCCCACACACTGGTTGTCCATCCTTTGAGGCGTGGTTAGGAGTCAGGGTTCTAAGCGTATTCGAGCTTGACATAAGGCGAAGACCAGGCAGCCACAAGCGCTTCGTAGAAGAGCCTAATCTCCACCTCGCAGCCCACAGAAAGATCTTCGGCGCCAGGATCTAGTTCCGCCACCAGGTAATCGGATGACCTCCCCACCTCAGTCAACCACGGATCCACAAAAGCAATTTCGCCCCGACCTAGATCCTGTCTTCCCACAGCCAGCACCACACGGCGGCTTTCTTTTTCTACAGTGCGTTTAGTATACCTTTCTACTACCTCCGCCCGAAGCACGCAGCCGTCACCTCGGCATCCAGGGAGAGTTCGGCGGTAGAGCGCGTCATGACCCAGCAACAGCGCCTCTCCGCACCTAAGTTCGGTGATTTCCTTGGGGAGGTCGCATCCATCGACAAGAAAGCCGAGCAGACTGGAATTACCTCCCGAGACACGGGGAACCTCGTACCCCAAACTGCGAAGCTGGCCAGCGGCCTCCGCGACGATCACCGCCGACTGGAGCACTCCAGAGGGCGTTCCCTGAAAACAGGCGTAATTTGTGGCAAGTCCCACAAGCTCGAGTTCCCGTCGCGAAGCGATAAACAGAGCTAGGTCCGCAAGCTGCTCCTTCGGAACCCCCTCCCGCAAGTCGCCGCTTTCCACCATGATCATGACTTTCTGGCTTTTGCCGCCAGCCAAGAAGCTCGCCGCAACCAGGTCGGCAAGTCTTGCCGCGCCTTCCAAAGAGGAAACATAAGCGATGTCGGCAAGCACACTTGGCTCCATAAACGAAGGAAGATAGATGCGGTGGAGCTCCACCTCGGGGAAAGAGTTTCGCAGCCGCTCCAGGTTGCTCTCCCGCGTATCCGCGAGAGCAATCGCGCCGCCCTCGAGCATTGCCGCCGCCACTCGGGGATCCCCTAGACAGCCCTTGGTAACCGCCACCAAAGCCAGATTGCGGTCCCGAAGAAGCCTTGCGACAGCTTCGGTGTTCTGGCCTATGGTTTCAAGGTTAACTCGCAGTGTTGGCATAGCTTTTCTGGCCCGGTTTCTGGCAAACAAAAGAGGCGAGGGACTTTGTCCCCCGCCCCGTTCTTCGGCAAACAGAGATCGCTAGCGCTTTGAGAACTGCGGACGCTTGCGAGCCTTCTTAAGACCAGCTTTCTTTCTCTCCACCACGCGAGCGTCCCGGGAAAGATGGCCAGCACGCTTGAGCTCCGGTTTTAACGAGGGATCAGCTTCCACCAGAGCACGCGCCAAACCATGCTTGAGCGCCCCAGCCTGACCCGACTTGCCGCCACCGTAAATGCGGGCAATCACGTCGTACCGCCCCTCGGTACCAGTCTCTACGAGAGGAGCCCGAACCATTAGCAAGAGGGTTTCGCGCTCGAAGTATTCCTTGGCATCCTTGCCGTTGACGGTAATAGACCCCGTCCCGGGCATGATCCTCACCCTAGCCACAGAGGTCTTTCTCTTACCTGTAGCCGCGTAAACTACTGGCTCCATGGTAGCTCCTCCGGCTTCTGCGCAGCGTGGGGATGATGAGGCCCAGCATAAATTTTCAGCTTCTTAAGCTGCTTAGCCGCTAGACGATTCTTGGGCAGCATTCCCTTTACCGCCTTGCGCAACACTTCCGCAGGCTTCTGCTGGAGCATTTGTTGCAGCGTGCGCTCTTTCAATCCCCCGGGATACCCCGTATGCCATCTATAAATTTTGCTTCTTAGCTTGTCGCCGGTCACCGCAATCTTGTCGGCGTTGACCACCACGACAAAATCCCCGGTGTCGACGTGGGGAGTAAACTGAGGTTTTCTCTTACCCCTCAAGACGTTGGCAATCTCAGCAGCCAAGCGACCAAGGGTCTTGCCCTCGGCGTCAACTATCCACCACTTACGTTCGACCTCACCGGGTTTGGCCGAATAGGTCCTCACGCTACCTCCTTAAGACGTGCCGGCAGATGATAGAGGAGCCCTGGTAATGTGTCAAGGCGCATCGCCCGATTTTGATAAAAACCCTTCCCGGTAGATTCTGATCAAAACCCTCCCCGGTAGAGCCTCCTGTTAGACTGTGTTTGGAAAAGAGGCTATATGCGACAAGTCCATTATAATGTGAGCATCATCTGCTTAATTTAGAAACACGCATACCACAGGACGGAACGAGTCATGACTGTAGAACGACTTACCAACCTCACCACTGGCGGCCCCGTCCACGTTTACGTCAAGGACGGAAAGATAATCCGCATCACCCCACTGGAACTCGACCCCAGCGACGGCCCTTCGTGGACTATCAGAGCGCGGGGTAGGGAGTTTACGCCCCCAAGACGAACGACGGTTTCGAACTGGACGGTAGCTCATAAGTCAACTATTTACTCTCCCAAACGGATCCTCACTCCACTTAAGAGAGTGGACTTCGACCCCAAGGGTAAGCGAAACATCCATAACCGAGGCATTTCGGGCTACGAGCCCATCAGCTGGGACGAGGCCCTTGACATCGTGGCCGAGGAAATGATTCGGCTAAAGCGCGAGTATGGCCCCGCTGCAGTGATGACCACACCTTCTTCCCACCACCTGTGGGGCAATGTCGGTTATCGCTTTAGCGCGTACAACCGGTTCATGAACCTGTGGGGCGCAACCTTTGTTGATCACAACCCTGACAGCTGGGAGGGCTGGCAGTGGGGCGGCGCTCACATGTGGGGCTTTTCTTCACGGCTAGGCATTCCGGAGCAGTACGACTTGCTTGAAGACGCCCTTAAACATGTAGAGATGATGGTTTTCTGGGCCAGTGACCCCGAAACCACAGGCGGCGTATACGCAGCCCATGAGAGCACTTGCAGGCGCATGTGGCTAAAAGAATTGGGTGTGAAGATGGTCTTCATTGACCCCTTCTACAACCACACTGCGGCTCTCTTTGCTGATAAATGGATCGCGCCGCGCATGGGGACCGATGTCGCGCTCGGTTTGGGAATAGCTTTTGTGTGGCTCACAGAGGGTCTTTACGACAAGGAATATGTTGCTACTCACACTCACGGCTTTGATGAGTGGAAAGCATACGTTCTTGGCGAAAGCGATGGGGTACCCAAGACACCCGAGTGGGCTGAAGCCGAGACATTGGTGCCGGCCCGCGAGATTCGCGCTTTGGCCAGGGAGTGGGGCAAAAAGAAGACCATGCTGGCCGCCGGCGGGATGGGCGGCTGGGGCGGAGCTTGCCGTTCCTCCTACGGCGCGGAGTATGCCCGCATGATGATTGCGCTTGCCACTCTGCAAGGTCTAGGTAAACCAGGGAGCAATATCTATTCCACGACAAGCGGTGTTCCAGCCGACCGGGACTTTTGGTTCCCAGGGTACGCCGAAGGAGGAATCTCCGCCGACATCCTGGGCACCGCCGCCAGCTATCGCCTTGCTCCGCGCATGTGGCCCAACGGAGGCACGATTTCTAATCCTCAACACAGTGCAGAAGGCCAGACGGGATATCGGCTGCTCATTCCCGAAATGATGTACCACCAGGAGCTGGAGTGGCGGAGCAAGGGCTTCTGTGGTGGATCCATCGAGATGCAGTTCAAGAAGTATCGCTATCCTGCTTCAGGATATCCCCACGTTCAGATGTACTACCGGTACGGCGGGTCCTTCATAGGCACCATGACCGAGACCAACCGATTTGTCAGAGCTTATCGGGAAGGCAAGATTCCCTTTGTAGTGAATCAGTCCATCTGGTTTGAGGGCGAAGCTCGCTTTGCCGATATCATTCTGCCCGCCTGCACCAATTTTGAGCGTTGGGATATCGGGGATTGGGCGCATCCTTCGGGCTATGGGACGCACAAGTTTGACCAGGTCAATCACCGTCTGATCGTCCTTCAGAAAAAATGCATTGAACCGCTCGGCGAATCACGATCGGACTACGAGATTTTCGCCGCGCTGGCCGAGCGCCTGGGCTTCTGGCACCGCTACACCGAGGGCGGACACACCGAGCTCGACTGGGTTAAGCGCATGTTTAATGCGAGCGATCTACCCAAGCGCATCACCTGGGAAGAATTTGAGAGAAAGGGTTATTACCTGGTCCCGGTTCCCGAAGACTACCAGCCCACCCCGGCGCTTCGCTGGTTTGCCGAAGACCGGCCTAAGGACACGCCGGACTGGGGCCCGCCTATTTGGGACCAGATTGGTGGAAAAGGGCTGCAAACGCAGAGCGGCAAGATCGAGTTCGTATCCAACAGCCTCAAGCGCTTCTACGAGACCGACGAGGTCGATCCGGAAAGGCCGGTTATGGGACCGCAGTACATTCCCAGCTGGGAGGGACACCACACTACTGACCTTATCCAAAAGTACCCGCTCGCTATGGTTTCTCCCCATCCCCGCTATACCTTCCACACGGTGGGAGACTTGAAGGATTCGTGGAGTAACGAGATAAACGACCACCGAGTGCTCGTAAACGGGCACTACTACTGGATCATGCGCATCAATCCCAAGGACGCGGAGCCAAGAGGGATCAAAGATGGAGATTTAATCCGCGTGTACAACGACCGAGCCGAAGTTATCCTTGCTGCTCAAGTTACCGAGCGAGTAAGGCCGGGCGTCGTACATTCATACGAGTCATGTGCCGACTACCTGCCGCTTGGCGAGCCTGGCTACTCTGCGGACACGGCAGGATGCGTCAACATGCTCACGTCCAAGCGTTTTATCACGCCCACTTCTCCAGGGCAGGCCCCCAACTCCTGCTTGGTACAAGTGGAAAAGTGGACAGGCCGGTCTTAGGCGAAAACGACTGAGAAGTGGCGGGCGGCCGCTAGGTCGCCCGCCACTTCTCTACCTCTATCAGACACGAATTAGCCGCCATGGAATGAGAGCGCCTAATCATCATCCGGCTGGGGGTAAGGATATTCACGCAACCGCCTTGATCATCCGATTCTCCTGGTGTGCCCAGCGGCTCGTATACGGCCGAGGAAGCATAAGAGTGCACTACTCCCGGACGCACCCGCTCCGTTACACGGGCCGCGCAAATTACGCCTCCGCGATCGTTATATAGACGAATAAGATCGCCTGTCCTTATTCCTCGTACGGCGGCATCCTGCGGATTAAGACGAGCTACCCAGTAATAGCGGCCGTTTACTTGCATGCGATGGTCACTAATTTCGTTCACGGCGCTACCTTTGCCGTCATGATGCGTATGGAACGAAAACCGCGGGTGAGGGCTAACCAGCTGCAGAGGATAGCGCTCGAACAATTCTTTGGCTGCAGGCCCCTCCCAGGAGTCCCGGTAGGTCATGATAGGCGGGCGTTCGTCGTCTTCGGGATCAAATCGCTTAAGGCTGGAGGCCTCAAATTCAATTTTGCCTGACTGTGTTTGCAGGCCACGCCGCCACTCCTCGGTGTATTCCGCAGGGACAGGAGCCAGCTCGGGCGTGTCTTTCAACCTCCCCTCTGCAAACCAACGGAAGGACACGGGGTCTCGCCTTTCTTCCTCCGGGGGTGGTACAACGTAGTAGCCCTTCTTTAGGAGCTCTTTCCAGCTAACCGCCTTCGCCAGGTCCGTAGCCTCATACACGCGTCGACACCAGTCAAGCTCATCGCTACCCTCGGAAAACACTGTGCTTAGGCCCAGCCGCTCCGCAAGCTCGAGGAAAATTTGAAAATCCGACTTCGATTCACCCAATGGCTCGATGCACTTATGCTGTAGAACGATGACCCGGTGGTTGCATTGGGTGAAGCTGTGCTCGGCGATCCCGCCAGCATTGGCAAATTCGCCAATGTCCCATCTTTCAAAATTGGTACACGCAGGAAGGATTACATCGGCAAACTTGGCCTCTCCCTCAAACCATATAGACTGATTAACAACAAACTCAAGCTCAGGCGAGCGGTACATTCGGGCGTAGCGGTTCGCCTCCACCATAGTGCCGAAGTGAGAGCCGCCGTATTTGTAGTACATGCGCACAGGTGCGCACCCAGGCGCTGGATAGCCGAAGGTAAGAAACTGCCTGTCGATAGCCTTTGGATCACTTACATAACCCTCAGCGTGTCCTTCGAAAATGGCCTCGGGAAGTTTGAGCCGCGGAATAGCCTGCGCCACAGTGTTTACGCTTATGAGTTGGGGCATACGTTGGTATAGCTGCACCGGTAGGGCGGTAAGTTCAAGCTCTCCCGACATTCCTCCCTCAGCGTAGCCCGGGAAGTAGAAACGTGTATCGAGGGGAGTCCCCTGTTGCAGACAACCCAAATTCACGCCTGGCTTGCCCAGGCCCTGCATGGCCATCAGACAGACCAGCCCCCGCGCCCAATCGGTACCTGTAGCGGTGCGACAGGCTCCACCAAAGCCTACAAAACCGCCGGGCGCGAGGTACGTTCGCCTAGTCCCCCACTGTCGGGCGAGCGCACGTACCTCGCGCGCCGGCACCCCGGTTTTCTCTTCCTGCCACTCCGGCGTCTTAGGTATGCCGTCGCTCTCCCCTAACACATACGCTTTCCACTTTTCAAAACCCACGGTGTTCTTAGCAACGTATTCCTGATCGTAGAGGCCTTCAGCTATCCACACGTAAGCAATGGCCAGAATCAGCGCGCTGTCGGTCCCAGGACGCGGAGCCAGCCATTTGCCGCCCATCCACGCAGCGGTGTGGTTAAGGTACGGATCAATGTGGACCGTGGGAATACCCAATTCCCCGAGCCAGCTTCGCCGAATGGTTCCTTCTTGGGCCCCATAAACCCCGCTCGTCGCCTCCGGATCACTCGACCAGAAGACAATTAGCTCGGCGTTTTTCAGGCAGTCCTCTACCGTCCCGTAGGTTTCCGCTCCCCCCAACCGGCCGGTCTGCCCCCAATGGTGGACTGCCCCCCAAAACCAGCCCTCCCAGCTGTCCGGGTTGCTGACCACCGGGGTCCAGCCTATGGAGTTAAGAAAGCGCAGGCGCGCAGACAGCCAGTAGCCGATAATGCCCCAGTTGTGGTGAGAGCCGGCGCTGCTCATGATGGCTCCAGGACCATACTGGCTTTTTACGCGCTTGATCTCGCTCGCCACGAGGTCCAGAGCTTCGTCCCAGCTTATGCGCTCGTACCCCGAGATACCCCGGTTCTGGGGATTTCGCTCTCCAGAAGGGTCAAAATCGACGCGCTTTAGTGGATAAAGAATGCGATCAGGAGAATAGATCAACGACTTCCAGGCAAGGGTGTGGGGGCTAACGGTGGTCTTTCGAGGCGGGGCAAAGATCTTGCCTCGCGCTCGAATTGTCCACGGAGCGGGGTCTTTGTTGTCGAAGGTGATCGGGGTGATACGCAGAATCTTTCCATTCTTGACATACACAAAGACGGGTCCACCGTTTGTGTTATTGGTGTACCGGACTACACCCCCGTGCAGCTTGGTGCCATAGGTTAGCCCCGCCACAAACACCTCGCATAGAGCTTGGCTAAAACAACTTACCAGCTGGTCGGGACCAGAGATCTCAACTTGGTGGTTTCGAGCAGCGTTTAGAAACTCCAGACGGTCCCGCCGCGGCCGAAGCAAACGAGCCGCAGTAGCAGGATCCCAAAAGCTCATAACTACATCTGGACTGGGATGGAAACCTCGCTTGGACAAGACTCTTCCCCCGCGAAACAGGTAGTATCTACCCGCCGATCCATCCGCCAGCCTGATCTGTGCGACTAGATCCTTCTTAGCTATAAGAGAACGAAAAGAGGGGTGTCGCCGCACCTGGAGACGGAACAGCACCCCTAATGCAAAGGTGGCCAGAACAAACCAGGTCCGATGCCGCTTATCCAAAACATGTTTCCAGACCTTGCAGCCGCCATAACTGAATTCCCATCTATTCACTGCGCCCTACCTTCCTAACTATCTTCCCTGGTTACCTTGACCTGGGTTTGTAACGAACATCCCACAGAAACAGTCCGCAAGCAGGCGCCGTTGGACCCGCCGCAGTCCGCGGACGCCCCTCTAGTAGCTGTGCGAAGTCAGAAACAGTCCGCTTACCCATGCCAACCTCAACAATTGTTCCTACCAGCACCCTAACCATGTGACGAAGAAAAGCCTCCGCCTCTATCTCAAGGTAGACGCAACCCCCTGTTCTGCGCCCCCATCTGCACCGGAAAACACGACGTTCAAAGTAAACGTGCTCGGTATCGGCAGGCGTGAAGGCCGTCAAGTTGTGCTGTCCGACCATAATCGCTGCCGCCTCCTGCATAGCCGCCATATCCAGCGGATAAGGAACGTGCCAGCTGTATCGATCCCAAAAAGGCGACCGGACAGGTCCCCGGAAAATAAAGTAACGATACGTCCGACTAACCGCATCTTTGCGAGCGTCAAAATCTCGGGGAGCCGGGAAAATACCTAGCACAGCAATCCCAGGAGGCGTGAGAGCATTGAGCGAAGCCCGGAGTCGGTCAAGCTCTAGTCCTTGTGGCAGGTCCAAGCTGACCACCTGCCGCCTAGCGTGCACTCCGGCATCGGTGCGACCCGCAACTCGCATAGAAGGGGCCTCACCGAGCACGGTTTCGAACGCCTTCTCCAAGCATCCCTGAACAGTCAGCAAGCCGTCCTGCTTAGCCCACCCATGCAAGCCGGTGCCGTCATACTGAAGCTCCATGCGGTAACGCTTACTCTTGTTCTTTGTCATTGCGCTAGCCTTCTTGGAAGCCACAACGGTAAAGCAGCCCCTCCTGAAGCCAAAACACGAGGATCACCGCATTTCGAAGCTACCACGGTGTACCCATACAAAGCAAAAGGCCGGACCCACTTGCGAATCCGGCACTTCCTGCTTTTGCTAACAGCGCTATGAAAGGCGCAAAAACGCGAGCTACACGAGCTCCAAGTAGACCATCTCGGCTCCGTCCCCAAGCCGCGGCCCAATCCTGACAATACGCGTATAGCCGCCGGGACGTTCGGCATATCTCGGAGCAATCTCGTTAAACAGTTTGTATGTGATCTTCTTGTTTCGCAGCTGGCTAATGGCCAAGCGTCGCGAATGCAAGTCGCCAGCCTTTCCCAGCGTGATCATTCTTTCCACCAGAGGCTTTACCTCTTTGGCTTTAGCCTCTGTGGTCTTGATGCGCTCATGCTCAAGCACAGAGCAGGCAAGGTTGGCCAGCATGAGACGCCGGTGATCCGGCTGGACGCCCAATCGCCTACCTTTTCTCTGGTGCCTCACCCTAATCTCCTCTAAGCTTCAAATTGTGTTCTCTCAAACGCTCCCGCACCTCTTCCAAGCTCTTGCGACCAAAGTTTGGAATGCACAGGAGCTCTTGTTCTGACCGAGAAATGAGATCGCCTACGGTCATTATCCCTTCACGCTTTAGGCAGTTGAGCGACCGCACCCCCAGATCAAGATCGTCGATGGGCATGTCGTTGACTGGCTCCCCAACATCTGGCGCGGGCTTCGCCTCTGGCGCAGGGGCTGCGGGTTCTTCCACACCGGCAAGGAAGATCCTCTGCAGATCATCCCGTAGGATAGTGGCTGCCTTGATAATAGCCGTGCGCGGATCTATCGCACCGTTGGTCTCCACCTCAAGGATGAGCTTGTCAAAGTCGGTGCGTTGCCCAACACGTGCGGCCTCCACAGCATATGCGACTCTGCGAACAGGAGAGAATATCGAGTCCACTGGTATAACGCCAATCGGCCACCCGGGACGCTTGTTGTCATCGGCAGAGACATAACCCCTGCCCTTCCGCACAGTTAGCCGCATCTCCAGGAAACCGCCCTCTTCTAGAGTACCTATGTAGGCGTCTGGATTCTTGAGCTCCACGTTTGCCGGCAGGGAGATATCAGCCGCAGTCACCACCGCCGGACCCTCTTTGACCAGCATGACCTCTTGCTCGTCGGCCTCCCCGTGTAGCACGAAGACCAGTTTCTTCAGATTGAGGATTACATCTGTGACATCTTCTTTCAGATGTGGCACAGTCGAAAACTCGTGCTCCACCCCGGTGATGCGAACCGCACAAATGGCGGCGCCTTCGAGCGAAGAAAGTAAGACTCTTCGCAAAGAGTTACCGAAGGTATAGCCGTAGCCCCGGGCTAGCGGCTCTACGATAAGCCGGCCTAGGTTCTCGCTGATTTCGTCGTAGACAGTATGAGGGGTGGCAATATCTAGCAACGGGCCCTCCTTCTAAGCATTACTTGGAGTAGAGCTCTACTATGAGCGACTCCTGAACCGGCACATCAATATCCGCCCGCTCCGGCAGACGGAGGACCTTACCCACCATGTTGTCGTAGTCAGCCTGCAACCAGGCGGGCACTGAGGCCGTCAGATCCATGGCGTTCTGGATGACAGCCCGCACACCCTCTTTGTCCGCCACCGCCGCAATAATATCGTCCGGTTTGACGCGGTACGAAGGAATATTAACCTTACGCCCGTTGACGGTGAAATGCCCATGCCGCACTAACTGCCTTGCTTGCCGCCGCGAGGCCCCAAAGCCCAACCTGTAAACCACGTTGTCCAGACGCAGCTCCAGTAGACGCAACAAGTTCTCGCCCGTCACGCCTGGCTGCCTTGCGGCTAGCTTGTAGTAGTTGCGGAACTGTTTTTCCAGTATTCCGTAGTAACGACGGGCCTTCTGCTTTTCGCGGAGCTGCAAGAGATAATCCGATTGCTTGCGCCGGCGGCCTCGCCCGTGTTCTCCCGGGGGATATCCCCTGCGCTCAAGTGCACACTTGTCAGTAAGACAACGCTCACCCTTGAGCAGAAGCTTCTCGCCCTCCCGGCGGCACTTCTTGCATTGAGGCGTCAAATCTCTACCCATTCGTCCCCATCCTCTCAGACTCTACGCCGCTTCTTGGGGCGGCAGCCATTGTGAGGAACCGGAGTAACATCCTTGACGCTGGTCACATCCAGACCAGCAGCTTGCAGGGAACGAATGGCCGTCTCCCGGCCGCTGCCCGGCCCCTTGACAAAACAATCCACCTTTTGCAACCCGTGTTCCATCGCCGCCCGTGCAGCTTTTTCCGCAGCAACCTGGGCGGCAAACGGTGTGGACTTGCGCGAGCCCTTAAACCCGGCTGTACCCGCGCTTGCCCAAGCTATCACGTTGCCCTCTTTGTCGGTGAGGGTCACAATCGTGTTGTTGAAGGAGGTCTTGATGTAGGCATTGCCTACGGTGATGCTCTTGCGTACCTTTCGCCGTCTGCCGGCGCTGCTGGTCCGTTTGGGTTTCGGCATATTCCTTGACTCCGTCCCTAGCCTTAACTCCGTCCTATCCTACCTCTGCGAAGTAGTCGACGCCTTAAGTGCGCGCCTTCTTCTTCACACCGACGGTTGGCTTATGCCCCTTGCGCACCCGGGCGTTGGTCTTGGTGCGCTGGCCGCGGACGGGCAAGCCACGCCGATGTCGTATGCCTCGATAGCAACCGATCTCCATCAGCCGCTTGATGTTCTGGCTGATCTCCCGGCGGAGATCGCCCTCAACCACAATATTTTCTTCGATGTAGTTGCGCAAGCGGACCTCTTCATCCTCAGTCAGGTCCTTAACCTTGGTGTCAGGATGAATGTTTACCGCTTGCAGAATCTTGTTGGACAGAGACCGCCCGATGCCGTAGATATATGTGAGACCAATCTCTATCCGCTTCTCCCGCGGGAGAGTTACGCCAGCAATTCGAGCCATACGTTACTCCTGCCTAACCTTGCCGCTGTTTGTGGCGAGGATTCTGGCAAATAACCAGAACCACGCCCCGGCGTCTGATCACTTTGCACTTTTCGCACATCGGCTTCACCGACGGTCTGACTTTCATCACACGCCCCTTTACTTACTTAAACCGATATACAATCCGGCCCCTAGTTAGGTCATAGGGCGACACTTCCACCTTGACCCTATCCCCCGGCAGGATCCGGATGTAGTTCATACGCATCTTGCCAGAAATATGAGCCAGTATTTGAAGGTCATTATCCAGCCGGACCCTGAACATGGTGTTGGGCAGGGCCTCAATAACTTCACCTTCTAGTTCTATGGCTTCTTCCTTCGGAGACATAGGAGAAAAACCACCCACACTGACTCAAAAACGCTGGCCGCTAATCATATCACACGCCCCGATGCTGCCAAGGTTGACACTCCCTGTGGCAGAGTAAGGACCCTCGGCCCCTCCTTGGTTATAGCCACAGTGTGCTCAAAATGAGCAGACAGACTGCCGTCTTTGGTCAATACGGCCCAATGGTCCTCGCCGATCTCGACCTCCCAGCCGCCCATGTTCACCATGGGCTCTATGGCCAGCACCATGCCCTCCCGTAGTTCGGGACCCTGCCCCGGCGGCCCAAAATTGGGGACCTGGGGATCTTCGTGCATGGAGCGACCCACGCCGTGGCCAACCATGCTGCGCACAACCGAATAGCCGTGGGCCTCTGCATGTTTTTGCACAGCGTGCGAAATGTCCCCCACTCGATTCCCAGGACGGCACTGAGCAATTCCGAGCTCTAGACACTCCTCTGTAACTTTGAGAAGTCTTCTCGCTTCCGGCGAGATCTCGCCTACCGGGAAAGTGCGAGCCGCGTCAGCCACGTAGCCCTCGAGTGTTACGCCCACATCGATACCAACGATGTCACCCTCGCGCAGCCTGGTCTTTCCAGGGATCCCGTGCACAACTACATCGTTCACGGAAGCGCAAATGGACCCCGGAAAACCCCGGTACCCTTTGAACGTAGGAATGCCACCCCTGCTTCGTATGTATCTTTCGGCCAACTTGTCCAACTCTCCGGTCGTGACTCCGGGCTCTATATGCTCCGCGATCAGCTCCAGACAACCCCACACTATCGCGCCCGCTCGGGCCATTTTCTCGATTTCAGCCTGCGACTTTCGAATTATCACTGTGGTTGAACTCTGCCTGCTCTTTGGCCTTCTATTGGGCCTTGGGCGCACCCAGTACCGCCTGGATTTCTGCATAGACCTCGTCCGGAGGAAGACTGCCATCAAGACGGACCACCAACCCCGCCTGATCGTAGTAGTCAATCAGGGGCTCAGTCTGTTTACGATAAACCTCAAGGCGGTTCCGCACCGTGACCTCATTGTCGTCGTCGCGCTGGTAGAGCTCGCCTCCGCAGAGATCACACACTCCTTCTACCTTTGGCGGGTTGAGATAGATGTGGAAAAGTGCGCCACACGACCGGCACACCCGCCGGCCAG
Source organism: Thermoleophilia bacterium (assembly GCA_026415615.1). Classification (GTDB taxonomy): domain Bacteria; phylum Actinomycetota; class Thermoleophilia; order RBG-16-64-13; family RBG-16-64-13; genus JAOAGT01. Next base: position 293,189 of record JAOAGT010000001.1, on the reverse strand, counting down.
TCAAGCGCCGCACAAGCACTTCCTCCTCAACCAGCATTACAAGGACCTTAGTAACTGCTCTATCCAGTTCGGCCAGCGCCTGATCCAGCGCCTCTGCCTGCGGTATCGTGCGCGGAAACCCGTCCATTAAGAAGCCCTGGGCCGTGTCGGGCTGGTTGAGACGATCCTTGACGATACCTATGACCACACTGTCCGGCACAAGCTCGCCAGCATCCATGTACTTCTTGGCCTCTAGACCAAGAGGAGTCTGCTCCTTCACGGCCGCTCGCAGAATATCCCCAGTGGAAATGTGCGGAATGCCATAATCAGCCACAATGCGTGCGGCCTGCGTCCCCTTGCCGGCCCCGGGTGGTCCCAAAAGAACAAGATTTAGCTGGCTCATATTACCTCGGTCCTTTTCTCCGCCTTACCCAATCAACAACACTACTTGAGGAATCCTTCGTAGTGGCGCATGAGTAACTGCGCTTCCATCTGCTGCATGGTGTCCAGAGCAACACCGATGACGATCAGGAGAGAGGTGCCGCCAAAATAGAAGGGCACCTTCATCGTCGCGTACAAAATGCTAGGCAGTAGAACAATAGCCGCCAGGAACAGCGCCCCAGGGAAGGTTATGCGCGTGAGCACGCGGTCAAGATACTCTGCTGTGGGTCGGCCTGGTCTAATTCCTGGGATAAAGCCGCCGTATTTCTTGAGATTATCGGCCTGATCAATGGGATTGAATTGAACAGCCGTGTAGAAGTAAGTAAAGAGAACAATCAGTATGACTTCAGCCGCAATATACCACCATGAGCTTGGCCGGAAGACATCAGCTAACTTCTGCGTCCACGACCAAGGCGTCATTTGCGCCAACGTCACCGGGAACAGAAGAACGGAGGAGGCAAAGATAACAGGGATCACTCCCGCCATGTTGACGCGCAACGGGAGGTAAGTGCTTTGTCCGCCGTAAACCCGGCGCCCCACCACTCGCTTTGCGTACTGGACTTGAATTCGCCGCTGCCCCTGCGTGACGTAGATAACAAACACAACGACGAGCACGGCTATGACGGCCATGGCCACCCATATTCCTGGGTTCATAGAGAAAAGCTTATGCAGACCGCTTGGCAGACGAGACACAATGCTCGCGAAGATCATGAGCGAAATCCCGTTGCCAATTCCCCGCTGGGTCACTAGCTCCCCTAGCCACATGACCATGACCGTTCCCACCGTCAGTGTGAGAACCACAAGATAAAAGCGCAGCGGGGTCAAAGGAGCCTCCGGCGGGAAGGCTCCGTAGCTACGGAATAAGAAGACAAAGCCAATAGCCTGAATGAAGGCCAAGACCGCCGTGAAATATCTGGTGTATTGGTTTACCTTCTTCTGGCCACTAGGGCCTTCCTTCATGAGTGCCTCGAGACGAGGGATCACCAAGGCGAGAAGTTGCATAATGATGGAGGCAGTAATGTAGGGCATGATGCCCATAGCAAAGATAGCCACTCTTTGCAGACCGCCGCCCGTGAACAGGTTGTAGAAGTCAAACACGCCCCCGGCTCCGAACATCTCTTCCACTGCCTTGACATTGATGCCGGGCACCGGGATGTAGCAACCTAATCTATAGATAGCTACGATTAGAGCAGTAAAAAGAAGCTTCTTGCGCAGATCCGGAAGCTTCCACGCGTTCACAAGCGACTGGAACATTAGCTCCTCACTCCATTATGGTCTGCAGGAAGCAAGCCGGCCCTTTTACTCGATGACCTCGGCTTTGCCGCCGGCTGCCTCAATCTTTGCCAGAGCAGCTGCACTAAAGGCATGTGCGCGGATGACAAGAGGCTGGGAGAGCTCGCCAACAGCAAGAATCTTTACTCTCTCCGTAGGCTTCTTGATAATGCCCTTCTCAACCAGGGTTTCCGGAGTAACTTCTTCTCCAGCCGAGAACACACTAAGCCTGGAGAGGTTAACCGGAGTCATATAAGTCCGGAACGGGCCGATAGGCATCGAGGTCTTGGCTAACGGACCCCGCTGCTTGGGTAGTCTCATATGCAACGGCATTTGGCCACCTTCATAGCGGGGAGAAACCCGGCCTCCTGACCGCTGATTCGAGCCCTTGTGACCTCTGCCTGCTGTCTTACCTAGACCTGAACCCTCGCCGCGTCCTACACGCTTGCGCTCACGGCGAGCGCCGGGATCCGGCCGAAGGTTGTGCAGGAATATCTCTGCTGCCATCGCCTATTCCTTGTCTTCGACGTCTACTACTTCCACCTTAAGCAAGTAGGACACTTTCTGCACCATGCCCCGAATGGCCGGAGTGTCTTCGTGGTACACAGTCTGCCCTACTCGCGTGAGACCCAAGGCGTCGAGAGTAGCCTTGTGATCCTTTTTGCGGTCTATTCGACTCTTGACCTGAGTAATCTTGAGCATAGGTCGTCACTCCTCCGTTTGGGCTGCAGCCTCCGTCTCTGGAGACTCGGGTGCTGCCAGTGGAGCGCCGCCGTCGACAGCCTGCTGTCTGCCCCTGCGCTTAGTCGGCGCCTTGCCAAGAATCTCTGCCACGGTCTTGCCACGCTGCATGGCAATATCCTCAGGACGCCGCAGGGCACGAAGCCCTCGCTCGGCCGCTCGGACCATGTTGATGGGGTTAGTGCTGCCGAGACTCTTGGCAAGCACATCATGAATTCCCCCAAGTTCCAGCAAAGCCCGGACTCCGCCTCCCGCAATCACCCCGGTACCCGGAGAAGCAGGCCTCATCACCACTAAACCAGACTTGTAGTGGCCGATGACCTCATGGGTAATGGTGGTCCCATGCTTAGGAACTTGGAAAAGGTTCTTGCGCGCGTCCTCGATGGCCTTTTGGATAGCCAAGGGGACCTCCTTGGCCTTGCCATAACCTACACCGACCGTGCTCTCTCCGTCGCCCACCACGACAAGAGCAGTGAAGGAGAAGCGTCGACCACCCTTGACCACCTTGGCCACGCGGTTAATGTGGACCACGCTCTCCTGAAGGTTGAGCGCATCTGCTTTGATCTGTGCCAAAGTGCTACCCCTCTCCCTCAGAACTCAAGACCGCCCTGGCGAGCACCGTCAGCCAGAGCTTTTACCCGGCCGTGATAAAGGTACGGGCCTCGGTCGAAGACTACGCGCGAAATTCCTAACGCCTTGGCGCGCTCAGCCAAGAGCTCGCCCACCTTGGCTGCCTGCTCGGTCTTCGACAGACCCTTCTCCTGGATATGGACACTGCCGGCGCTCACCAGCGTATGCCCACGTGTGTCGTCAATGATCTGCGCCCATATGGCGCGGTTGGACCGAAACACAGACAGGCGCGGACGTTCGGGAGTGCCACGCACTTTGCTGCGCACCCGCCGAGCCCTCCTGGCCCGCTGTAGGTTTAACTTCCTAATGGCATCCATGCTTATCTCTTCCTAAGCCCGCTTACCAACTTTGCGCCGCACCACTTCACCTTCGTACCGTATGCCTTTGCCTTTGTACGGCTCAGGCTTGCGAATAGCGCGGATGTTGGCGGCTACCTGTCCCACCAGCTGCTTATCAATTCCCCTGACCACGATCTGGGTGGGTGTTGGGACCTCAAACTCTATATTCTCCGGCGGAGACACAACCACCGGGTGAGAGTACCCAACGAGAATCTCGAGATCAGAGCCTTTCTTGGAAGCTCTGTAGCCCACTCCCTGGATCTCAAGCCTTTTTTCGAACCCGGCGGTAACTCCGGTCACCATGTTGGCAAGAAGAGTCCGCGTCAGCCCATGCAGGGAACGGTTAAGACGCGAGTCATCTGGCCGTTCCACGGTCATGACGCCGTCACTCACCCGCACGCGCATATTGGGATGCACGTTGAGGGACAGTTCCCCTTTGGGCCCCTTCACCGACACGGTGTTTCCAGTGATCGTTACTTCGACGCCACTGGGAATTGTTATGGGTGCTTTTCCTATTCTTGACATGGCTCTACCAGATAAAGCAGATGACTTCGCCGCCAACACCCTGCCGCTGAGCTTCCTTGGCAGTCATGAGTCCACGAGAAGTGGAAATGATAGCGGTTCCCAGTCCTCCGAGAACCCTAGGAAGCTTGTCTTTCTTGGCGTAGATGCGGCGACCCGGTTTACTGACCCTCTTAATATCAGAGATGACACGGCGACGACCATCTGTGTATTTGAGGTCGATCACCAGGGTGTCATAACTCTCACCCTTAACCACTCGGTAGCCAGCAATGTAGCCTTCCTCCTTCAGGATGCGCGCCAACTCCACCTTCATGGAGGAAGAAGGCATCTCGACCTGGGCGTGCAGTGCCTTGTTGGCGTTCCGCAAGCGGGTCAGCATATCAGCGATGGGATCGCTTTGCGACATGACCCCTCCTACCAACTCGACTTGGTGACCCCAGGGATTACCCCCTGATGGGCCAACTCCCGAAAACAGATACGACACAGACCGAAACGACGCATATAGCCCCGCGGCCGTCCGCAGCGGTAACAGCGATGGCGGACGCGCACCGCGTACTTCTGCGGGCGCCGGGCCTTAGCAATCATAGATTTCTTTGCCATGCGCTCTAGCTCCTAACTCTCTTAGCTCTCGCGGAAAGGCATGCCCAGTAAACTAAGCAGCGCCCGTCCCTCTTCGTCGGTCTTGGCCGTAGTCGTGATGGCGATGTCGAGACCACGCACCTTGTCGATCTTGTCGTAGTCAATCTCCGGAAAGATGATCTGCTCTCGGATGCCCAGGTTGTAGTTACCCCGGCCATCGAAGCTTTTGGGCGACAGACCACGAAAGTCCCGAATGCGAGGCAAAGCGATACTGAGCAGCCGATCGAGCATCTCATACATACGATTACCCCGAAGCGTGACGCGCAAGCCCACCGTCATGCCAGCACGCAGCTTGAAGTTAGCCACCGACTTGCGCGCGCGCCGCACCTGAGGTTTTTGCCCACTAATACGGGCAAGTTGGGACGACGCCTCCTCTATCACCTTGGCATCCCGCGCGCCTTCGCCGACGCCCATGTTGAGCGTAATCTTGGTGACTCGTGGCACCTCCATAATGTTCTTGTAGCCAAACCGCTCAAGCATGGCCGGCACCACTTCTCTTTGGTACTTCTCTTTGAGTCTTGGAACCGCCATCACTAACCCTTATCCACGGAGACGTTGCACTTCTTGCAGTAACGAACCTTAGTGTCTCCCTCGATGCGCACGCCCACTCTCACCGGGCGATCACAGCTGGGACACACCAGCATGACGTTACTGATGTGCATACTTCCCTCGCGCTCTATGACCCCGCCCTGCGGAACCTTGCGCGAGGGCCGCACATGTCGCTTGATAAAGTTCACACGCTCGACAACCACCCGCTCATCCTTGGGAAGGACACGCAGAACTTTTCCGCGTTTTCCCTTCTCCTTGCCCTGGATTACCTGCACGGTGTCGCCGCGCTTGATGCGGAAATGTTTGCGCACTTCCTGTTGTGGCATCACAGCACCTCCGGGGCAAGGGAAATGATCTTAGTAAAGTTCTTGTCCCTGAGTTCACGCCCCACGGGACCAAAAATGCGGGTGCCACGCGGGTTGTTTTGCCTATCGATAAGCACACAGGCATTCTCGTCAAAAGCAATGTACGTACCATCTGGCCTGGCGTACTGCTTCTTGACCCGCACAACCACAGCGTGCACTACATCGCCCTTTTTTACCGCCCCGTGCGGGGTCGCTTCCTTTACCGTGCCAACCACAATGTCGCCCACGCCCGCGTAGCGCCGCGTGGAGCCGCCCTTAACCCGAATGACAAGCAGCTCGCGCGCGCCGGTGTTATCCGCCACCTTTAATCTAGACTCCTGCTGAATCATCGTTCTTCACCCACTCCTGCCACACGCGCTACTCGGGCCGCTCAAGAATTTCAATCAAACGCCAGCGCTTCTCTTTGGAGAGTGGTCGACACTCACGAATCAAGACCACATCGCCGACCCGAGCCTCATTTCTCTCGTCATGCGCCTTGAACCGGGTAGTCCGTCGCACAACTTTCTGATACCTCGGGTGAGGCTTAACAGTTGTCACCGCCACCACGATGGTCTTATCCATCTTGTCGGAGACGACCACGCCTCGGCGCTCTTTTTGTTTTACTACGCGCTCTTCGGCCATCACTGCCCCCTAGCCCGTCTCCTAGCCGACTGCACCGTCATGATCCGGGCGATATCCCGCCGAACTTCGCGGAGCCGGCTGGTGTTCTCTAGCTGGCCAGCAGCATGCTGAAAGCGCAGGTTAAACAGCTCCTCACGCGACTGCTTGAGGCGCTGAGCCAGCTCATCATCACCAAGCTCTATCAAATCCTTAGCCTTCAAAGCCCGCGTCCTCCCTAGTCGCGAATCTGCACTTTATCGGAAGCTTGTGAGCCGCAAGGCGCATCGCTTCTCTGGCAAGCTCCTCAGAAACCCCCGCCAGCTCAAACATGATCCGCCCGGGCTTGACCACTGCTACCCACTTCTCCGGGGAGCCCTTGCCGGAACCCATTCTGGTCTCGGCAGGTTTCTTCGTCACCGGCTTGTCGGGGAAGATGTTTATCCAAACCTTTCCTCCCCTCTTAATCTTTCGGGTCATAGCAATTCGCGCGGCTTCTATCTGCCGGTTAGTGATCCAACCCGGCTCAAGCGCTTGGAGGCCGTACTCACCAAAGTGCACTTGCGTCTGGCCTTTTGCCTTGCCCTTCATGCGGCCCCGTTGCTGTTTACGATATTTGACCCGCTTTGGTAGTAACATCTCTTGTCCTTACCTTTTCCAGCAAAGAACGATACGTATTCCTCTAGGCGCGAGCCTCAGCCTGGCTGCCAGCCTCCTGCCGGTAACCTTCAGGCATGATCTCACCCTTGTTTATCCACACCTTCACGCCGATCTTGCCAAACGTGGTGTCGGCCTCACAGAAACCATAGTCAATGTCTGCGCGCAAAGTGTGCAGAGGCACTCGCCCTTCGCTATATCCCTCTACTCGCGCCATCTCCGCGCCAGCCAGACGGCCGCCGGTCTTTACCTTTATGCCGACAGCACCGGACCGCATGGCGGAGGTAATAGCTCGCTTCATGGCCCTACGAAAGCTCACCCGGTTAGAGAGCTGCTCAGCGATAGACTGAGCCACCAGATTGGCATCGAGCTCAGGCCGCTTTACCTCAACGATATTGACCTGCACATTTTTGCCGGTCATCTCGTGAAGTTCGCGCCGCAACGCCTCCACTTCAGAACCCGACTTGCCAATCACTATGCCTGGCCGAGCTGTGTGAATATGGACTACCAACTTATTGGTGTCCTTATGAATCACAATCGTGGACAGCCCAGCATGCCCCATCCGCCGCTTAATGTGAGCGCGGATGTCAAGATCCTCGCGCAGAAAATCCGCAAAATTCCGCTCGGTATACCAGTGAGCTTTCCAGTCGTGGATAATCCCGAGTCGCAAGCCTACCGGATGAACTTTCTGACCCACCTGCTACGACTCCTTTTTCTCGTCGACGCACACCGTGATGTGACTTGTCCTTTTTCTTATGCGGCAAGCGCGGCCCATGGCCCGAGGACGAAACCTCTTCAAAATAGGCCCTCCGTTCACATAGGCCTGCACCACGTAAAGGCTGTCAGCATCCATGTCGTGATTATTCTCCGCGTTGGCGACAGCCGAGTTGAGCACTTTTGCCACCACCCGCGCCGCGGCTCGCGGACTTAGGGCCAAGATCGCCCTGGCCTCTTGCACCTTCTTGCCCCGAATAAGGCGAGCCATGTCTCCGGCCTTGCGAGGAGATATGCGCACGTACTTAGCTGTTGCGCTGACCATGGTCTTACTTCCTCCTCATGCGCCGTTCTTTGTTTCCCCCGTGACCACGGAAAGTCCGGGTTAGGGCAAACTCACCGAGTCGGTGGCCCACCATGCTCTCCGTTATGTAGATGGGCACATGCTTACGGCCGTCGTGAACAGCGATGGTGTGGCCTACCATTTCTGGGTAGATCACCGATGCGCGTGACCACGTCTTGATCATGCGCTTCTCCCCAGTCTCGTTCATGGCCAAAATTCGCCGCATAAGCTTCTCGTCAACGTAGGGAGCTTTCTTGCTTGACCTCGTCACGCCTTCCTCCTATCTCCCCTCGTTGCGCCGCCTGACAATGTACTTGTTAGACGGTTTGTTCGCTTTGCGGGTCTTGTGCCCATGCGTAGGTTTCCCCCAGGGAGTCACCGAGGGCCGCCCGGGAGGTGTGGAACCCTCACCGCCGCCATGCGGGTGATCAACTGGGTTCATGGTGGTACCCCGCACGCCTGGTCTTACTCCCAGCCACCGCTTGCGCCCGGCCTTTCCCACCACCAGGTTTTCGTGTTCTGCATTGCCCACCTCGCCCACCGTGGCCCGGCAGTCAAGATGGATCATTCGCATCTCCCCTGATGGGAGGCGCAGGACAGCATAGTTGCCTTCTTTGGCCATAACCTGGGCAGAAGTCCCCGCAGCCCGGGCAATCTGCCCACCGCGGCCCTTGTACAGCTCCACGTTATGGACCATAGTGCCCACCGGAATGTTGCGCAGGGGCAGTGCACACCCTACACGGATATCCGCGTTGGGCCCGGCCTCTATCATGGCTCCAACGGTGAGCTTGTTGGGAGCGAGAATGTACCGTTTTTCTCCGTCTGCGTAGACAACCAGCGCGATGCGGCAATTCCGATTAGGATCATACTCGATCGCAGCCACGCGACCAGGTACGCCATCTTTGTCGCGCTTGAAGTCCACCAGCCGGTACAGACGCTTGTGCCCCCCGCCCTGGTGACGCGTGGTGATGCGGCCATTGTTGTTGCGGCCGCCCTTGCGCTTGACAGGACGGGTAAGCGCCTTTTCGGGCTCGGTCTTGGTGATCTCGTCAAACGTTGACGTAGTCACAAACCGGATGCCCGGAGATGTAGGCTTGTAGGTCTTGATACCCATTCTCTTCTACCGCTTCCCTTCTACACTCATGTAGCGCCGAAGAAGTCAATGCGATTGCCCGGAGCAAGCTCCACCACTGCCTTCTTCCAGCGTCTGGTCTTGCCCCTGTGGAGTCCGCGGCGCTTCGGCTTGGGTTTCACGTTGATCGTGTGGACCCCGATGACTTTAACGCCGAAAATCTCCTCCACAGCGGCGCGGATGTGGTGCTTATTGGCCCGTTGATTTACCTCAAACGAGTATCTGTTGTCATCGATAGCCCGGTAGCTTTTCTCGGAAATAATCGGGCGAATGATGACCTCTCGCGCGTCCATCACGCCTCACCACCTTGCTGCGCCAGACGGCTCTCTAGGAAAGAGACCGCTTCTTCTGTAAAGAGGAGACTCTTGGCCCACACGTAATCCTGCACTTCCGCCTCAGTAACCGGAAGCACTCGGATTCTTTGCAGATTGCGGAAACTCTTGAGTGCCGCAATCTCTTCTGCACCCACCAGAACTAGCAGTGGAAGCTCTAGTCCGGCCTTGCCGAGAATAGCCGCAGCCCGCTTGGTAGAAGGCTCCGCAAATGTGACGCCGGTAAGAACCCGGACGTTGCCCCCGCTCACAAGATCACCCAGAGCCATTCGGTAGGCTTGGGCTTTTACCTTCTTGTTGATCTTCATCGCATAGCTGCGGGGAATGGGTGGAAACGCCACCCCACCGCCCACATACTGCGGCACCTTGAAAGACCCTACACGAGCTCGACCAGTACCCTTCTGGCGCCACTGCTTTCTGCCGGTCCTGTCAACCTCGCTTCTGCCTTTCGCTGCCGCAGTGCCTTGACGATGACCGGCCAACTCGGCTACAACCACCTGGTGAAGCAAGCCGACGTTGACCCGCTCTTCTACCAGAGCCGGGCTTAGCTCATGCTGTCCAACCACCACGCCGTTTTCGTCGATCTTCTCAATAGTTGGCATCTGCCTAACCTCTGATCATTACCAGGGAACCCTTGCTCCCCGGAACCGCGCCCTTGACTAGCAAGAGGTTCCGCTCAGGGTCAGTCTTGACCACCGTCAGGCCTACCTGGGTTACCCGCACGGAGCCCATGTGTCCAGGCATCCGGCTGCCGGGGTAAACCCGAGAGGGATCGGACGAAGCTCCGATGGAGCCCGGAGCCCGATGGAAATGCGCTCCGTGATACCCCGGGCCCCCACCGAAGCCATGCCTTTTCACCACGCCTTGGAACCCCTTGCCCTTGCTGATCCCGGTAACCTTGACCTTGTCCCCTGGGGAAAACACGTCAACTGTGACTGTGTCGCCCACAGCCAAGTCGTACTCCCCACGGACCTCAGCCAGGTAGCGCTTGGGCGAAACTCCAGCCTTCTTGAAGTGACCCAGCAGAGGCTTGTTAAGCCTCTTGGGTTTCACATCAGCGAAGGCAATTTGCGTTGCCGTATAGCCGTCCTTCTCCACGGTCTTCTTCTGGGTCACCACGCAGGGACCAGCCTCAATGACCGTGCAACGGACGACGGTGCCGTCCTCATTGAAGAACTGGGTCATTCCCAGCTTTTTGCCTAATAGTGCCTTCATCACAGTTTGATCTCGATGTCCACGCCCGCAGGCAAATCTAACCGCATCAGCGAATCCACCGTCTTGGGGGTGGGCTGATGAATGTCTATCAGGCGCTTATGCGTCCTGATTTCAAAATGCTCGCGGGAATCCTTGTCCTTAAATGGGCTCCGGATCACGCAGAACACATTCTTCTCTGTGGGCAACGGCACAGGCCCAGACACCGTGGCTCCGGTTCGCTCTGCCGTCTCCACGATGGCACGAGCGCTCCGGTCCACTAGCTCATGATCGTAGGCCTTGAGCCTGATGCGTATTTTCTGTTGCGCCACTTGACGACTCCTACTCTTACTTGATGATCTTCGTCACAGCGCCAGCCCCGACAGTGCGGCCGCCCTCGCGAATAGCGAAGCGCAGACCTTCTTCCATGGCGATCGGGGTGATCAACTTGACATTCAAGTTCACATGGTCGCCCGGCATGACCATCTCAACACCCTCCGGCAATCTCACATCGCCGGTCACGTCAGTGGTCCGGAAGTAGAACTGCGGACGGTAACCGCTGAAGAACGGGGTATGCCGGCCGCCTTCCTCCCGGGTCAGCACGTAAACCTGAGCCTCGAACTCTGTGTGAGGCGTGATGCTACCCGGCTGGGCCAGAACCATACCGCGCTCTACCTCTTCGCGCTTAATACCGCGCAATAGGACGCCAATGTTGTCGCCAGCACGACCCTCATCCAGAAGCTTGCGGAACATCTCCACGCCGGTCGCCACCGTCTTTAGGCTTTCGGGTCTGAGACCAACGATCTCAACCTGATCGCCCACCTTGATGATGCCGCGCTCAACACGACCAGTAACCACGGTGCCGCGACCCTGAATGCTAAACACGTCTTCAATAGGCATCAGGAACGGCTTGTCGATAGCGCGAACCGGTTCGGGAATATACTCGTCCAGCGCGTCGCAAAGCTCGAATATGCACTTGCAGGAGGGGCAGTTGCGATCGCCGCACCCGTGCTCGAGAGCCTTGAGAGCAGAGCCCACAACCACAGGCACCTCGTCGCCCGGGAACTCATACTGGCTAAGGAGCTCACGCACTTCAAGCTCCACCAGCTCGAGAAGCTCGGGATCGTCCACCATGTCGGCCTTGTTCATAAAGACCACGATGTACGGAACGCCCACCTGACGAGCAAGCAGGATGTGCTCCCGAGTCTGCGGCATGGGGCCGTCGGCAGCGGAAACCACCAGAATGGCGCCGTCCATCTGAGCAGCACCAGTGATCATGTTCTTGATGTAGTCGGCGTGCCCAGGGCAGTCTACGTGAGCGTAGTGCCGCTTGTCGGTCTCGTACTCGACGTGAGCTGTAGCAATGGTGATACCGCGCTCGCGCTCTTCGGGCGCGTTGTCGATAGAGTCGAAACTACGGAACTGAACGTTTGGGTTTACGGCCGCCAGACACTTGGTAATGGCCGCGGTCAAGGTAGTCTTGCCGTGGTCAATGTGACCGATGGTGCCTACGTTAACATGCGGCTTGGTCCTCTCAAATTTTTTCTTCGCCACTTTGTTCCTCCCTTTCTACCTGAAGCTCCTAGGCGGCCGCCACAGCCCAGCAGCCTCTCCTTGCTTCTAACTATTTATGGTTGTTCCGCCCTGCTGAGCGATTATTTCGCTGGCGATTTCAGCCGGCACTTCCGCATAGTGGCTAAAACGCATAGTGTAGGCTGCTCGCCCCTGAGTCATCGACCGTAGGTCTGTAGCATACCCGAACATCTCCGCCAGCGGCACCAAGGCCCGGATGACCTGGGCTCCAGCGCGCAGTTCCATGCCCGTAATATGCCCCCGGCGAGAGTTAAGGTCACCAATAACATCACCCATGTATTCCTCGGGGACCACCACCTCCACATCTTCGATGGGCTCAAGTAGAACGGGACCGGCCTTCTTTGCCGCCTCCCGGAAAGCGATGGAGCCAGCAATCTTAAACGCTAGCTCCGAAGAGTCAACTTCGTGGTAGGAGCCATCAACCAGTTCAACCTTAACATCCACCATGGGGAAGCCGGCCAAAACACCAGTCTCCATAGCCTCCAAAATGCCCGCTTGCACCGCCGGCACGTACTCCTTGGGAACCGCTCCCCCGACGACCTTGTTCTCAAACGTAAAGCCAGCTCCGTACTCATTTGGAGCCAGATTGATGACAACGTGACCATATTGGCCGCGGCCGCCTGTTTGCCGCACAAAGCGGCCCTCCACTCGCTGGACCGCCTTGGTGATACCTTCCCGGTAAGCAACCTGGGGCCGTCCAACGTTTGCGTCGACGTTAAACTCGCGGAGTAGACGGTCAACAATGATCTCGAGGTGCAGCTCGCCCATCCCCGCGATGATAGTTTGTCCGGTCTCTTCGTCGGTACGCACCCGGAAAGTCGGATCTTCCTCGGCCAGCTTCATCAGGCTCTCAGACAGGCGGTCCTGGTCCGCTTTCGTCTTAGGTTCGATGGCCACAAAGATGACCGGCTCGGGAAACTCAATCGGCTCAAGCAAAATCGGAGCCTCAGAGTCACAAAGAGTGTCCCCGGTAGTGGTCTGCTTCAACCCGACCGCGGCAGCAATATCGCCCGCGCGAGCCTCGGGGATGTCCTCGCGGTGGTTAGCGTGCATCTGCAGGATACGCGCTACCCGCTCCCTCTTGCCTTTGCTGGCGTTATACACATATGAACCAGCTCGAAGAACCCCAGAATACACCCGGAAATAGGTGAGCTTTCCCACATAGGGATCCGACATGATCTTGAAAGCGAGCGCGGTAAAGGGCTCTTCATCCGCAGCTCGCCGAACTATAGTCTCTCCTGTTCTAGGATCGGTTCCCTCCACCGCGGCTATGTCTAGAGGCGAAGGCAAGTAGTCCACTACCGCATCAAGCAGCATCTGCACGCCCTTGTTGCGGAAAGCTGAGCCGCAAAGCACTGGCGTGATCTGAATAGCAAGGGTGGCCTTGCGAATAGCCGCCTTGATCATCGCCTCGGAAAGCGGCCGTCCCTCTAGGTAATCCACCAACAGGTGATCATCGAACTCCGCGAGGGTCTCGATCATCTGGGTGCGCGCAGCTTCGGCTTCGTCCCGCATATCCTTAGGGATAGGAAGCTCAAGCCACTCGACGCCCATCTCGTCTTCGTAGACGTATGCGACCATGCGAACAAGATCGATGACCCCGCGAAAACTGTCCTCGGAGCCGAGCGGAAGTTGAACCACAAGCGGTCTAGCATTAAGCCGAGTCTTCATGCTCTCTACAGCGCGCATGAAATCGGCCCCCACTCGGTCCATCTTGTTCATAAAGGCTATACGCGGTACGTGATACTTGTCTGCCTGCCGCCAAACGGTCTCGGATTGAGGCTCCACCCCAGCGACCGAGCAGAAGAGGGCAATGGCGCCATCGAGCACACGCAGTGACCGCTCGACCTCCATAGTAAAGTCCACGTGCCCGGGCGTGTCTATTATGTTTATGCGATGATTACGCCACTCGCACGTGGTAGCAGCCGACGTGATGGTGATGCCCCGCTCCTGCTCCTGGGCCATCCAGTCCATCACGGCGGCACCATCGTCTACTTCGCCAATCTTATACGTGCGGCCAGTGTAGTAGAGGATCCGCTCGGTCGTGGTGGTTTTTCCGGCATCGATGTGCGCCATGATGCCGATATTGCGCACCCTCTCGAGCGGGTACTGACGCGCCGCTTTTGTCTCCGGTCTATGTGCTGTTGCTTGCGCCACGATTCTCCAAACGTACCTGCTTGACTTGCTAACCCGTCACCATCTGTAATGCGCAAAGGCCTTGTTGGCTTCGGCCATACGCAACAGGTCTTCCTTCTTCTTTACAGTCGCACCCGTGCGGTGGTAGGCGTCTAGCAGCTCACCAGCCAGACGCTCGGGCATGCTGTGTTCCCGGCGCATCCGACTGTTCACCACCAACCACCGTACCGCTAAGGTGTACGAGCGCCTGGTAGGTACTTCTACCGGCACCTGATAGTTAGCGCCGCCCACCCGCCGCGATCTCACCTCGAGGGCCGGCCTCACGTTCTCAACCGCCTCTTTCAGGACTGCCACGGGATCGTTGCCCGTGCGCTCACGCAGAATATCCATCGCCCGGTACATGATCTTCTCGGCGATAGACTTCTTACCGTCCTTCATCAACCGGTTGATCATCTGGGTAACCAGCCGGCTTCGGTATATGGGATCCGGCGGGATTTCCCGCTTCGGCGCTCTTGCTCTTCTGGCCATAACCCCGTGTGCCTTCCTGTTACTTTGGTAGCTTAGCCCCGTACTTGGACCGCCCCCGTCGCCGGTCTGCAACCCCAGCCGCGTCAAGAGCAGCCCTAATTATCTTGTACCGCACGCCCGGGAGATCTCTTACTCTTCCACCCCGGATAAGCACCACAGAGTGCTCCTGCAAATTGTGTCCGATCCCGGGGATGTAGGCCGTGACCTCCATGCCATTTACCAAGCGTACACGCGCTACTTTCCGCAGAGCGGAGTTAGGCTTCTTCGGGGTGGTGGTATACACCCGCGTGCACACTCCACGCTTCTGCGGGGCCCCTTTCAAAGCAGGGGTCTTGGTCTTCTTAATCTTCTTTTCTCGTCCTTTGCGGACCAGTTGGTTGATCGTCGGCACGCGAACTCCTAAACCCGTCCCGTTGTTTCCCCGGTATTCCCTTCCAGAAAGCCGGCCGAGAACTCATGAACCGCCGGCCACACAGGGACGCCGAAGTATAGCAAAGCCCCTACACGCCTGCAAGAAAGGCTCAAGATGTTACACCTACTCTCTTCTACGAATCTTGCGTGCGTGTGTCTCCGGACTGCTCTACTCCACCCAACAGCTCCTCGTCATCCGGGTCAAAACCCGTACCTGAGCCGAGGAGAGACTCACTTTCATCTGCTGTTAACGCTCCTTCGCTAAGATCCTCTCCCGGAAGCCGCAAACCCCGCTCGGCCAGACGGGCCCGGATTTCCTCAAGGCTCTTTTGGCCAAGCCCAGGAAGAGCCATGAGTTCCTTTGGAGTCTTATTTAGCAGGTCTCTTACTCGCTCAATCCCGGCCCGGGCAAGTACAGACTGCACATAGGTGGGTAGCTCAAGGTCCTCTATCAAGAGGTTAGATCCCTGGGGAGCTGTGCTTCCCCCGGTCAATCTGGCCCATTGCTCTTCGGGAGAAAGCTCGCTTTCAGAGCGCACCTCACCTAGTTCTCCAAAAATGTCATCCATCTCGGCAGGCATGCCTTTGGTTACTAGCTCAATATTGCGGTATTCGCGCAAGCCAGTAGCCGCAGGAATTAGTTTGCCGATGATAACG
Organism: Thermoleophilia bacterium; assembly: GCA_026415615.1. Taxonomy (GTDB): domain Bacteria; phylum Actinomycetota; class Thermoleophilia; order RBG-16-64-13; family RBG-16-64-13; genus JAOAGT01. Next base: position 277,422 of record JAOAGT010000001.1, on the reverse strand, counting down.
TTTTCTTTCAGGCCACGAAGTTCGTCCACCTTGCCTTCCAGAGCGGCATCAGTAAGCACCTTGGTGGTCTCCTGGAACGAAGCCGCCGAGAGGAAGCTTTCCGTAGCCAAGGAAGCCTTGGTGATGCCCAAGATAACCTCTTCACAGGTGGCCGGTTCGCCACCAGCCTCTATGACCCGCTGGTTCTCGCGTTCAAAGACAAGACGGTCCACCAGGCGACCGGGCAGGAAGTCGGTGTCGCCCGGGGAATCCACCAAGACCTTCTTGGTCATCTGACGGACGATTAGCTCCACGTGCTTATCGTCGATCTGCACCCCTTGGGTGCGGTAGACCTCTTGCACCTCGCGCACAATGTAGCGGGCGGTCTCAAGCACGCCCTTGTACTTAAGCAGCTCATGCGGGTTAAGAGAGCCCTCATAAAGCTGGTCGCCCGCTTCCACATGCTGGCCTTCTTTAACCATGAGTTCTACGCGGCGGCTCACCGCATAGCTGTGCAGCTCCTCACCGGTCTCAGGATCAATGATGACCACCCGCCTGGCTTTATCGCCCTCTTCAATATGGACAATGCCTGCATACTGGGTGATCTTAGCCTGCCCCTTGGGCTTGCGAGCTTCGAAGAGCTCCACCACCCGCGGTAGACCGTGGGTGATGTCCGCTCCGGCCACGCCGCCGGTGTGGAAGGTACGCATGGTGAGCTGGGTGCCCGGCTCACCGATGGACTGAGCAGCGATGATGCCCACCACTTCGCCGATGGCCACCAGTTCGTTGGTAGCAAGAGAGCGGCCGTAGCAGTACTGACAGACCCCTCTTTCGCTTCGGCAGCAAAGCACCGAGCGCACGTTAAGTTTAAAGTCTGGATACTGTTCCTCGGGATAAAGGGCGAGCAGCCGATCCAGCATGCGCTTGTTTAGCATCTCGTTGCGCCGGTAGAGCACCTCCCCGGTGTTGGGATCAGCTACGTCTGTGGCGAGCACCCGGCCGGGAAGCATCTCGTTTAGAGCACCGCCTCTGCCGCGCAGTGGCATGTCGATGTACTCAGTGGTGCCGCAGTCACGCTCCCGCACCACCACTTCTTGGGCCACATCCACCAGACGGCGGGTGAGGTAGCCCGAGTCAGCTGTCCTTAGCGCTGTATCCGCCAAGCCCTTGCGTGCCCCGTGTGTAGAAATGAAGTACTCAAGTACCCCCAGACCCTCCATGAAGCTGGACTTGACCGGGCGCTCGATGATCTCGCCCTTAGGTGAAGCCATAAGACCGCGCATACCCGCTAGCTGCCGGATCTGCTTGAGAGACCCGCGGGCGCCGGAGTAGGCCATCATATAGACCGGGTTTAGACGGCGGAAGTTGCGCTCCATCGCCGTTTCCACCTTATCAGTGGCCTCCGTCCACAACTCGATCACCTGGTTGCGGCGCTCCTCGTCGCTTAGGAGGCCGTGCATGTAGGCGTCCTCGACCTCTTTAACCTTCTGCTCGTACTCTTCCAAGATCTCGTACTTTTCTTTAGGCACTACGACGTCGTTTTTGGAAATGGTGACACCCGCATAGGTGGCGTAGCGGAAGCCTAGGTCTTTGAGGGTGTCTAGCATGTTCGCTACGGCAGTAGCACCGTAGTACTCAACGAGCTCACCCACAAAGGCCGTCATCTCATTCTTGGTAAAGACCCGGTTCTGGTAACGGTAGTCGTCCTTGCGGATGGTGCCCTCGGGGCCTTCCTTCTCCCAGTCTTCGCCGAAGTAATCTTTTAGAGCTTCTACTACCGAGGAGTTGAAAATGGCTCGCCCTGGGGTAGTAAGCAGTCTTCTGCCATCCCACCGGAAAAGAATAGGATCTTGCAGACCCAGGCTCTTATCAGCAAGAGCGTGCTCAATTTCGGCTACGCTGCCAAACGGTTTGACCCGCTTGCCGGTCTGCTCTTCAAGCGCCCGGATAGCCTCTGGATTATAGGGATCGATGGCCGTCAAATCCGGACCATCAAAGTAGGTGAGGTAATAGCAACCCAGGATCATGTCCTGAGTAGGAATAGCAATGGGATGCCCGTGCGCCGGCGAAAGAATGTTGTTGCTAGAAAGCATGAGAATGCGAGCTTCAGCCTGCGCCTCCACCGACAGCGGCAGGTGCACCGCCATCTGGTCACCGTCAAAGTCGGCGTTAAAGGCTGTACACACCAGCGGATGAAGCTGGATGGCTTTACCCTCGATAAGCACGGGCTCAAAGGCCTGGATGCCTAGGCGGTGCAGAGTGGGAGCCCGGTTAAGAAGCACCGGATGTTCAGCGATCACCTCATCTAGGATGTCCCAGACTTCGGGGTACTCGCTTTCTACCAGCTTCTTGGCCGCTTTTATGTTCTGTACGTGCTTGCGCTGCACCAGGCGACTCATGACAAAGGGCTTAAACAGCTCAAGAGCCATAGTCTTGGGTAGCCCGCACTGGTGTAGTTTGAGTTCCGGACCAGCCACGATCACCGAACGGCCCGAGTAGTCGACGCGCTTACCCAACAGGTTCTGCCGGAAGCGGCCCTGCTTGCCCTTGAGCATATCGGAAAGGGACTTAAGAGGCCGGTTGCCAGGACCGGTGACTGGCCGCCCGCGCCGCCCATTGTCAAACAGGGCATCTACTGCTTCCTGCAACATGCGCTTCTCGTTATTTACGATGATCTCCGGCGCCCCTAGGTCAAGCAGACGCTTGAGCCGGTTGTTGCGGTTGATCACCCGGCGGTAAAGGTCGTTAAGATCCGAGGTGGCAAAGCGCCCCCCATCCAGTTGCACCATGGGCCTAAGTTCCGGCGGAATCACGGGGATGCACTCAAGAATCATCCACTCCGGCCGGTTGCCTGAGCGCAGGAAGCCTTCCACCACCTTAAGGCGCTTGACCGCGCGGGAAAGCTTCTGACCTTTGGAGTTCTTGATGGTCTCGCGCAAAGCCTTGGCTTCGGCCTCCAGATCTACCGCTGCCAGCAGCTCGCGGATGGCCTCCGCCCCCATGCCGCCGCGGAAGTAGACACCGTAGCCGAAGGGGCTGCCGAACTTCTCCTTCATGTCGCGGAAGAACGGCTCGTCGGTGAAGATGTCGCACTTTTTGATGGTCTTAAAAGTGCTCCAAATCTCCCGCAGACGGGCAGCCTGCTGATCTGCCCAGCGGTCCACCTCCCGCAGCATCTCTTCGGCCCGGATGCGCACGTCGGTGATCCGCTTTTCCACCTCTTCCGGGCTCATGTCGGAGGGCTTGGCCTCAGACAGACCAGCCACCCGAGCAAGCTCGGCCATGTCGCGGTCGTACTCTTCTTCTTCGTCTTCATCTAGGGTGGAGTTGCCCGCAAGGACCGAGACCAGTTTGTCTCGACGAGCCATGATCTTGATCTTGCGCTCGTCGCGGGCAGCAAAAGTATTCTCAATATCGGCCTGCACCAGCTCTTCCAACTTCCCCATATCACGCTGGCGCTTTTCCTCATCCACAAAGGTGACAATGGAAGCAGAGAAGTACAGCACCCGTTCAAGCTGCTTGGGGGAGATGTCTAGGAGATACCCCATGCGGCTGGGCACGCCCTTGAAGTACCAGATGTGGCTTACTGGCGCCGCCAGATCAATGTGGCCCATGCGCTCGCGGCGCACCTTGGCCCGCGTTACTTCCACCCCGCAGCGCTCGCAAATAATGCCCTTATAGCGGACGCGCTTGTACTTACCGCAATAGCATTCCCAGTCTTTGGTGGGACCAAAGATGCGCTCGCAGAATAGACCGTCCTTTTCCGGCTTTAAAGTCCGGTAGTTGATAGTTTCCGGCTTTGTCACTTCGCCCGAAGACCACGAACGAATGCGCTCGGGCGAGGCCAAACCTATTTTGATGGCTTCAAAGTCGTTTATGTCTATCACGGAAAGCTCCTATTCCGCGTCGTCATCAAATGGGGACAGTCCGATATCGTCAGGATTCTCGCCCACTTCGAGAAAAGCTTGCAGGTCGGGCGCCCCCTCAAACTCACCAGTCCTATCTTCCAGCAGATCATCATCGGCAGAGCCATCCATCTCAAGCTCTCCCCTGTCCATGCGCTCGCCAAAGTCACGGCTATCCAGCCCACCGAGGGCCTGACTCGCGGTTAAAACGCTGGCCGCTGCAGCCTCCCCCTGATCCTCTACCCGGTAGCGGGCAGAAAGATCGATGCCCAGCTCTTCGGCCGCGCGCAGCAGTTCGTCATCTTCCTCCGTCGTCTCAATCTGCTCACCCTCTTCACTTATCACCTGAACATCCAGGGCAAGCGACTGCATCTCCTTGAGCAACACTTTGAACGATTCAGGAATGCCCGGCCGAGCAATATTCTCGCCCTTAACGATGGCCTCGTAGGCTTTTACCCTGCCTTGAGTATCGTCAGACTTAATAGTGAGCATCTCTTGAAGCGTGTAGGCAGCTCCGTACGCCTCCAGCGCCCATACCTCCATCTCGCCGAACCGCTGACCACCAAACTGGGCCTTTCCTCCCAAGGGTTGCTGTGTAACAAGCGAGTAAGGCCCGGTAGAACGCGCGTGGATCTTGTCGTCCACCAAATGGTGCAGCTTAAGGATGTACATGTACCCAACGGTCACGGTCTGCTCGTACGGCTCACCCGTGCGGCCGTTGTAGACTTTGACCTTGCCGGAAACCCGTGTCCCCGGGTCATTGGCCAGTCCGATGGACATCTTGACCTTGAGCGGATCCTTGAAGTCCTCTTCGTGAGCAAGCGCCCACCCCAGCAGAGCTTCGTCGACCTCGAGCGGCGTCGCGCCGTCGAACACTGGCGATGCTATAGGCACAGGCCCCTCTGCCGTAGACTTGTCGACCACCTCGTAGTATTTCTTGACGAGTTCAAGCTCTTCTTCCGGGGTGAGATCGGCACGAAGCTGCGGATCCCCATCCATGCTCTTGCCGTTCCGCTTGATCTGGTAAAAGCCGTGATGAGCAGCCCAACCGAGGTGCGTCTCCATTATTTGCCCGATGTTCATCCGGGAAGGCACACCCAATGGGTTGAGGATGATGTCCACCGGCGTGCCATCCTCGAGGAAAGGCATGTCTTCTTCGGGAACTATCTTGGAGATAACCCCCTTGTTCCCGTGGCGACCAGCCAGTTTGTCGCCTTCGGCAATCTTGCGCTTCTTGGCCACGTACACCCGCACCAGGCGGTTTACTCCCGGCGGGAGGTCGTCGCCCTTGTCCCGGGAGAACTCCTTGACGTCGATCACCACGCCCTTTTCCCCGTGCGGGACCTTAAGAGACGTGTCACGCACCTCACGGGCCTTTTCCTTGAAGATAGCCCGGATTAGTTTCTCTTCGGCAGTAAGCTCGGTCTCGCCCTTGGGGGTGATCTTCCCAACCAGTAGATCGCCCGAGGAGACTTCGGCTCCTATCCGGACGATACCGTTTTCGTCCAGGTCCGCAAGCGACTCTTCAGACCGGTTAGGAATGTCTCTTGTTATCTCCTCGTCGCCAAGTTTGGTCGAGCGTGCTTCTACTTCGTATTCCTCAATATGAATCGAGGTAAGAATGTCCTCTTTTACTAGACGCTCGCTGATAACGATGGAATCCTCGAAGTTGTACCCCTCCCAGCTCATAAAGGCTACGAGGAGGTTGCGGCCCAGGGCCAACTCCCCGTTCTTGGTAGAGGCTCCATCGGCAAGCACGTCGCCCGGCTTAACCACATCGCCCACATTGACCACCGGCTTCTGGTGGATCAACGTGCCCTGGTTGGAGCGATCGAACTTTATTAGCTCGTAGGTCTCCAAGCCGCCGTCATCCGTCTCAAGCAGAATCCGGTCCGCAGAGACGCCTCGCACAACGCCCGCTTTCTTGGCCAGAAGCACATCACCTGTGTCAACCGCGGCCCTGAATTCAAGACCAGTGCCGATGAGCGGCGCCTCGGTTTGCAGAAGGGGAACGGCTTGACGCTGCATGTTGGAGCCCATCAAAGCTCGGTTGGCATCGTTATGCTCGAGGAAAGGAATAAGAGCAGTAGCCACCGACACGATCTGCATAGGGGCGACGTCCATGAAATCGACGTCTTCGCGCCGTACGCTTACATATTCTCCTCGCGGAGCACGCGCCAAAACCGTTTCCTCGAGAAAGATCCCCGTCTCGGGATCCACGGGCGTGTTGGCCTGTGCAATGATGTAGTTTTCTTCGTCGTAGGCCGTAAGCCACACAATCTCGTTGGTGACGCGGCCCTCGCCCTTGATAACCCGGCGGTAGGGGGTTTGCACAAAGCCATACTCGTTTACGGTAGCGTAGGTTGTGAGAGACCCGATGAGTCCAATATTGGGACCCTCCGGAGTCTCGATGGGACACATGCGACCGTAGTGTGTGGGGTGAACATCGCGAACTTCGATGGGAGCCCGTTCGCGCGTAAGACCCCCCGCACCAAGAGCAGAAAGCCGCCGCCGGTGAGTGAGCCCAGCCAAGGAGTTGGTCTGGTCCATGAACTGCGAGAGCTGTGAGCTTCCAAAGAATTCTTTTAGCGCGGCGACCACTGGCCGAATGTTGATGATAGACTGCGGAGTGATGTTCTCCGGATCCTCAGTGGTCATACGCTCTCTGACCACGCGCTCCATGCGGTACAAGCCAACCCGGAAAGCTTCTTGGACAAGTTCGCCGACCATGCGCAGGCGGCGGTTGCCAAAATGCTCGTACTCATCAAGACGGTTGGCTACTTCCTCCCATGGTAAGGAAGCGGCCACCTCGGCTACATCAACCGCTTCGTCGAGCAGGTGATCGTGGTCAATTTCCAGCGGCACAGCCACAAGCTCTCTGATGAGAGCCACAATGTCGGCCTTTGTTAGAGTGCGAACAGACTCGTCGACATTTAGGCCGAGACGCTTATTGAGCTTGTGCCGACCAACTCGCGTTAAGTCATAGCGCTTGGGATCAAAACAGATGTTCCACAGAAGCGTGCGGCTACCCTCCAGAGTGGGCGGTTCGCCGGGACGCTGCTTCTTAAACAGCTCGACCAAGGCCTCATCTACTGTCTTAACTGGGTCTTTTTCCAGCGTGGCCTTGATAAAGGGATTGTCATTAAAGAGGGCGAGGATTTCCTCATCGGTGCCGCGGGAAAGGAAATCCGGGTCGTCCCCAGTTTTCCGGGAATCAATACTGGCGAGAGCCCGCAAAAACACCGTGACTGGAAGCTTGCGTTTGCGGTCAATACGCACGGAAACCGTGGCCCGCTTGTCGATCTCAAACTCCAACCAGGAGCCTCGCGCAGGCATCAAGTTGGCGGTAAGGACCTGCTTCGTAGGATCCTTTGGCGCCATGACATATGCGCCAGGCGACCGCACTAGCTGCGTCACCACTACGCGCTCGGTCCCGTTGATGATGAAGGTTCCCTGCTCGGTCATCATGGGCACATCGCCCATGAAGACCTCTTGCTCCTTGATTTCCCCGGTTATCCGGTTCTCGAAGCTGACTTTCATGAACAGGGGAGCCGAGTAGGTAAGGTCTTTTTCCCGGCACTCCTTGAGCGTCAGCGTCGGTTCCCGGAACTCGTGCTCGCCGAATACGACGGCGTAGTTACCGGTGTAGTCCTCGATTGGGTTTATGTCCTCAATGATCTCTCTGAGACCCTGAGTCTTAAACCACTCGAAGGACTTTGTCTGAACCTCGATAAGGTTAGGAACGTCAAGAATGTGTGGTAGTTTTGAGAAGGATTTTCGCGGTTTAGGAGTCTTGCTCTCACCCAAAGGGTATCACTCCTCACATGCCAGGGGTTTTGCACAAGATATGATGCTGAATGCGCAACCGCGCATACTAACACGCTTGCATCAACATGACAAGGCTGGCGGCGCCAATTTTTCTTCTGTGGCCCCGCCAGCCTTGTCAAGACTGGCTGTGACTGCAACTACTTTATCTCGACTTCGGCCCCAGCCTCTTCAAGCTGCTTCTTTATATCTTCTGCTTCTTGCTTGCTTACGCCCTGCTTGACCGGGTTCGGAGCGCCGTCCACTAAGTCCTTGGCTTCCTTTAGGCCAAGACCAGTGAGAGCCCGGACTACCTTGATCACGTTGATCTTCTTGTCACCAGCAGACTTCAAGATCACGTCGAACTCTGTACGCTCCTCTTCCTCGGCCGCAGCCGGCGCCGCCGCGCCTGCCGCTGCACCCGCCGCCATAGCCGGCACAGCCACCGCCGCCGAAGCGCTTACACCAAATTCCTCCTCGAGAGCCTTGACCAGTTCAGCAAGCTCCACCACTGTCATCTTCTTGATTTCTTCAATTAGTTCCTGCGGCGTCACCGTCGTTCTCCTTTCCGCCTAAACAACTATCAAACCTTTAGCTTGTTCCGAATCTCCTAACAACGAAAGCATTAGGCAGCTTGAGCCTTTTGTTCTCGTATCTGGTCCAGCACCACAGCCAAACCACGCATAGGACCGCCAAGTACTGTGACAAGTCCCCTGAGCGGGGCAGCAATCAGTCCTACCACCTGACCAACAAGCTGCTCCCGGCTGGGTAGAGTGGCAATTCTTTCTACGCCAGTCTGGTCGAGCAGCAAGTGCTGCAAACGAGCCCCACGCACTGATGTCTTCTTCTTCTCGCGGGCAAAGTCTTGCAGAACCTTAGCCACCCGAGCAGGGTCGCCGTAACAGTAAGCAATCGCTGTGGGGCCTTGCAGGAACCGCTCAAGTCCTTCCACGTTAGCTTCTGCTGCAGCAATACGGGCCAAGGTGTTTTTCACCACCTTGAGGGTGGCGCCAGCTTCTTGCAGCCTAGCCCGCAGCTGCGCTGTCTCCTTAAAGGTAAGACCCCGGTAGTCGACAAAGTAGTAGACATCGGTAGAACTGAGGTCCTGGGCTATTTCTTTGACCGCCGCCACCTTCTCTGGTTTCGGCATTCGTTCTCACCTCCTTGTAAGCCCAAAAACAAAATCGCCCACCTCCGGCAGCAGAGGCAGACGATCAAAATACCAAGCTATTAAGCTAATCGGTGCTTGGCTTTTGCCCTGCCTAAGCTGGCGGGTCGCCTTCTCCCTGACCGCTTCTGCCGCCTACACGGCACCAGCTTTCTCTGGCCGGACTAGCCGCTCGGCCCCCGGGGCCGAGCGGCCGCATTATACCACCTAGGTACCCTAGGCAACCTCCTCAAGCAACGCTCTGGTCTTCGAAGTATCAACGGGCACGCCTGGCCCCATCGTGCTAGCCAAAGTTATAGAGCGTAGGTACTTGCCCTTGGCGGCAGCAGGCTTAGCGCGGACGATCTCGTCCAACACTGCGCCGTAATTTTCCACTAGGTGTTCTGCCGGGAAGGACTTCTTCCCGATGCCCAGGTGCACCACGCCGTAGCGATCCGTCCTATATTCGACTTTTCCGCCCTTGGCGTCAGCGACTGCCTTGGCTACGTCAAAGGTAACGGTGCCGGTCTTAGGATTGGGCATAAGACCCCGCGGACCCAGAATACGCCCCAGTTTTCCAACCACACCCATCATGTCCGGAGTGGCAATGCATGCATCAAAATCGAGCATGCCTGCTTCAATTTGAGCAGCAAGATCTTCGGCCCCCACTATGTCAGCTCCGGCCGCTTCAGCTTCAGCCGCTTTTTCGCCCTTGGCAAAAACTGCCACCCTGACCTTTTTCCCAGTGCCGTGAGGCAACATGACGGTGCCCCGGACCTGCTGGTCCGCATGTCGGGGGTTTACTCCCAGCTTGATATGAACCTCCACCGTTTCGTCAAAGTTGGCAGTGTTCAGGCTCTTGATTAGATTTACAGCTTCTAACGGAGTGTAAAGACGGCCCGGCTCAATAGCCTTCTTGGCCTCAATGTATCTTCTTGAACGCTTTGCCACTGCAATGCCTCCTGTGGTTAGCGGGCTCCTCACCCTCCCACCTAACTAAATCCTGCTATCTACCGCATGCGTAGACCCGTTAAGTACAGGTCCCGCAGGCCCTACCAGCCCTACAGCTAGTCTTCAACAATGACTCCCATGCTCCGGGCGGTCCCGGCCAGTATCCTCATCGCCCCTTCGATATCTTTGGCGTTGAGATCGGGCATCTTGATCTCAGCAATCTGACGCAACTGCTCTTTCGTGATCTTGCCCACCTTCTCACGCCGCACATTGCCGCTGCCTTTTGGAATTCCGGCCGCCTGCCGGATGAGAACCGCGGCAGGAGGGGTCTTGAGAACAAAGCTAAAAGAACGATCTTCGTAAACAGTGATCTCCACCGGGACAACCTGGCCGGCACGGTCCTGAGTGGCTGCGTTGTAGGCCTTGCAGAACTCCATGATGTTTACACCGTGCTGTCCCAGAGCAGGTCCAACCGGCGGCGCTGGGGTGGCATTGCCTCCCACTATTTGTAACTTAACGATTGCCCTGACCTTCTTTGCCACTTTGGATCTCCGTGTCCGCGAGTTGCTAAATCTTCTTCACTTGATCAAAACCCAGTTCTGTAGGGGTATCTCTGCCAAAAATGGAAACCATCACTTTGAGCTTGCCCTGCTCCACGTTGACCTCGGCCACCTCGCCAGTGAAGTCCGTGAGCGGACCACTGACCACCCGCACCTGATCGCCCACTGCAAACTCGGCCTTGGCTCTAGGCTTCTCGACTGTAGAAGTGTGCAGGATCCGATCGACCTCCGCCGGAGTGAGCGGCGTGGGCTTATTCTCGGAGCCGACAAAACCGGTGACCCCCGGAGTGTTACGAACGAGCGACCATGACTCATCGGTCAAGACCATCTTGACCAAAATGTATCCGGGGAAAATCCGTCGCTCTACATGGACCTTTTCGCCGCCTTTGGTCTCAACCACATGCTCGGTTGGCACCACAATATCCTCAAAATACTGGGACTGCCCCAGCATTTTGATGCGGTGCTCCAAGTTGGCGCGAGTCTTTTTCTCGTGCCCGGAGTAGGTGTTAATGACGTACCACTTTGCTTCCATCGAACAACCGTTCCCGCGACCAGATGACAGGCGAGCTTGTTAGCCCAGGCCCACGGCTCTCACAATCAGGTTCCAAATAAAGTCCAAAACCCCAATATAGACGCCAGCGATAGCGACAGCGATGATCACAACAGCCGTCGCCTGCAGGAGCTCCTTGCGCGAGGGCCAGGTAACCTTGGTCATCTCGACCCGAACCTCGCGCAGGAACGTGCGAATGCGCCCCACCGGCTTGGTGCTTACCGCCCCCCGCGGACCGGCAGTGGTGCGAGAAAACGGAACCCGCGGCGTCATACGCGCCAAGATACCTTTGCTCTCAGCCGTCTCTCTGGCACGGGCCTTGTTGGCCGCAGCCCGACCCCTGCTACTTTCCGTTTTCTCGCTTACGGTTCTTGCCATTTCTTGCAGTCCACCCCAACCGCACCTTAACAATAAAAGTGGCAGGGCAGGAGGGATTCGAACCCCCGGCCACCGGTTTTGGAGACCGGTGCTCTTCCAGCTGAGCTACTGCCCTGCGCCAGCCCTCGTCCTCGACTAGAGATTACTTGGTTTCCTTATGCACGGTGACGGTGCCGCACCACTTGCAGTACTTGCGCAACTCGATTCGGTCAGGATCGTTGCGCTTGTTCTTGGTAGTGGTGTAGTTCCGCCGCTTGCACTCCTGGCAAGCCATTGTAACCCGTACCCGCATAAATCACCGTTCCCTAGTCGTCACCAAACTCGCATGCTAACACAAACCGTCATAGCGGCGAGAGGATTCGAACCTCTGACACGCGGATTATGATTCCGCTGCTCTGACCAACTGAGCTACGCCGCCCCGTGATGGAGCCCCCACCCGGACTCGAACCGGGGACCCCTTCCTTACCATGGAAGTGCTCTACCTGCTGAGCTATGGAGGCCTGCTCCCGCTCACTAGTCTTGAGTGGTGGGGGGGGGAGGATTTGAACCTCCGTAGCATTCCGCGACAGATTTACAGTCTGCTCCCTTTGGCCACTCGGGCACCCCCCCACACGCTAAGTGTCCTCGCGCGGAGGCGAAGTCGCATATTACCCAAACCACGCGGGACTTTCAAGAATCACGGTTTGCCTTGTTGCGTACGCGAGGAACCGTGATGCTGGCCTCCGTAAGGAAGATCACTTTGGCCGATTCTCCCATCTCAACAAATGCCTGATCAATCGCCTCCCCGACCGAGCGGAAAGGACGCATGAACATTGCCCTTACCTGCTCCTCCGGCAACGAGCTTACCACCCAAATTTGCGCTTTCTCCAGAATGCTGGCAATACGGACAGCTTGTTGCATGCCCAGCTTATACTCTTGTCGCCTGGCTTGCTCGATAGCCTGAGCCGGGGAGGAAGCAGCAGCCAACATGTCAAACAGAGTCTGGTTCTCTCCTAAACCAAACGGACACTCTGACACTACAATGAGCACTCCTCCTTGCTTGACAGCCAAGGCACCGCTTTGGATAGCTTTGTTTGTCTGGTAGAAATTGCAGTCCATCGGATGAGGCGCAACCGCAACCACCACCTCGTACTCCCGATCTAGGTCCAGAACAAACTGCTTTTCGGCTACCAAAACAGCCCTGCGAAACGAAGTCTCGATGTCCCCTGCAGCTGCATAGCCGATGCGATGATCTCGGTCAAGGACAAGCTGAATGGAGTAAACCTGCTTACCTGCGATGCCCAGGGCGAGACACTCCTGCAGATCCTCATGTACCGGGTTTCCCTCTAGCACCAGAAGCTCTGACCCAGGTTCCATAGAAAGCTTGTGGTTGGCCCAAACAGTCTTGTAACCAGCAAGCCCGGGAAACAGGGATTTTCTGCCCCCGGTGTAACCAGCAAAGTAGTGTGGTTCAACCGAGTTTATTGTGATCACACTATTAGCCTCGGCCAGCAGCCGGTTAACCCAGACTTCAGTACCCCGGCTAGTTCGTCCTAGGTAGACCAAGTTGTCGTCATCTTTGGAGTCATGGGAGAAAATGCTTGCCTTGTAAGTAGCAGCGAGCTCGGCCCCAAAGATTCGGTCTAACTCCTCCGGAAGGGCCGCCCGATGAGTCCCTGTGGCGATGACAAAAGCCAACTTCCCACCGGTGCGGACCACCCACTGCTGCAACTGAGGCTCAATGACTCGCAGAACTTCAGCGGAAGGAGTAGGTCTGGTCCCGTCATTTACCACCACGAGAAGGGGGCTGCGCGCACGCGAGAGAAATCCGCCTAGATCATTAGCGGGTTCGCACAACGCAGCCCTGAGAGTTCCCTCCGAATCAGGGCTCCTCTCGACCGCCGCGCCGACGACGCCGCCAACTCGCGAATCTTCTACCTCTACCCAGGTCGTACTGGTACCCCAGGGAATCGAAATGCGCATAGCCCGTCCTTCTCGTTGTAGGTTTTTCAAAAGCCTAGCCCAATGCTCCCCTGCGGACAACTCCAGAGCGGCCGGTTGCTGTAGAATCGGCCTAGACCAGCAAGATACACCATGGACCTGAGGGAGCAGGAATCAAGATGAGTCACTTTGTATACCGAGTATCTCCCGAGATCTTTGCCCGCTTCCCCGGCTACGTAAGGGGAGTGGTCTTAGGTTTTGACGTAACCAACGGACCTTCGCCGCCAGAGCTGGTGGCGAAACTTCGTGAAGCCGAGGAGTCGGTGCGAAGCCGCCTTACCCTTGACAAAATAGCCGAAGAACCCCGCATCAAGTGCTGGAGGGAGGCATACCGCTCCTTTGGAGCCCGCCCAGCAGACTTTCGATCTTCGGTTGAGGCCATGGCCAGGCGGGCTCTGCGAAGTGAGGAAATTCCTTCCATCAATGCTCTGGTTGACATAGGCAATATCATTTCTTTGCGCCACCTGGTGCCAGCTGGGGGTCATGCCATCGACGTCCTCCGGGGCGATATCGAGCTTCGCTTTGCCGAAGGCGACGAGGAGTTTGTGGCCTTTGGCTCAAGCGAAGTAGAAAACCCGCTGCCTGGCGAAGTGATCTTTGTCGAGGGAAAAACAGTCCTTACCCGGCGCTGGACTTGGCGACAAGCCAACCATACCCTAACTCTTCCCGAAACCACTGCCATCGAGTTTAACGTGGACGGACTTCCGCCAGTCACCCGGGAAGAGATTGAGATCGCCTGCCAAGAACTGGCTGATTTGGTGCAGCAGTTCTGCGGGGGCAAAGTGCGTATAGGCTACTTGACCGCCGAGACTCCAAGCTTACCGCTCACCCCATGAGACCGCCGACCCGATCAGACGGGCGCCAGCAGTGCTGGCGAGTGACCCTGGGAGAGACGTGAGCTAGGGCGTAGGAGAGCGGAATGTGGGCGCGGCGGCAGCCCCGCAGGGCTGCCGCCGCGCCTCTTTTTACTCCCCACAAAGACGGCCCGGGCCCATCGCAGCCTTCCTCGCGCTAGACACGCTCCACTACTACAGCGATTCCCTGCCCTCCGGCAATGCACAGGGTGGCCAAGCCGTAGCGGACCCCGCGCCTTCTCATCTCGTAGAGCAGCGTGGTTAAAATACGCGCTCCGGAGCAGCCGAGGGGATGCCCGAGAGCGATAGCTCCTCCGTTTACATTGATGTCGCCCAGGCGGTCCTGGAGACCCAGGTCTTTTATCACCGCGAGCGCCTGAGCCGCAAAGGCCTCATTCAGTTCGATCAGCTCTATGTCGTCAAAGCTAAGCCCCGCCTTGGCCAAAGCCTTGCGGCTGGCTGGCGCGGGGCCAATCCCCATAATCTCGGGCGGCACTCCAGCTACACCAAAGCTTCTTATGACAGCCAGAGGCTCAATACCTCTCCGCTCAGCTTCGCGAGCCGACATGCAAACCGTGCAGGCCGCGCCATCATTGCGACCAGAAGAGTTGCCGGCCGTGACGGTGCCACCCTGCTTGAAGACCGGCGGAAGCGCGGCAAGCCCCTCCAGCGTACTTTTGCGCGGATGCTCATCGGTGTCAAAAATTACGGGCGCTCCCTTTTTCTGGGGCACCTCTACTGGGATTATCTCTTCCTTGAAACGACCGGACTCTATAGCCGCCAGCGCTTTCTCCTGGCTGGCGAGGGCGAAACGGTCCTGCTCTTCTCGAGAAATCCCATACCTCTCAGCTAAGTTCTCAGCCGTTAGCCCCATAGTCAGATTGCCGTAGATCTCCACTGGCTGAGAACGAGGCTGGCTCTCGGTGTTTGAATCAACCAACACAGCGTTGCCGGAAATGTAGCCAAAACGAGCCCCGCGCAGGTAATAGGGAGCCTTGCTCATGCTCTCTACTCCGCCAGCCGCCACTACGCTTGCCTCGCCTAGCCGGATCGCCTGCCAAGCGTTGTAGACAGCTTGTAAGCCTGAGCCGCACTGACGGTGAACTGTGTACGCTGGCACCTCTACCGGCAGACCGGCTTTTAGGGCAGCCACACGGGCAATATTCGCCGCGTCAGCGCTTTGTTTGGTTTGACCCAGGATGACCTCATCAACCTCTCCTGGCTCCACCTGAGCCCGAACCAGAGCCTCCCGAATCACCAGCTTGGCCA
Source organism: Thermoleophilia bacterium (assembly GCA_026415615.1). Lineage (GTDB taxonomy): Bacteria > Actinomycetota > Thermoleophilia > RBG-16-64-13 > RBG-16-64-13 > JAOAGT01. Next base: position 262,045 of record JAOAGT010000001.1, on the reverse strand, counting down.
GGTCCTCAGGCTCCACATCTCTGAGCGCGCCGCCTATACGGCCGACCGCCGTCCGAACTGCACTTGCAATAACGACCTCTTCCATGTAGCTCCTAGATCAATCAAAAGGCTCTAGTACAATCGTGCCTAGATCTACATCCCGGCGAGTAAACACATCAATAATCATTGAGGCATAGCCTTCGCAGTCAATGCGCACCTGATACGCCTTATCCTTCTCCAGGCCATCAAACTCAAAGTCCCCAAAGCTGTCGGTGTAAGTCTCAAGCCTTACTCCTTCTCCTTCCAAGGTCACAAGCACGCCCTCTGCGCACTCATCCGGCCTATCCCTTTTTATGACTTCACCGACCACAAACCGTTTAGGCAGCCCCACGTAGCGCACCAGAGGCTTAGTCCCATATTCCGGGTGATAAAACTCGGTGGGCAGGCTGGCGCATAACTGCGAAATCTCGCTTTCCGGATCATCTAGATCTCCAAACACCAGAGCCCCCGTAGGACACGCTTCAACGCACCGAGGCTGACGCTCCCCGGCATCCAACAGATGCGCGCACAACGTGCATTTTTGCGGGATTTCAAGTTCCTCGTTCCAAAAAACCACCCGGTAGGGACAAGCCCCCACGACAGCACGCTGTCCCTTGGCTTTCTCAGGATCAATTAGCACAATCCCGTCGGCCCGGCGGTATACCGCCCCGTCAAGAGCAGCGGTTATACAGGGCGCCTCCTCGCAGTGCTGACAGGGGACAGCCACGTAGTCAACCTTAGGCTTAGGGTAGGCACCGCGTTCCACTTCCTTGACCTGCATCCAGAAATGTCCCTCAAGAGGCTGCGCCGCCGAATAGGGAGGGTAATCGTTTCCGTAGTACTCATCTCGGCAGGCAAGAAAGCAGTTGTAGCAGCCGTTGCACTTAGTTACATCTATGAGCAGGCCCAGACGCGTCATCTCGTCAGCCCTCCCATTTCTCGATCTCGACCAAGCAAGAATTTGGCGTCATGCCTGGCGCATGCTTTGACAACATCCGCGATGGAGTAAGCAAGTTCACGCAGCCCCCTTTGTCCGGAGACTTTGGATCCCCTGGAATAAGCGGATCATAGTGGGCCGACGAGGCAAAGCTGTGCACTACCCCCGGTCTCACTCGTCCGGTGACAACGGCAATACAAAGCACGGATCCGCGATCGTTAAACACGCGCACAATGTCATGGTTATTTATCCCTCGCGCCGCCGCATCTTTCGGATTGATACGCACCGGCCACCACGCATGTCCGTCCTTCTTGATGCGATGCCCGGGGATGTCGTTTAGCCAATCAGTATGCTTGTCGTAGTGGCAGTGGAACGAGAAGCGCGGGTGAGGAGAAATTAGCTGGAGGGGATACTTGCCCACTAGCTCAGTGGAGCGATGCCCCTCCCAGCTTGGAATGTACTTCGGAACTACCGGCCTTTCCTCATCATCAGGGAAGTGCTCTCTTAGGCTCACCGAGGCAAACTCGATTTTTCCACTGTAGGTGCCTAGTTCACCCGCCTTCTCCGTTAACCGCTTGGGATTGCCGAGGTCTGGGGTGTCGCACGGCCTGCCCTCGTAGAACCAGCGCAGGGCAGGGGTGGACTTGTAGTCTTCCTCAATATTAATAATGTGGTAGCCCTTCTGGTTGAATTCCTCCCAGCTTATCTCCTTGGGCAAATCGGAGATATCAAAGAAGGCCTTTACCCAATCAAGCTCGGTCTTGCCGCCGTCTGTGTACTCCTCCCAACGGCCCAGCTTCTTACTGATAAGAGCAAAAATCTCGTAGTCAGACTTGGACTCCCAGAGTGGTTCTATACACTTCTGTTCCCTCACCACCACACGGTAGTTGCAGCCGCAGCTAGCATGGACTGTGTAGCCGTTAATGGCAGCCCACTCACCGATGTCATCGCGCTCAAAATTGGTGCAGGCAGGAAGAATAATGTCTGCCATGCAGGTTTCGCTGTTGAACCAAATGTCCTGATTGACGACAAATTCCAACTTGGGGCTTTGGTACATGCGCACCCACTTGCTGGTGTCGCTCATAGTTCCTATGAAGGAGCCTCCGTAGCGATACCACAGCTTGATTTCGGAATAGCCTTCCATCGGATACACAAAATGCGTGAACTGCTGCTCGAGGCTCTTTCCGCAGAACCCTTCGCCCCACCATTCCACCGGAGGATTAAGAATGGCGTCCGGCACCGTAAGACGCCACAGCCGCTGCTGCGTGGGGTTTTCGGGAATGTACTTGGCAGCCTTCCGTGACATAGACATCCGCCCGTCAGGCTCGCCATAAGCCGGGACCCATATGGTCGTGTTGGAGGGAGCCCCCATGGTGGTTCCCCAGATGCTACGCCCCGGCGCTCCTAGGCCCTGCATGGCCTGCAAGAGTACCATCATGCGGGCCCACTCGGTCGCGTAAGCTTGCCGGCAGGCACCTCCTTCGCCCCCGCGTGAACCGCCTGACAGCACCGTGCGCTTGGCCGCCCACTCGCGAGCCAGTGAGCGGATGACCCGTGCCTCAACTCCCGATTCTTCGGCGGCCCACTCGGGAGTCTTGGGCACGCCGTCGGTCTCGCCCAGCACGTAAGCCTTAAACTCCTCAAACCCTATCGTGCGGTCACGAACATACTCTTTGTTGTAAGTGCCTTCGGTAATCCATACAAAGGCAATGGCCATGGCTATCGCCGTATCGGTGCCGGGACGCGGGGCAATCCACTTTCCGCCCATGACCGCGTTGGTGTAGTTATAGAAGGGGTCGATGAAGACCATCTTTACACCCTTCTCTTTTAGCCACTGCCGCCAGAGAGCGGAATCCTGCCCGGAATAGGTTCCCCGGGTGCTGTCTGGGTCGTTGGACCAGAACACGATCATCTCTGCATGCTTGAGCGCATCCTCGAGCATGTCGTACGGCTCGGGCATCCCCAGTCGCCAAAAAAATCCATAGGTGTGGGTGGCGCCCCAGTGCCATCCCTCCCAGCTGTCCGGATTGTCCAGCACTGGCGTATAACCAAGCATGTTCATAAACCGGGCAAAGGGACCCATCTTGTAACCCACAATTCCCCAGTTGTGGTGAGAAGAAGTGATACCGCTGATTGCCGATCCGCCGTACGTGTCAATCACCCGCTGGATCTCTTTGGCTACAATCGTGGCGGCTTCGTCCCAGGAAATGCGGACATAGGGAGACTTGCCCCGGTTTTCTGGATGCCGTTCTCCGTCGGGATCGAAATCAACTCTCTTCATGGGATATTTGATTCGATCGGCGGAGTAAATCCGGCGGCGTTCGGCGTGGATATAGGGCGACAGCGTGACTTTCTTGGGAGGAGAGTACTTGCGTCCGTCAGCCTCTATCACCCAAGGCTTAAAGTCTTTCTCTTCGACAACCAGGGGACGGACTCGCACAATCTTGCCATCCCTGACATATACAGACACCGGCCCGCTGTTTGTACAGTTGGTATAGACCCTCTCTGCCATCTAGCATCGGCTCCTAAAAGCTAAGCGGTAAACAAGGAGTCTCCGTATAAAACGAAATATTGATATTGTACGGTAATACCTTGGTATCGTAAGCTAGATACCAGCCATTTACAAGAAGTGGCCAATGCCGGGCGCGACCAAAAGCCACAGGAGAACAGTCATTGTGACTACGGCACTGCGAGAGACCGACCCTTTACAAGTTAGAGCACTCCAGCGAGGTCTGTCGATACTCTGCCTGTATGATGTCGACCACCGGGAATGGACCATAGATGAAATGGCCGAACAAACCGGAATGGTGCGGATGACCGTATACCGCATGGTTCGGACGCTGGAGGCAATGGCATTCTTGGTCCGCGATCCAGCCACCAATCGGTATCGACTTGGACCAGCTACACTGGCTTTAACCTACGTAGCCGACGACCATTCTGCTTTTGTCAAGGCGGCGCGTCCCTTCCTAGAAAACTTGGTTCAAAAGACCGGTGAGTCTGTCACATTGGCGGTAGAAGTGGACGGGTACCCAGTGTGCGTCGATATCATCAACACTACCCGTCCGTTCAAGAGGATGACCGCCCCCGGGCGGATCCTGGACAACATCTCCTCGGTACACGGTAAGTTGTTTGTAGCTTATAAGTCTCCGGAGCAGCGCAAGGCAATTTTGTCTCAGCCGCGGCAGAAGCGTACGCCCTACACCGTCACCGACCCGCAAGCTATCGCCGCTGAGCTCGAGCGAGTAGCACGAGAGGGTATTGCATACGACCGCGAAGAAGTGTACTTGGGAATTTGTGCCGTAGGCGCTCCGGTTTGGGACCAGTTCGGCGCCCTCTGCGCCACTATTTCGGTAGTAGTGCCTACCGGACGGTTTGGCCCAGAGGAATGCGAGCTATGCACCCAGGCAGTTAAAGAAACCGCGGCTTCTTTCTCCGCCTATCTCGGCTGGATGCCACGGGAAGGCTAAGGGTTCAAAATCCGGTTGACTTGCTTTACCTTGATAAGGTACAAAGAATAGGCCAATAGTCATCCAAGAACGAACCTTGTTGACCGAACCAAGTTGTCACTTCTCCTGGAAAGGAAGAGCGCATGGGGGAAGAAGAACGTAGAAGAGTTGACGTTAGCGTCGACAAAGTCACCATCAAGAACCTCGCCATGGGTGGACTACTCGGTGGGGGCGGCGAGTGTTTTGTCGACGTAAAAAACGGGCGAGTAGTGCGCATTCGCCCGTTTCGCTACGACTGGAAGTATGACTTTGAGAAACTGAATCCCTGGAAGATCGAGCGCAACGGTCACGTGTTAAGGCCTTTACGCAAAGCGTTGCCGGCGCCGTTTTCCCTTGCTTACAAGAAACGCACCTATTCACCCAACCGCATCAAGTATCCGCTCAAGCGAGTCGACTGGGACCCCAACGGCGAGCGTAACCCCCAGAACCGAGGCAAGAGCAAGTTCAAGCGCATCTCCTGGGATGAGGCAATAGAGCTAGTCGCCTCTGAAATCAAGCGGATTCACGAGACTTACGGCCCCTTGGCCATCTTGGCTCAAGGAGACGGCCACGGAGAATGCAAGACTATCCACACTCCTCACGGTCACCAGGCCCGCCTGCTTGACCTCATGGGAGGCTTCACGCAGCAGGTGCGAAATCCTGACAGCTGGGAAGGCTGGTACTGGGGCGCCAAGCACGTTTGGGGGCAGGGCTTTCAAGGCATGATGTCCCCTGCCGCAAACGTGATCAAAGACATCTCGGAACATGCAGAGATGGTGCTTAAGTGGGGATGCGACGAGGAAACCACCCCGTGGGGCTTCACTGGACAGTACGCCAGCCGGATTTCGCAATTTTGGACCAAGGTCGGAATCAAGCAGGTGTATATCTGCCCCGATCTAAACTATGCAGCGGCCGTACACGCAGATAAGTGGATTCCCGTGCTTCCAAACACAGACGCGGCGCTCCAGCTAGCCATAATCTATGTCTGGATAACGGAGGGCACGTACGACAAGGAATACGTTGAGACCCATACTGTTGGCTTTGACAAGATAAAGGCATACGTGCTTGGAGAGGAAGACGGAATCCCCAAGACTCCCGAGTGGGCCAGCAAGAAATGCGGAGTTCCTGAATGGACCATTAAAGCCCTGGCTCGGGAGTTTGCTCGCAAGACCACTTCCATTGTCCACTATTTTGGAGGCTCGGCCTTTCGCGGTCCGTATTCTCACGAGCCTGGCCGCCTGGAATGCATTCTGTTGGGGATGCAGGGACTCGGGAAGCCGGGAGTGCATCAGTGCCAGATGACCTATTTCGGCATGCCCCGAGCCGAAGGTCTGGGAAGTATCCGCTTCTTTAATCCTGACTTGCCAGAACGGCTAACCAAGCCTTGCTGGACCACTGTGCACGCTTGGGGACCACAGATTATTCCGAAGACTCTTATCCAAGACGCCATCCTCAAGCCTCCGCTTACCTTCTACGGGAGCGGCGGTCAGGAGTGCCAAACCGAGGAGCAGTTCCGACGTTACACCTACCCGATCGAGAAGGAAAACGGCGGAGTCGAGATCCACATGATTTGGACAGACACTCCGTGTCGCATCACGTGCTGGAACCACGGCAATCGCACAATCGAGGCCCTTAGACACCCGAGCATTGAGTGCATTGTTGCCCAGCACCCCTGGCTAGAAAATGACTGCCTATACGCAGACATAATCCTCCCGTCCAACACCACTTTGGAAGTGGAGGACATTGTCACCACCACTCGCCAGGGGCCTCACTTTGCTTCTGTGTCCATACAGGAGCAGGCCATCCCGCCTATTGGCGAGTCCAAGAGCGATTACGAGATAGTGGCTTTGATAGCGGAAAAACTCGGGCTGGGGAAAGAATTTACTGGCGGCTTGACGACTCGGGACCTGGAAAAAATGGTCTTTGACAGCATGAATCTCGGTAAGCTCACCACTTGGGAGGAGTTTCTCGAGAAAAAGCACTACGTGTACGCCACCGCCAAAGACTGGGAAAACGACCCGCCCGGGCTGAGGAAGTTCTACGAAGATCCAGAGGCCAACCCGCTCCGCACCCCTAGCGGAAAGCTCGAGTTCTACTCGGAGAGGTTGGCTAAGCACTTCCCGTGCGACGAAGAAAGGCCGCCTTATCCGAAATGGATCGAAAAAGGCGTCACCCACGATGAGAGTCTTTCAAGCGAGCGGGCAGCCATGTTCCCGCTGATCCTTATGTCGAATCATCCCCGGTGGCGTACCCACGCCCAGGGCGACGACAACAGCTGGGCCCACGAAACACCCACCGGTAAGGTGAGAGGGCCAGACGGTTACCTGTACGAGCCTATCTGGATTCATCCCAGCGACGCAGAGCCTCGCGGCATTAAGGATGGCGACATCGTGAAGGTGTTCAACGAGCGGGGTATTGTCTTGGTGGGTGCCCGGGTGTGGGAGCGAATTCGGCCAGGAGTGGTCTATGTGGATCACGGTTCGCGGCATGACCCCATCATCCCCGGTAAGGTTGATCGTGGTGGAGCCATCAACACCATCGCTCCCAACGGCACGACTTCAAGAAACGCGGTGGGCCAGGCTACCAGCGGCTATCTAGTTGACGTGCAGCGTGTTTCTGACGAAGAGTGGGAGACCTGGCGAAGGGATTACCCGGAAGCTTTTTCACGGCCTTACGACCCAGCATCCGGGCTTCGCTTTGACGCCTGGATCGAGGAAGACGAGGACTAGGGACATGAAAGTATTCGTCATTGACGTCGATCTTTGCGTGGGATGCTACGCGTGTCAGTTCGTCTGCAAAGATGAGCATGTTGGAAACGATTGGTCTCCCATAGCCAAGCCGCAGCCAGACATCGGCCAGTTCTGGATGCGGCTGGATGAATTCATTCGGGGGACAGTCCCCAAGGTGGAGATGCACTATATCCCCAACCCGTGCATGCATTGCGATGAGCCTGCATGCATGAAGGCATGTCGGGTGGAAGGAGCGATCTACAAGCGGGATGACGGGCTGGTCATTATCGACGCCGAGAAATGCACAGGTTGCCGGTCTTGCGTGGACGTCTGCCCTTATCGCTCCATCTACTTCAACGAGGACCTAAATCTGGCCCAGAAATGCACCGGTTGCGCCCACTTGCTAGACGGGGGCTGGGAAGTCCCCCGTTGTGTAGACGCATGCCCCACCGAAGCTATCAAGTTCGGAGAGGAAGCAGACTTTCAAGAAGAGATAGCCCGCGCCGAAGTGCTGAAGCCGGAAAGGGGAACGCGGCCTCGTGTTTACTACTTGAACATCCCCAAGAAGTTCATCGCTGGGACGGTCTACGACCCGGTGGAAAAAGAGGTGGTTATCGGTGCAGTCTGTACCTTGGTCGGTCCCGAGTCAAATACGGTGCAGACAACGACCACGGATGGGTTTGGTGATTTCTGGTTCCGTGGTCTAGAGGTAGGCACCTACACGTTGACCATATCGGCAGAGGGGTTCTCGCCCAAGGTATTTGAGAACATCGCTACTGAGAAGGATGTGAACCTTGGGGACATTCCTCTAGAAAGACTGCACACCTGAGACACACATAGCCACAGATAGCGCCCCTGGTTATACGGTGCAGCAGCCCCAGGGAGCGGCGAGACGCTGAACAAGAAGCGCGCGGGACCGGCGCCACATAGGGCCGGTCCCGCGCGCCACTTTCACGCCGACAACTTGCTTATGCCCACTGAGTGCCGTAAAAGCTGACCGACGAAGCAAAGGCATCCACCACGTGAATGCCGCCGTCCACGAGGACGGTAGCCCCAGTCATGAAGTTTGAATCCTCACTCGCCAGGAACACAAAAACGCCTGCAATGTCCGCCGGTTTCGCAATGCGGTTTAAGGGCACATGCTTGCGCATGATGTCAAAAACGCCGTCCATATCGGTTTTTAGCAATTCCGCCATCGGGATGAAGTTGCCCTCCAGCATGGTCGTGCGTACCGGGCCAGGGCACACAACATTGCAGCGGATATTGTGCTTACCAAAGTCAAATGCCACTTGCTTAGTCAAGTGGATAAGGCCGGCCTTGGTAGTGCAGTAGGCTGGCCCGCTGGGCACTGCCACTACCCCAGCAAGCGAAGCCACATTGATTATGGACCCCCCGCCTTTCTCAATCATTTTAGGGATAGCTGCCCTCATCATTAGAAATGGTCCGGTGAGGTTGACCTCCAGCATCTTTCGCCAGTCTGCCGGATCCATGTCAACCACACTGCCGCTCAGCTCAATTGCCGCATTGTTAACTAAGATATCGAGGTGCCCGTCGATGGCCAGAGCAGTCTCGACCATTTTCTCAGCGTTTCCTTCAGCCGACACATCGCCGCAAAAAACGGTCACGCTGCCCTCAGGCAGAGACGCCGCCACCTGTTCAAGCATTTCCCGACGCCGGCCAGTAATACAAACCTTTGCCCCTTCTGCCACAAAACGCTCTGCTACAGCAGCACCTATGCCTGTACCGCCGCCGGTAATGAGAGCCACCTTGCCTTCTAGACGCATCTCCAGTCCCCCTGTGTCAATATGCCATGCGGTTATAAAGGACAGTCTCTTGTGCCTGATGTTAAATCAATCTGCAGAATAAGGACAGTACTCAAGCCCCAGGCTCTCAGCAACCGGGGCGCACACCAGTCTTCCTTCGATAGTATTTAAGCCCTTAAGCAGCACGTGGTCAGTTCGTAAGGCCTCACGGTACCCTAGGTTTGCCAGCCTACTGACGTAGGGAAAAGTGGCATTTACCAACGCCAGAGTTGAGGTCCTTGCTGTTGAGGCCGGCAGATTGGCTACAGAGTACAAGATTACCTGCTCCACCCTAACTACAGGCGCATCGTGTGTGGTAGGAACCGCCCCCTCAACACACCCACCCTGGTCGATGGCCACATCTACAATGACTGAGCCCGGCCGCATTTGACGAATCATTTCTGTGGTCACCACCTTAGGAGCTTTGGCACCGGGCACCAGCACCGCCCCCACAACAAGATCTGCTGCCGCCACCGCTTCCTCTAGGGCACCTAGCTCAGCCGAAACCAAACTTACTCTACCAGCCAGGAGTTCAGCCAACCGCCGCAGTCGCGCGAGGTTAACGTCGAACAAGGTCACCTCGGCCCCCAGACCCAGCGCCACCTGGGCCGCATTTGTGCCAACCGTCCCCCCTCCTATAATCACTACCCGACCAGGAGGCACCCCCGGAACTGCACCCAAAAGAACTCCGCTGCCACCGTTTTCTTTCTGTAGCCAGTGCGCCCCTACCTGGACCGAGAGCTTGCCAGCTACCTCACTCATCGGCGCAAGCAACGGTAGGCTTCCGTCGTCAAGTTGGACCGTCTCGTAGGCAATGGCTACCACTTCCCGCTCAAGAAGAATCCGGGTCAAGCCCGGATTGGCCGCCAAGTGAAGAAACGTAAACAGAACCTGCCCCTGACGAAGCAAGCGATATTCCTGGGGTTCAGGCTCCTTGACTTTGACAACCAGTTCCGACTCGCCAAAGACGTCTTCGGCCCCTGTCACCAAAGTAGCCCCTGCCTCCCGGTAGCAGGTATCACCAAAACCAGCTCCCTCACCTGCCCCGGCCTCAACCAGCACCGTGTGGCCAGCCCTCACCAGTTGCCGAACCGCCGCCGGCGTTAAGCCCACCCGGTACTCGTGCTTTTTCCGCTCACGCGGTATGCCAATGATCATCCTCCGCCCCCTAGAAAGTGTGCTCAATACCTAGCCGGGCGAGAGTCTCGGGCCGAGGTTCTCCGGTTTCGGGATCCCAGCCGAGTGCTTCAAAATAGTAAGCGCGCAACCTCTCAAATGGGATTGTTTTCCCCCGGGCCGGGCCCAAACTCATGGGCAATGTGAGTCGCTCAGGAAGACGAAAGTCGCCGGGCTTCACGCCTTCGCGGACATTGAAAGCCTGCCTTGCGGTAAGAATCCGCCTTCCGGTATCAAGACCCTCTCTCCAGTCAATATCCCATCCTGTGACCGGACGAAGCAGCTCAACCACCGGCGGCGTGTAAAACTGGGCATAAAGTGCGCAAAGTCCGGTAGCTGTGAGCAGCTGCATGTAGGCCGCTCCGCGGGCATAGATCTCGCCTTTTCTCTCCCAGTCGCCGTAAAGTTCCCCTACGTCCCCTGGCTGAAGAAGCGGATCAGCGCCCAAGGATCCGCCCTGCTCTAGGACAGCCATGCCCTGCGGACCCATGTGCTGAGCGGGCTGGGCATCGGAAATGTAAAACACTCCGCTACTTGGAGCCAATCTCGGATCATGATAAGGAACTGCCCTTCCCCCCACATGCATAGCAAGCTCTTGCGCCCGGCCCCCGATCCGCTCCGCTGCGGCCTGGCTCCCATCAGCTAACAAGGCCCCAAAGCCCTCACGTTTTGCAATCTGCTCAGTAAGCGCCACGATAGCGGTTGCGTCGCCCCAGTTAAGACAAAGTCCCCCAGTGTCACAAGCGGTTATGAGTCCCTGCTCGAAGCACTCCATAGCAAATGCCACAGCGTTGCCAACCCCAATGGTGTCTAAGCCGTACCGATTGCAGATCTCGTTAGCGCGCACAACAGCCAGTACGTTGTCGTTGTGACACAGAGGGCCAAAAGCTGCCAGTGTCTCGTACTCGGGACGGTGAACCTCATCCCTGGTGGCAAACGGCCCTTCCGTCACCCGCAGCAAAGCCCCGCATGCAATGGGACAGCTATGGCAGGCGTAGGAGCGCAATTTATACACGTCCATATTGGCGCTATCTAGATTCGTGGCTCCAGGCAAAGCATCAACGCCGGTGCGTCTCCAGTTGTCCGCCGGGCAGTCCCCGATGCGTAGAAGCGTGCTCGTGGAAGCTCCAGTGCCTGCCTTGGTCAGCGACTGGTGGAAGGGACTTCGCCTCAACTCGGCAAGGTAGTCCTTTAGCACCGCGCGGAGACCAGCCTTGTCGGCCACTGGTACTCGCGCCCCCCGTCTAGCCCGCACAGCCACTGCCTTTAGCTTCTTGGCTCCCATGACCGCACCCAGTCCGGAACGCGCAGCACCCCGTCCTTTGTCAGTCACGATCCCGGCAAGCAAGGAGCGCTTTTCCCCAGCTGGTCCTATGCAGGCCACCACCCAGCGTCTCTCTCCGCCAAGCTTGGCTTGCAGCTGTTCGTCCGTCTCGTAGGTGTCCTTACCCCACAGGTCTTCGGCGGAAACGAGACTAACGTCTCCATCATCAATCACCAAGCACACAGGTTGGGACGCTGAGCCCGTGACAAACACTGCATCGTAGCCTGCCAGTTTGAGTTCGGGACCGAAGTTCCCTCCGGCGCTTGAATCCGCCCAACTTCGTGTGAGCGGCGACTTGCCCACCACCATGAACCGGCCCCCACCATACACGCCTGTGGCGACAAAAGGCCCGGTGGTGAACCCAAGCATGCTTTCTGGACCCAAAGGATCGAAATTCGCGGGCGTATGCTCCAGCAACACCCGGGCACCCAGACCTGCGCAGCCGACCCACTTGCGGCAAGTATCACCGTCCAGAGTTTCCGCGCGAATACTCCCGGTTGCCAGGTCAACAAACAGGATCTTGCCGGCGTATCCGTACACCGCGCCAGAGCCCCCTAAGACCGACGCGAATACCCCAGATAGGCAGATAACGCTGCAGCTGTTTCCTTTACTGCCTGCGCATGGCTCTGTCTTTCTTCCGGTCCGAAGCGGCCAGCTGGAACGATTAGACAAATGGCCGCTATGACCTTGCCCAGCTGATCACGGACTGGAGCCGCTACGGCGCAGGTGCCGAGGTTTCTTTCTTCAATGTCAAAAGCCACTTCTTCCCGGACCACTCTGTCCAGCTCTTTCGCTAGCTCCTCGGGATCAGTGATGGTATTTGGGGTTAGCTTGGGATGGGGCTGAGCAAGAATCCGCGCTCTTTCTTCCTCGTTCTTGAACGCGGCAAAGATCTTGCCATTAGCGCTAGCCGTGTCGCCAATAATGCGACCCAGCGCCACCTCTCTGCGGAAGGGTCGCGGCGAATCCACCATGTCCACGCTGACTGCCACTCCGTCATACTCTATGGCTAGAGTACTAGCTTCCTGAGTACGCTCGGTCAAACTAACCAAATAGGGTCGGGCAATGGACACAAGCTCGGCAAATCCGCTGGAGAGATACATGGTGGCGAGCAAAGCGGGCCCCAGGTGGTAGCGGCTGGTCACCGGATCACGGACCAGATACCGAGCTGCCTCCATAGTGCGAATCATGCGATAGGCCGTCATGCGGGGGAGCCCCGCCTGCTCAGCAATTTCGTCTAGAGTCCACTCCCGATGCTCGGAATCAAAAAGCCCGAGAATGGTGAGGCCCTTGGCAAGCGCCCTTACCACAAAGCTGTCGTCTCCGCCCTCGACAGCTCTTCGCCGCCTTCTAGTTTCTTGAGCTTTCTCTGCCACCGCCTTAGGCCTCGCTTTCTCGTGATGGCTTAATTCTCGCCCGGCCTGCTCCCGCCACCGGATCAAACAAACGCCATGGTACCGCCGTCAGGGTAAATGATAGAACCGGTCACAAAATCCGAAGCGGCTGAAGCTAAGAAGATAGCAGGTCCGATTAGATCGTCTACCGTGCCCATGCGGCCCATGGGGACGTTCACCAGGAACCTCTCGTACCGGTCGGCTTCGCGCTTGACCGTTTCTGCTGTCATAGGAGTGATTGTAATGATGGGGGCAATCGCATTCACCAGTATGTGCTTGGAGGCAAGCTCCACCGCAAGCTGCCTGGTGATCATATTGACCGCGCCCTTGCTTGCGCAGTAGGCAAGATTGCCTCCCAGGGCTGCCCTCTCTCCCCGAATGGAGGACAAGTTAATGATCTTACCTCCCCCTTGCTCGGCCATATGTTTGCCAAAGTGCTTGCAGCACAACATGACACCGCGTACATTAACCCGAAATAGCTTGTCCCAGGCCTCTATTGGAAACTCGAGAGCAGGCGCCTTGGTATTGAATCCCTGAGCGTTCACCAACACATGTATCCGCCCCATGTCAGCCACAGCGCTTGCCACCAGTTGCTCCACGCTGGATTCCTCGTCGGTGTTCACCTGATACGTGCGGACCTTCTGCCCTTCTGCTTCCTCTATCTCTCTGGCAGCAGTTTGCATGTTCTCCACATTGATGTCTGCAAGGGCCACCTGGGCTCCATAGTGAACAAACCCTCTAGCTAGGCCACGGCCGATTCCCCCCGCACCCCCTACCACAACGATGTTCTTACCGCTGAGCGAGAAGAGGTTGTCCAGAGCCTTTGCGTCCATTGTTTTCACCGTCCTTGTCCTAGATGCAATGCCTCTAGCGCTTCACTACTCCTAAGATTTGGCGAGCCTCGTCGGGCGTAGTGGGCTCCAAGTTGAGTTCTCGAGCTATGCGGACCGACCGCTCCACCAGCTGAGCGTTGCTCTTGGCAAGCACCCCGCGAGAGTAGTAGATGTTGTCCTCCAGACCTACTCGAATAGCCCCACCCATGATCATGGCCATAGTGGTGAGTGGGAGTTGAGCAGCCGCCACTGCCGTGCAGTTGAAGTAGCAGTTGTCAGGAAGAAACTCGTACATGGACCACAGGGCGTGAGGGGTGGCTGGAATGGCGCCCTGATAACGCATGCCAAGCACGAAGTTCACATAGTACGGCGGCTTCAGGAGGTCTTTTGCGATCAGGTTCTCCACGTCCACAAACATGGCCTGGGAGTAACACTCCATCTCGGGCTTAATGTCGAGCTCTTTCATCTTGGCGGCCCAAGCCTCGATGTCCTTGGTCAAGTTCGAGAAGGGGGTTCCGGCATAAGGCCCGGTCTGCCGCATCAACGTTCCCATATTGAGGGACGCCATCTCCGGCAGAGCCTCCAAACAGCGTACCCTCTCCTCAATAGTAAGATTGGCGCCGCCGCCGGTTGAAAACTGAATAATGATTTCCTTACACTTCGAGCGAACAGCGGCCATGATCTCTTCGAACTTTTCCTTAGTTCCAGTAGGTTTGCCCTGCTCGTCTCTGGCGTGAATATGGACAATAGAAGCCCCAGCGTTGTAGCACTCCAGAGCAGCCTGAGCGATCTCCTCCGGCTGTTCGGGAACATTTGGGTTCATGTCTTTGGTCACAAAAGCCCCGTTTAGCGCTGCCGTGATAATCACTTTGCCCTCGGGCATCCTTAGCTTCATAGCTTGCACTCCTTGTCCTCAGAACCACACTGCGCTTTCGCGGTTAGATAGGCTTGTCAATAAGGTCCTTGACACACTGAAAAACCTTGATGAGTCTCTTGTCCCTCTCGCGCAGAACCTCTTCAAGAGGACGATCGCTATAGTCAAAGAACCCCTTGCCGGTTTTCACGCCCAAATGACCTTGCTCTACCAACTCCCGCAAGCTGCGGGGATTATTGTCGATGGGGGGTTCAACAAAGTCAGGGTTCTGCAAATTGCCGTAACTTAAGTCAAGGCCCGTGAAGTCATAGCGCTGAACAAATCCCAGGACCATGGCGCGCGGAATGATGCTTGCCTTTACGGCCAGGTCGAGTTGATCCGGCTTCATGTAGCCGTTGTCCAACAAGAAGAAAACTTCCCGCCCGATGATGCGCAAGAAACGGTTCACACAAAAACCCGGAACGAACTTCTCCATTATCACAGGCACCCGGTCGACTTTCCGCAACAGCTCAACAACCAGCTGCACCGTGTCTTCGCTCGTTTGGTCTCCTTTTACGACCTCTACCAAGGGAACAATATGCGGAGGGGCAAACCAGTGAGCAATGACCGTGTGAGGGAGCCTACGAGCGGGCATCACCTCATAAATGTTGAGATATGACGTATTGCTTGTGATGATGGCGTCTGGCGGGCAAATGTCGTTTATCGCTTCGTACAAAGCTTTCTTGGCATCGAGCTTCTCGACGATGGTCTCTATCACGAAGTCTGCGTCGCGCCCCGCCTCGTCCAAGGACTGGGTGGTCCTTACGCGGGCCAAGATCTCAGGCACCAGGTCCGAGGAGAGCAAGCCTTCCTCCACAAACGTGCCGAGGTTTGCGCGAAGTACCGATAGGGCCTTCTCCAACGTCTCTGCCCGACGTGAATACATGGTGACGTCATACCCGGCCGTTGCGAAAACTTGGGCCAGGCCTGGTCCCATGGTGCCCGCACCATAGATAGCGATGTTCTTGATCTCTGCCAGGTCCACTATTTCCCCCTCAACGAGCAAACGTGAGAAACTTCCACGAATTTGAGCTGTATTGGTACGCCTGTATCGGATTATAGAGCGACGATTTCGAAAATGGAACACATTGAGACCAAAAGTACTTCGCCTGATTCCAGTAAGAGACCCTTCCCGCGGGGAGCAATAGACAACAACTACAGCGCGCGATCCGGGCGCGACTGATACAACTATGAACGGCTTGCAAATGCCCTATGGCTAGTCTACGATATCGCTCATAACGTGGCTCAATATCGCCATATCGTAACTGAGGCAACACGTCCGGAGCCCCAGGTGAGTTAAAGTTGAGACAACGCCCGATACCTACAATTGCGGGACTTATAGATTGTCGCTTTCAGCTCATCCTGCATGCTCATATCGCACTGCACTTCCATTCCGAGTTCCTTAAGTAGGCGGTCCAACAGCAAGGGAGACAAGGTATGAGATGGGGTATGGTTATTAACCTCGCCAAGTGCACCAGGTGTCACGCATGTGTTGCAGCCTGCCGCATCGAGCATTTCCTGCCGCTGCGCATGACGTGGCCCAGACTGATCGCCCTCGAAATTGAGGACGAGTTCGCAGTAGACGTGTCTACGTACCCCGTGCGTTGCAATCAATGTAAGGAGGCGCCTTGCGTGGAAGTTTGCCCGACGGGTGCCTCATACAAGCGCGAAGACGGCATAGTAGCAATCGACCCCGATAAGTGCTTTGGATGTCGGTATTGCGTTATAGCCTGCCCGTACCAGAACCGTACTTACCTCTCTCGCAAACGGGCGGTCAACTACTTCCCGGGCTTTCCGCTCACCGGGTTCGAAAAGAAGGGCAAGAAGATCTATCCGCACCAGGTCGGAACCACAGAGAAGTGCAACTTCTGCATGGAAAGAATTGACGCCGGTTTGGCCAAAGGTCTCAAGCCAGGCATCGACCGCGACGCTACCCCAGCATGCGTCAACACCTGTCAGCCGCGCGCGCTTACGTTCGGCGATCTAGACGATCCCAATAGCAACGTATCCAAGCTCATCCGGGAGCGCAACGGATTTGTCCTACACCCGGAGTACGGCACGGAACCATCGGTGTACTACATCGACTACAAGCTGGGCGGCGCTCCCTCAAACAAAGCCCCCAGAGAGGCACAGACCGGGCATCACATTCAGCACTTAAGCACAGTGTATGAGCCGGTCAAAGAGAAGCTCGCCAAGAAGCATTTCGACTGAGAATCGGAGAGGTGCCGGATGAAGATACAAACTTCGCGTCAGTGGATGGTCACCCACGAGTGGATGATCAAGCCCATGGCCCAAACCGAGTGGATTTCGGGCAAGGGGCTTTTGGTCTGGTTGGCTGAGGTCTTCTCAGCTCTGGGCACGGGTCTATATATCGCTTCTCTCTTCTTCTTTAAACACTCTCCATTAACCGCCTTTTGGGGGCTGATCTTCGGCTGGATCATGATTGCTTTCTTCAAGCTGCCTTTGCATTTGGTGTACTTGGGAAAGCCGTGGCGGTTCTGGAGAGCGTTTCCTCCGTTTAGTACAAACTGGACTCGGTCGTGGTTTTCCCGAGGCATAGTGTTCACGACTGTCTTTCTTGTTTTTGCCATCGTCCAGATGGTTCTTCAGGGTCTCATGGCCTATGACGTGGTAACCGAAGGCGGGCCCCACTGGGACGGCGTATATGGAGCCAACTGGGTCTTCATGGTTCTTGCTGGTCTTACCTGTGCAATGACCGGCATCTATTGTGGTTTCGCGATGAGCTACTGCAAGAGCGTGCCCTTCTGGAACACTGGCCTTCTCCCCATTATCTTCCTTATGATGGGTATTGCAGACGGACTTGCCCTGCTAATGGGTGTAGGGCTGGTCACTGGGGAGGGCGTGGTTGCCCCGGCCGAGTCGGCAACCAGGATTGTGCTCATCATCAACGCTTTGCTGATCTTGGCTTATCTGGTAAACGCGAATTACCAGTCGGTTGTGGCGGAGCTTGCCGTAAAGGAACTCATCGTGGGCAAGCTTGCGTGGGTTTTCTGGCTTGGAATTGTAATCTTGGGCATCATAGTCCCCTTCCTGGTTTCGGTAGCCAGCTACTTCACTGGGGAAGAGGCTTCGGCCGGTCTTCTGGTGTTCGCCATCGTCTGTCACACCATTGGAGCCTTCTCCCTGAAGTACGGCGTACTGAAAGTAGGAATCTATCGCCCACTGTTGCCCAAGAGTGCTGCTTACTAGGCCCCGTTGCGTTGAGGAGATAACTATGGGAGAACGTAAAGTCATTTATACGACCTGCAAGAGCTGCCACGGTGGCTGCGGAGTCAAGGTCACAACCGAGGATGGAGTAATCGTCCATATTGAAGGCAACGTCAACTCCCTTACCGAAGGCACGATGTGCTCAAAGGGGCTGTCAAGCATTCAGCACATTGACAACCCCTTCAGGTTGAAATACCCGATGAGGCGGATCGGCCCCAAGGGCAGCGGCAAGTGGAAGAGAATCTCTTGGGACGAGGCACTCGACACCATTACCGAGAAAGTAAACGAAGCCCGTGATAAGTACGGAGCACACACAATCGCCGTTTCCCAAGGTACCGGCCGAGGCTACAACCGCTACACCCACCGTTTGGCTCGCTCGATAGGCACAGCAAACGTGATTACACCTGGCTACGTTTGCCACAGCCCGCGGCTCGGTCTCTATGGACTGGTAACAGGGTACGGCCGTCTTTACTGCGACTACCATGGCTGGGGCGGGGAGTTTCCCAAGACCCAGATCATGTGGGCTAAGCAGCTTGAGATCTCCAGCGCTGACTCGGAGATGTGCTTCTGGTTCGAGCGGTCCCTGGACTACTGTAAGAACCTCATAATCATCGATCCCCGTGCCAGCGCCTATGCCACCAGGGCCACTCTCTGGATTCAGCCTCGACCTGGGACGGACTGCGCTCTGGCTCTAGGCATGATGAACGTGATTATTGAGGAGGAACTCTGGGACAAGGAGTTCGTCGAGAACTGGACTTACGGCTTCGAGGAGCTTCGGGAGCGAGTCAAACCCTACACGCCGGAGAAGGTCGCCGACATATGCTGGATTCCCAAGGAACAGGTCATCGAAGCTGCCCGCATGTGGGCTATCGACACTCCCGGTTGTATTCAGGTGGGTAGCTCGCTCGAGCGGCAGGCCAACTGCGGCCACACTCTTCGGGCTATAACCTGTCTGATGGGACTCGTGGGCAACATCGAGCGACCCGGCAGCATGATAAGCTGGGTTCTCCCGGCCACTGGCCTTATCGAAGATTTCTTCCTCGAGATCCCCATCACCGATGAAATGAGGAAGCACATCATCGGTGGAGACAAGTTCAAGATGGGTGCGGCCCGTACATGCAATCCGGATACTCTTGTCAAGAAGATTCTTTCGGGCGAAGAACCCTGCCCCATCCAAGTGTGGATCAGCGTCGGTGGGCAGCAGATAGTTCACATGGCCAACACCAAGGAAGTAGTGGCGGCCATTGAGCGTGTTCCGTTCATGGTCCATGTAGACCAGTTCATGGGGCCCATGGCTGAGGCTGCTGATATCGTACTCCCAGCTGCGCACTGGCTAGAGATTGACGACATTTACGACATGCACCCGCGCTTCATGATTGAGGCGCACAACAAGGTAGTTGATCCACCGGGAGAAGCTAAGTCTGATGCCTGGATCTTCAATGAGATCGGAAAGCGCGTGGCTCCAGAATATTGGTTTGACACCGTTGAGGATATGCTCAACTATCAGCTGCGCAAGGGAGGCATCACTTGGAAAGAGTTTAGTGAGCGGCTAGTAAGCGGCTGCTACGGGCCCGACCAGGTTTACTACAAGTACAAGACCGACTACTGGCGTGAGGGTGGCGGATTCCCCACACCCACTGGCAAGTTTGAGTTCTGGTCTAAGCATTTGGAGTCTCTGGGATACGATCCGCTGCCGCAATTTCGTGAACCGGGCGAAAGTCCGTACTCCACGCCTGAGCTCTTCAAGGAGTACCCGATAGTTCTTACCACCGGTTACCGGATGCCCTACTACTTCTTGAGCCAGTACCGGAACATCCCCTGGCTAAGAAGCTTTACCGAGTTCCCCACCTGCCAGCTGCATCCAGACACAGCCAAGCAGTGCGGTGTGGAAGATGGTGACATTGTCTGGATTGAGTCGCCGCGGGGACGCATTAGGCAGAAGGTTCGGGTGACGCCCGGCATCAAGCGCGGGGTCTGCATGGCCATGGCCAACTGCTTCTATCCCGAGGAACCGGCAGAGGGCTACCACGGCCTGTTCATATCTAATCCCAACGTCCTTACCAACAACAACCACCTTGACCCCATGTATGGGTCACCAGACCTTACCTGCCTCCTCTGCAAGGTGTACAAGGCCAAGCCTGAGGAGCTAACTGAGTCGGTGTTCCATCGCGAGGATTACGGCTTCGTGCCCGAGTGGGAGGGCAAGAAAGACGAGGACGAGGACTAGGCAAGAGGGATTGAATAGCCGGTAGATCGGTTCGGACCGACCTCAAGCAGAAGGGCCCCGGTTGGAACACCCAGCCGGGGCCCTTCTCATTCTCTCATGACAACCTGAGACGGGCGATTCTCACCCGGAAGCCCCCTGCGGCCCCGGTTGAGCCGGAGCTGGCTTCGCAGCTGTACGCCGGTGATCGGGCAGAAACGCCGCAAGTACGGCGCCCGCGTAAAAGATACCGGCGGAAAGAACATACGAATACGTCAAATTCCCAAAAATGTCAGCTAGCTTTCCAGCCACGTAAGGGCCCAGCACTTGTCCCACTCCAATAAAAATGGTCACAAAGCCAAGCGAGGCGGACGCCAAGACCGGCCCAAAGCGATCACCGCAAGCTGCCCCCATCAATCCTGGTATGGCAAGAGCAGTAAGGCCGCAGAATATGGCCGAGATCACAAGACCCGGAGTGTCCGTCCACCAGGCAAAAAGCGCCGAGCCCGTACCTTGAAGCAGGTAGTTAAGAGCCAAGGCGCGCCCACGCCCTATGCGGTCCGAGATGCTTCCCCAGAGGACCCCGCAGATTAGACTGAAAATACCTACCACCAAGAAAATGTTGCCCGCAGCTGTGGCGCTCATTCCCAAATCGGCAGTGAGCCGTTTTTGGAAAAACGTGAAGTAGATGACATAGCCAAAGCCGAAAGCAAAGTATACAAAGCCAAGATGCCAAGCAAATCCAGATCGGTAGATTCCCGAGAGCCCCGAAGACCGCTGGACCTGGCGCCGCTCTCCCGTGCTCTTTGGCCACCGGGAGAGCACATCGGCTACGGCGGCCTCCTCTACGTTTTGTGGTTGGCCAACAGGGGTATCCGCTGTCCACGCAGACCCACGGAGTATGGGAGCTGACATTGCTTTGCCGGGTCCATTTCGTTGCACAATCCAGGTAAGAATGCCCATAGCAAAAGTTAGCGCCGCAAAGAAGTACCATGCCAGACGCCACCCGCCAGCGCCGCCAAGCTCTATGATGCGAGGCACCACTGGACCAGCAATCACCAACGCTAGAGAGGCTCCGGAGCTAACAATTGCAGAAGCCATGCCTCGACGCCGGAGTTCAAACCAGGCCGACATTAAGGCCACCGAAGGAACAAGGACTGTGCCCGACCCCAGGCCGGTCAGCAAACGCCCCGCGGCGGCGGCAGTTACTCCGCCAGCAATCCCAGTGATGAGCATTCCAGCAGCAGCAATTACCGAGCCAATGCTAACTACTAGGCGAGGCCCAAAACGAGAGGCAAGCAGCCCTCCAACCGCTGCAGAGAGAACATATCCGGCAAGATTCCACGACGCGAGAGCACCGGCAGCAGCACTGGTGATGCCCAGAGCTTGCTGCATTGAGGGCAGAATCGCGCTGTACCCAAAGCGGCCCAGGCCAATAGCTCCGAACACGGAGAAGAACGCCATCGTCAAAGCCACCCAGCGATAAGACGGACGCTGGGTGAAGGAAGTATGGTTTCCGCGGCGGGTGCCCGCCCGGGCCATACGCCCCGGGCGGGCACCTAGATCTCCCGCGGCCACCTAGCGTCCCTCCTGCACCGGGGCTGAGCTGTCGCTTTCCGCCCCAAGTCGGAATGCCTTCAAATTCACCTCCACGGTCTTAGGAGGCACAGCCTTGGCAATAACCGCTTCCCAGGTTTCCCGGGCAAACGGCAACCAGCGCGAAACCGCTCCCAGCAAGGCAACGTTAGCCGCCTTCCCTGTCCCGGCCTTTACGGCGAGCGCGTAGGCGTCAACCGGCTCGGCTGTCTGACAGGCAGCCTTGATTTGCAGGTCGATATCCTCGGGGTACGTCGCAAGCCCCGCTGACACAGGGCTAGGATTGATCCTGAGAGTGTTGTAAACCAACTTGCCACCTGGCTTAAGCCAATGCAGGTACCTCAAAGCTTCAAGAGCCTCAAAGCCTAAGAGCAGGTCAACAGCTCCCGGAGTGCAAAGAGGAGACCACACTTTGTCTCCAAAACGGAAGTGGCTTGTAACGCTGCCACCGCGCTGGCTCATCCCGTGCACCTCGCTCTGCTTCACCTCATAGCCTTCCTCCATGGCTACATGGCTTAGCACGTAGCTTGCCAGCACTACCCCTTGACCGCCGACTCCAGTCAAGAGCACGCTCACAGTGGGACGGTTTGTCATCGGGATGCCTCCTCCTCAGCTGTCTCCGGGCGAGTGATCGCTTTCTCTTTGCACAGTTGCGCACACACCCCACAGCCGTTGCATTGGTCAGCCAGTATCTCCACCTTGCGATCACCGCGAGAGTCCGTGTACAGATTGAGACCCACACAGCCAGCCTGCAGACAACGCTTGCAACCTATACACTTATCTGCGTCTACCTGGTACACGGGACGACGAATCTTGTACATGAGCACGCAGGGCGCCTTGGAAATCACAACAGAGGGTTCATCCGCGGCTAGCTCCTCGCGCAGTACGCGTTCTATCTCTTCCAGATTGTAGGGATCAATGGTGGTCACTCTCTTTAAGCCCAGAGCTCGGCAGAGAGCAGGGAGATCGACACTGGTGGACGGCTCTCCCATCAGAGTCTTGCCGGTCCCTGGGTGATCCTGGCCGCCAGTCATGGCCGTGGTGCTATTGTCCACAATGATATTCAGCGTGTTTCCGCGGTTGTAGGCCACGTCCATGAGTGAAGTGATTCCGGAGTGGTAGAACGTGCTATCCCCTATGATCGCAACAGGCTTCTTACGGGGATCAAGCTTGCCGCCATCCTCCGGAGCTTCTAAGACCTTGGCCATACCGTGAGCCATGCTTATGCTCGCCCCCATACAAGTGCTGCAGTGGACTGAGTTGAAGGGCGGTAGAGCTCCCATTGTGTAGCAGCCGATGTCCCCAGCGACGAAGAGCTTGAGCTTCTTGAGCACCACAAAAATCCCCCGATGAGGACAACCAGGACAAAATGTGGGAGGTCGGGCCGGCAAGTCAGTCCTCGCTGGCGGAATGTCCCGGAGAAGCTCCTCATTTACGCCGGGAACCCCGGCCTTGGCAAGGGACTGAGCTATGATGCGAGCGTCTAGCTCACCAAGTAGAGTGTTTAGTTCCTTGCCTCCATCAACCTGAACCCCCATGAGACGAACTTGCTCCTCAATGAAGGGATCCAACTCCTCTACCACGAAGAGCTTCTCTACGCGTGACCGGAAATCCTCAATTAGCCGGCGGGGCAGCGGGTAGCTCATGCCCAGCTTAAGAAAGCTTGCGCCCGGCACTGCTTCGCGCACGTAGGTGTAGATGACACCCGAGGTGATGATGCCCACACGAGTATCACCCATCTCGACCCGGTTGAACGGGCAATTCTCGGCGTACTCGGCCAAGTCGCGCACACGTTGCTCAATCACCGGGTGACGGGCGAGCGCGTTGACTGGCATCATTGTGTATTTGCTCCAATTGCGCTTGAGCTCTGTTACGTGGGGTCGAGGAATTCTCTCGCCCAGCTTCACTATGCTCTTGGAATGAGATACCCGCGTGGTAGTGCGCAGAAGAACCGGGGTATCGAACTTCTCGGATAGCTCGTATGCGGCTATCACAAACTCTTTGGCTTCTCCACTATCCGAAGGCTCCAAAACCGGTACCCGGGCAAACTTGGCGTAGTTGCGGTTATCCTGCTCATCCTGAGAGCTATGCATCCCTGGGTCATCCGCAGAAACCACTACCAGCCCACCTTCGACCCCCACATACGAGGCAGAAAAGAACGGATCGGCAGCCACGTTTAAGCCCACGTGCTTCATGCAGACTAGAGCGCGACCGCCAGCCATGGCTGCTCCCAGACCCACTTCCATGGCAACTTTCTCGTTGGGGGACCACTCGCAGTAAACATCTTCGTATTCCGCCAAACTCTCCAGGATCTCGGTGCTAGGCGTCCCTGGATAGGCAGCGGCCACTTTGACTCCGGCCTCCCACGCCCCACGGGCAATGGCCTCGTTGCCGGAAAGGATGTCCAACTGTTCTTGAGCTACTTTTGTTTCTGTTGCTTGCACGCCTGATGTCATTCTTCCTCCGCTCTAGGAGACAGAAGTGCCTCCTCTTCTGTGGGTCGCATACCATTCCATCCGATCGAGAGCTAAGACAGCTGCCTGAACCGATGGGAGGACAATTGGCCGGTAACGTCTGCCGAAGTCAAAGACCGACCCCTTAATCGGCATGTCGGGCACATTGATTATTGGTTTTTCCGTTTTCTCCATTAATTCCGCCGCCAGGGAAAGCAAAGATCTCTCCCATTCGCTTAGATCTGCGTACTCATCGAGAGCTGACAATTCGCGGTCTTGACCGCCAGTTGGAACTCCCAGTATCGACAGCATAATCACGGCGTCGACCGCGTCACACTCGACCACCGCCTTGAGCACATTAGCCGCCACGTCGCCCCCAGCCGAAGCCACAAGGTCAAGCGGGTTGCGCCGACTCCAGAAAGGCGGCAAGAACTGGTCAATGTGCGCATACAGCTCTTTCGGCAGCTCGGCGAGTATGAGTCCTCTGCGGGCCACTTCGTCTGCGGCCAATACCCCGGCACCGCCGCCCTGCGTAATTATGGCGACCCTCCGTCCTTTAGGCAACGGCAGGTAGGCCAAACACGTGCCGACGTTGACAACGTCTTGAAGGGTTGTACACGTAACCAACCCAGCCTGTCTGGCTGCAGCCTCCCATACCGCGGCTGAACCAGCCATCGCCCCTGTATGAGATGCGGCGGCCTTGCTTCCGTACTCGGTGAGTCCGCCCCTTAGCACCACAACCGGCTTCACCGCCGCCGTGCGTCGTGCCACCTCGAGAAAACGCCGTCCGTCATCGATACCCTCGATGTAGGTAATGACACACGTGGTGTTAGGATCGTCTCGCAAGTAGTCGAGGATGTCGACCACGCCTATTTGAGCTTCATTGCCCACGCTTAAGAACTTGTCAATGCCGATCCCCCGACGCTTGCATTCGTGCGTGACGGTAACTCCTAGGTTTCCCGATTGTGACACCATGCTTAGCGTGCCCTTTGGCGGATGCAGGGAGACAAAGCCCAGCGCATGCAGACTTACCTCGTTTGAGATCATCCCCATGCAGTTGGGTCCCATGAGGGTTACGCCGCCTTCTGTGGCTATCCTGGCAATTTCCCTTTCGGCCTCAGCGCCCTCCTCCCCGGTTTCCGAAAAGCCAGCTGCTATAGCGATAGCCGAACGCACACCCCGGCGAACACATTGTTCAAGCATGGGAGCCACTTGACTCCCCCCCACAGCTAAGAGCGCCATGTCAGGCGCTTCAGGGAGTTCCTCAATGCTGGTGTATACCTGGAGGCCAAAGAACTCGCCCCCCTTAGGGTTAACGGGGTAAATAGCTCCCTTGTAGCCACCGTCAATAATGTTCTTGAGAGCTGACCCGCCCCACTTGCTCACATCACCAGAGGCACCGACCACGGCGATGGAGCGCGGAGCCAACAAGGCGCGAAGATTGGGCACAAAGCTGCTTCTAGATTCCTTCGTAGACGCAGGCTCACCCAAAATGACAAGTGCATCTGCTGCGACTGGCTGGGCACCCCTGACCAATACCGGGTTGGCGTCAATCTCTGCTATCTCGGGGTTCTCCAGAGCGATTTCTCCAATGGCTTTGATAATCGCTGCTAGAGCTTCTCTGTCTACCGGGGGATACCCGCGAAAGGCGCCAAGAAGACGCTTAGCGCGAATGAGTTCGGGAAGCTCATGAGCTTCTTGGTCGTCAACTGGGGCAAGAGAGAGAGCGACATCCCCCAGAGCTTCGGTCAGGACTCCGCCCAGGCCAAACAGTACTGCCGGCCCAAAGACGGGATCTCTCTTCATGCCCACCATCAGTTCCCGATTGCTGGGCACCATTTCCTCTACTAACACCCCTACGAGACTGTCGCCGCCACGTTCCTTAAGCGCCCGGAAAGTCTCAGCAACCGCTGTTTCCCCCTCGACTCCCAGCACCACAAGACCGGCCTCCGTCTTGTGGCGAATGTCGCTCCCTATGCCTTTCATGACCACTTTGCCGCCAATCAACTTGGCTGCCTGCACCGCATCTTGTTCGGTTCTTGCCAGAATGCCGGCCGGAACCGGAATCCCGTAGGCCGCAAAAACAGTCTTGGCCTGCCACTCGTCCAGGGCGGTCGCTCCCGCCGCGTAGGCCGACGCTACAAGATTCCGAGCGGCAGCGCGATCCAGTGCATATGTACTGCGTAAGGTTTCGTTCATTGCGTGCGCCCTTTCCGCTACTTGACGTCTATATGATAGTTTTTTATACCATTAGAAAGACTGCGAGAAAAGGCCCGTTCAGCCAAACTGTCTGCATGTCTCATCTTCAGCCAGAGATGACTTGAACGGGCAGAAGGGCTCTTTGCTATAGTGTTTTCGCCGCGAAAGGTAGGGGTGATGACGGAGTTTGCGCCAGCAAAATCGGGCGTGATTCTGAACACTGAGACGGCAAGCGACTCAGCAGTCAGGTATCTGAGAGGTCTCATCTTTTCGGGAGAGCTTGGGCCTGGCGATAAATTGCCGCCTGAAAGAGAGCTTAGTGCTCGGCTGGGAATCTCCCGCATGACCGTGCGCCTTGCTCTCAAGGTCCTCGAGAGCAGTGGGTACATAGTCACCACTCGGGGAGCAAGGGGCGGGTCGAGAGTGGCCGACTCGGAGTCGCTGGTGGAATGTTGGAAGATTTGGATGCAGAAGCACGCTGAAGATTTGGATGACATTTTCGAGCTGCGCCTCACAGTGGAAACCAGACTGGCCGAGCTGGCCGCCCAAAGACGAACGGAGGCGGATCTCGCCAGCATTGCCGCCGCCATAGCCCGGGAGCGTAGCGCCCAGGACTGGTCGGCAATTTTCCGAAGCGACGTAGACATACACAAGAGCATTGCCCGAGCTGCGCGGAGTCCGCGACTTGAAAGAGCAATGCTTGAAGCCAGAGCTGAGTTCTTCGTGCCCATCAATCTAGCTCGCTTTGAAACTCGGCAACATCAGGTGCACGACTCTCACCGCGACATATTGGAGGCCATCCGCGCTAAGGACAGCCAGAGAGCCGCCGCAGAGATGCGCCAGCACCTCCTTTTGACCAGAGATCTAACGGACCGAGCGCTTGAGGCAGCCGGACTCAAGAAGTCCAGTCGATAAAGTCAAACGCTTCTAGATCGCAGTCGCGCCTCCGTCAACTCGTATGTCAGTACCCGTGACCCAGCTTGCCTCATCGGAAGCCAGGTACACCGCTGCATAGCCCACATCGAGAGGCTGGCCGATCCGCTTGAGCAAGAATGACTTGAGCATTGCCTCTTCGAAACCCGGTTCATTTTCTAGGCGCGCCTTTGTGTGTTTGGTCACTATTAAGGCCGGAGAGATGCAGTTTGCCCTGATGTTGTACGGTGCCCCCTCAGCCGCTAGTTGCCGGGTCATAGCCAGAACGCCGCCTTTGGTGGCGCAATGGGCAACCGCCCCAGGAACAGGCAGAGCCATGTAGGAATTAGCCGAAGCCAGGTTTATGATGGACCCGCCTCCTCGCTTGATCATGTACGGCCATACAGCGCGACAGCCAAGGAAAACAAGATCGAGCTCCCCTACCATTGTCCGACGCCAATGGCGCTCATAGTCCATCTCGTCGATGGGAGCAAACTCAACAAAGGCCGCTGCGTTCACCAGAATGTCAATCCCGCCGAAACGCTCAGCAGCAAAGGCCATCAGCGATTCATTTGCGGCAGGGTCGGTAAGATCGGCAAGAAAGGTCTCGTAGACCAGGCCTTCGCCTTTGATAAGAGCCTCTGTTTCGGCCGCGCCTTCAGGATCAATGTCGCAACCCACCACAAAGGCACCCTCCCGCGCCATAGCTAGGGCACATCCCTGACCAATCCCTAGACCACCTGCGCCCGTTACCACTGCCACCTTGCCTTTCAAGCGATCAGCCATGTTCTCCTCCTGGTTCGTCGCTTTGACCTAGCTGATTGTCTAAGTAGTCCCAGACGTTTAGAACGGTGCAGAAACACTTGAAAAAGTCGCAGCCATCATATTGACTGGCGCGGCCCGCGGGTTTATCCCGCGGGCCGCGCCCCGGCTGCGCCCTCGCCGCCGGGCTGTCCCGCCAGTAGACAGCCCGGCTTACCACATCAGCGACCTGTACTGCTGCTACGCCCCGTTTCGTACAGGTCTCGGTCGCATCCGGCGGCGGCCCCGGCCGCCAGCCCCAAGAACCCGGGGCCGCCGCGGATTTGGCCAGAAACTCCCAATTACGTCGTCTGTCTCACCTCACTCCAATTCAAGCGCCCTCCTTTCCCATGAAACGGCTTACAACTTGGGCGGAAACTCTGGCAGCTCAGCAAACAGTGGATGCTCCTCCGCCCCCTTGATACGCGCCGCGCGCATGGCCGCGGCCTTGTAGCGCGGCCAGTCGGCGAACTGCAGAATGGACAGTTTCTGTGCCTCCAAGGAACCCTCAGCGTGAATTGTGAGCACATCCTCATAACAGGACGTGAGGTCGCGGACAAGCTTAATCATGCGCAGACGGTTCTCTGTTGTGGTACGCGCGCTGCCACCAAAGTACTTCTCAAGGAGATCGTGGGTCTCGGGATTGGCGTAATCCTTGTAAGCAGGCACTGTGGCCACGATTCCGCCAGCTATGTCTTGGATGTACTTGGTAGCCGTATGCCAGTTATCCGCAAAGTAGAACTTGCAAATGTTGGCGATCATCGGGTTGGGGTAGACCAGATCTGAGCCGGGTTCTGCCACACAATGCTCTACCGCAGCACGGCCCAGAACCTCCACCGCCTCGGTGTACATAACCAGCCAGGTAAGCTTCTCGCGCACGTGAGCCTTATTCTCGATCCCGTTGTACTCGGCCATCAACGCAGCGGCGCCAGTGAACAGCTCAAGCTCCATGGCCTTGTACGTCTCAGCGCTTAGGCGATGGAAGTTGGCGAACATGTAGGCAATCTGGCCGGCAAACTCCCACTCGCCCTTGAGGAAAATACGCTCGTTGGGCACAAACACGTTGTCAAACACCACCAGAGCGTCGTTGATGTACACGCTCCCTGAAATAGGATGGTCAAAGAGGGAGAAGCCCTCAGTGATCTCGGGCTGAGCGCACACCATGGTGATTCCAGGAGAGTTAAGCGGCACAGCAAAAGCCACGGCATAGTCCTTGTCACTTTCCTGCATTGCGCGGCAAGGAGCTACCAGAATCTCGTTGCAAGCGGGAGCCTGGCTGATATGCGTCTTTGCCCCACTCACAATGATTCCGTCGGGGCGCTCTTCAACAATGTGGACATAGAAATCCTTGTGCTGCACTTGCTCTGAGGGCCGCAGGTTCCGATCACCCTTTACATCCGTCAGCCCCATTGCGAAGGAAAGGTCGTTCTTCTGCAGGTACTTGCGATAGGCTTCGACGTTGGCGGCATAGTTGGTGCCGTACTTCCGGTCCACCCGCGGCGCCACTACCGTCACTGCGTTTAAGCCGTCCTTGGCAACAAACTTGGCTCCCGGCGGTTTTCCAAAGCATACGCGGGCCCACAGTTTGACTATCTCACGGAGCCTGAGAAGGTCTTCCCTTGTCCGTTGAGGTTGGAGAGCAAAACTCACCCGCTCACCGTCTTCGTCCACATCCGTGAGCAGGTCCTGGTAGCGAGGGTCGTTGTTAAGGACATAGTCCATTGCCACCCAGTCACAGGTGATGCGGCACAACGGGTGTTCGGTTACATCGGGCACCCGCTTGCCGTCAAAGTAGACCACTCGCCCATCTCTGATGCTTTCCAAATATTCTTGCGGAGTCTTAAGCGCCATTCGTTCTCTTACCTCTCTTGCAACCTCTTACATTTCCCAACCGCGGCTAGATAGAGCGCTCGCTCCACTAAACCGCGCGATCGAAGAATCTCGTCAACTACCCACTCCTACAAGCTCCTAACAGTCGTCTAAGTCCACATATTCCGGAGGCAACGGGAGACCCTTGTAGTAGCCATAACGGCCAGGATACGGATCATGGAAGCTGGTGGGTTCATCCGGCACAGGCGCCTCTTCGGGTCTTTCCCCTTGGATAGCGCTACCCTGGATGACCGGCTCATCAACCCAAGCTTTTTCATAGGAGCTACGAATGATTAGGTGAGCCCGGAAGTCCCAGAACTTCCACTTGCCATCTTCTTTTACAAAGATGTGGTTGTACTTGATTACCTGCCAGATCGGGATGACGCCCTTTACCGGATCCTTGAACGTGTTTAGACCAATGTGCAGCCACATCCCCCGGGCGGTCTGCAGATCCTTCTGAATCTGGATGACCGGAGTAGTAAGCTCGTGGATGGCGCAGTTCCCCTCGTAGTTGTAAAGCTTGCCTAACATCTCCACAAAGACTTTTCTTACTCCCTCGATCCCGTGGAACACCCCGCTTTCCACGATCTCGCACTTCACTCCCGGAGTCTTCTGGGCAAAAAGTTCATCGACGATCTTGTCCCAGTAATGCCCCAAGACCAGATGGTTGTAGCGCCCGTGCAAATTGGCAATCTCTGTCCAGTCCCGCGCAATCTGAGCATTGCGCTCGGCTCGTGCCAGCCGCTGCTCCGTTTCTCTCAGCCTTTCCAAGAGCTGCTCGTAGGTTAGGGATTCATTTGTCTTCTCTTGCTCCGCCAAAACGCCCTCCTTCCCATGCATCGAAAAACCTAGACTGCCTTTGCCGTGTGGTATCCGGCTCGGACAGCGTGAACGATCATTCCTGCCTGGCTTGCGTCCCCGATGACATACAGCTCCCTCACCTTGCCTTGAAGTGCGTCATAGAGCTCAGTGTTCGGGAGCAGAGGCGCCGTGGGCATAATCGTGTCGGCCTCAATCTCGTGTGTGACTCCGGCTTTATCCTCGTAGGCCAAGCCTCTAGCGGTAGCCCTGATATTCTGGGCTCCCGCAATAATCGGCACCTGCTTGCGGGCAAACCACTCGAGCGCAAGACCCAGCCGGAAGTCGATCATGCCCTCGCCTATCTTGTCGGTAGGCTCAACAACCGTGACCGTGCGGCCGCGCTTGGCCAAGAACTCAGCAATCTCAAGCCCGTGTAGGCCAGCGCCAATGACCACCACTTTCTTTCCGATGGGAAGATAGAAGTGTGTCAGCCAACCAAGCAGCCGCGGACCAAACAGCCGAAGCCACGGCTTCACCCGCTTGTGCAAAACTGGCGTGGTTACCACCTTGCTTGTGTCTCCGGCTACAGGCGGGGAATTTAGTCGACCCCCGGTAGCAACTATGACTACATCAGGCTTAAGAGCAGTTATGGCGTCTGGAGTTGCCTCACGGCCAAGTTGGACCTTTACACCCAGCTGTTTTAGCTGCCGCTTAAACCAAGCGATCAACCCCGGAAGATCCTCAAGTTCAAGACCCTTGATTAGCCCCGCCAGCGGAACCAGGCCACCCAGCCGGCGGCTCTTCTCGATCAGCGTCACGTCATGGCCGCGGAGCGCCGCTGTCCGAGCCGCCTCCATGCCAGCAGGGCCGCCGCCAATCACCACCACTTTTTTCTTTTGCGTAGCCTTGTCCAAACGCTGGAAGCCAAAGCCCAAGGCCGCGTTCGCGCGACAATGGCGCAGGAAGGATTCCGTTTGATCAAGGCACGTCCCGCAGCGGGTGCAAGGCCGCACATCCTCAAAACGCCCCTCGGCAATCTTGTTAGGAAGATCAGGATCACAGATGAGCGGTCGGTTCATGCCCACAAAGTCGGCCTTGCCCTGTTCCAGAGCCTTCTCACCTAGTTCGGGGGTGACGTACCCGATGAGGATGATGGGCACGCCCAGAATCTTTTTGTATTCTTCGGTCATGATCCGCATTGCCGCCCGCCCTCTTTCCTTCCAGTAGTAGTGCGGGGGCATCTTGTCTACTGGTACGTGAGCTTCGGGATAGAACATGTAGTCGGGGAGAAAGCCGGGTACGTGCAGTCCTAACCAGTGACTGCGGATCATGACCGCGTCGGCCCCGGCGTCGACGGCCCACTTGAGGTATTCGGTAGCCAGATCATGGGTCAAACACTGGCTGTCGTCTACGCCGATCGGGTAGCCGCACTCAAAACCGTTCATGCAGACCACGATCGGGAAATCTTCGCCGCAGCGCTCTTTGATGCCCCGGATGATGTCAAGCATCAGCTTGGCGCGTTTCTTTGGAGTGCCGCCATACTCGTCGTCTCGGCGGTTCCAGAAAGGCGAGAGGAAGTTGTGTATCAGATGGCTGCTGCCGGCGTTAATGTCCACGCCGTCAAAGCCCGCCTTTTGTGCTCGTTCGGCGGCATCAATGTACTTGCGCGTGATCTCTTGAATCTCGGGGACGGTAAGAGCCCGAGGGACATCACGGTGGAAGTCGCCCGGCACGGGAATGTTAACCGGAGAAGCTGCGATGGGCGGTCCCTCGTATGTGGGCGGATGGTTGTCAAACAGCGGGTTCTGCCAGGGACCGTCGTGCTCCATCTGCATGAAGGTGGGACACCCATAGCTGTGGATGAGATCCACCACTTCCTTCATCCCGGGGATGAACTTATCGTCATCCATACGGTACCGGTAGTGCCACCGACACCCTAGCGGGTAATCGATGGTAGGAGCTTCTACTGATATGATGCCAACCCCACCCCGGGCCAAAGCATCGTAGAAGCCCAGAGCGTTGTCGTTTACATGTTCGTATTCGTCCTCGTTAAACACGTGCATGCCCGCAGCCGACTTGTAGATGCGGTTGCGGGTTTTTACCTTGCCGATTTGACCCGGCTCAAGTAGCTTGGCAAATTTCTTTGGGTCGCTCATATCACCGCCCGTTTCTTGGTTGCGCCCTGCCGTTCCCTACAGCGGTTCAAAGGCGTTGATTTTGGTTAGATGATCAAGCATCTGGAGATAGAGCAGGTCGCGCTTACGCACTATCTCAGCCTCACTGCGGCCCTGGTAGTCATAGATGCCTCGCGAGGTCTTGGCACCTAGTTCGCCCCGCTCCACTCTCTCTTCCACAAAGCGATAGACCTTGCCCACATTCTTTTGGTAGGCAAGCAGCATGTCGAGACCCTGGAAGTCAAACGTTTGCACCACCCCGACGATGGGCAACCGAATGCCCAGACTGAGCTTAATGGCCCGGTCAATGTCCTGCGGCTCCACCAGCCCTTCTTCGATCATGTCCATGGCAGTCTCACCGATAGCCCGCTGAATCCGGTTGACTATGAAGCCAGGACCGAACTTCTTCATCACCACCGGGCTCTTGCCACAAGCTTCCATCAGCCCCACGGTGAACGCGACTGTTTCGCGATCGGTCTTAGGACCGGGAACCACTTCCACCAGGGGGATGATGTACGCCGGGGTGAAGAAGTGAGCGATTATGGTCTGCTCTTGCCGACTTTCCGGTACAAGATCGAAGATGTTTAGGCTAGACGTGTTGCTGGCGAGCACGCTTTCCGCCGGAAGAAGCTGGTCTAGCTCACGGTAGAGCTCGCTCTTAGCCTGCTTATCCTCAGCTATGGTCTCCAAGGCAAACTGGGCCCCAGACGCAGCCTCAGTGAGATTTTGGGTGGGAAAGATTCGCGCCTTAGTCGCCCCGGCTTCCTCTTGGGTGATGCGACCATATTCGGCAAGAGTGCCCAGACCCGTCTCCACCATAGTCATCGCGCGCTCCAAGGTTTCAGCCCGGCGCGAATACATGCCCACCTCGTAACCGGCAAGAGCAAAGACCTGCGCTAGCCCGGAACCCATAGTTCCGGCGCCAAGTACGGCTATTTTGGTGACTTCTTTAGGCGGCACAGGTCCGTCCTCCGTCAACGTAGAGAATCTGCCCGGTCATGAAGTCAGAGGCAGCCGAAGCTAGGTAAACGCAGGCTCCGATAAGATCCTCCGGCTCCCCTACTCGACCCATAGGATGCAGGGCCGTCGCCCCGGCTAGCACTTCGGGAGGGAGCGCCCGGCGCATTCCCTCAGTGAAGATCACCGAAGGAGCGATGGCATTCACATGGATAGGAATCTTGGCCCACTCGTAGGCCAGCATGCGGGTAAAATTGCTGACTGCTGCCTTCGAGGCGCAGTACCCGGTGTTGCCCGCAAGAGGAACCCCGCGATCGCCCGCTACAGAAGAGATGTTTATGATCTTGCCCTTCTTCTTTTCGAGCATAATCTTGCCGAATTCTCTGCAGCACAGCATGACGCTCTTCACATTGCTTTCAAAAAGGGTGTCCCAGTCGGTTACAGGGAAACCCTCAAGTGGTTGCTTTATGTTTTGGCCCTGGGCGTTCACTAAGATGTCCACGGTGCCTAGTGCCGCCAAGATCTCCTGCGCGGCCTGTTTGACGCTCGCCTCGTCCGTGGCATCCATCTGGAAGGCAAGCACTCTCGTGTTGATCTCGGGATCTCCAGCGATCTCTTCCGCCACTTTTTGCAGCTTCTCCAAGTTCCGGCTGGCCAAAGCCACGTCTGCGCCGTAGCGGGCCAGCCCAAGAGCAAGCGCCTTGCCTATCCCGCCACCCCCACCGACAACGACCGCTACTTTGCCGTCAAGTCTAAAGAGATCGGCCATGGTTCACCTCTCATCTGTAGGGGATCCAGCACTCGATCAATTCGTCGATGGGGAAGAGGGTGAGCCGCTCGTACCCATCCTTAGTTACTAGGATGTTCTCTTCCAGACGCACGCCGTGCTTGCCACCCTTGCGTCCCGCATAGCACTCGACCGCCAGCACCATGCCTTCGCGGAAGGTTTGCTCCGGAGCACCCGCCACCTGATTCATGCGGTTGAAGAAGGGACGGTCATGAAGGGTAAGACCGAGTCCGTGCCCAATGCAGTAAGGACCTACCTCATTCCAGGTCTTGTAGCCCCAATACTCGGGAGAGTCAGGCCACTTGTCCAGAAGCTGCCAGTCGGTAGAACCGTCCTTGACCGTGCTAAGAGCATCAAAAAGCATCTTGTGGCACTCTGCATAGAGGTCTTTTTGCTCCTGAGTGGCCTTGCCGCAGCAGAACGTGCGGTAAACGCAGGACTTGTAGCCCTGGTAGGACGCGCCGTCAACATCAACGTAGACAAGATCGCCGACTTGAATGGGCTTATCGGTAAACGACCAGCCGTATGGGTTGGTGTTGAAACCAGAACAAACCACCAGGTCCTCGGTATGGTCGACACCCTCCTCGTACAGGATCTTCATCCCGATCGCCACCAGGTCACATTCCCGCACCCCTGGCCTGATTGCATCCACGATGGCGGCAAATACTTTTTCGGAGTGCGCGCAGGTAATGCGCATGAGTTCAATCTCGTCCTGGGTCTTGATCATGCGGGCATAGTCCATGGTAGGCTTGGCGTGTACCACCTGAATGCCCTTCTTCTTGAAAGCTTCGGCATAAACGTAAGACATAGTGGTGCCGTCGATGCCTAGGGGCTCTTTCTCAACCCCATACTCCGCCATTAGCCGACCTATTTGATCGACCAATTTCTCCACCACCGGATCGTCCGGACCGAAAGCGGCAATCTTGGGAATGGCGGCTGGCGCGTGAATTCGCCCTTCCATCCAGGGCATACGCTTAATGAGTTCCTCCTGATTATTGCCGCCAATCAGGTGCGGCTGGCCGTTTCTGGCGCAGAAGGCAAACTGCGCCTCAAGCGGCCGGTTGGGTGTGGTGATGTAGTAACCGGTCAGATAGCGAACATTAGCCTCATCCCAGGTGACGATGGCCCCAAGGCCGTCCTTGATCATCTGGTCTTTGGCTCTTTGCAGCCTTTCTCTGCGCAGGCGGTCGTAGTCTACCCGCTGCTCAAAATCGACCGCGTACTTCCCGAGCGCCATCGATCCCTCCTCGTCTGCTAAATCCGTTCAAAGATGGCGGCCGCCCCAAGACCGCCCGCCGCACACATGCTCACAATTCCATACCGACTCTTGCGCCGCCTCATTTCGTGCAAGAGAGTAGCCACCAGCTTGGCGCCAGTAGCTCCCAGGGGATGACCTAGGGCGATGGCTCCCCCGTTGACATTTAGAATCTCCCTGCTTAGGCCAAGCTTCTTCATGCAGTAAACAGACTGGCTAGCAAAGGCCTCGTTGAGCTCGATTAGGTCAATGTCATCCAGTTTGAGCTTGGCAATCTCCAGTACCTTGGGAATAGCAAAAACCGGCCCAATTCCCATCACAGACGGATCACATCCCGCAGCTGCAAAGGCCACGAAGCGACCGAGGGGCTCAATACCCAAGGCCTCGGCTTTCTCGGCACTCATCACGATGGCAGCCGCCGCCCCATCGCTGGTCTGCGAAGAGTTGCCCGCGGTGACCGTCCCATCCTTTTTGAATACAGGCTTTAACCGACTCAACACCTCCACAGTGCTGCCCGGCCGCGGCCCCTCGTCCTTGGTAGCAATAGTGGTGGTTTCA
This sequence comes from Thermoleophilia bacterium, assembly GCA_026415615.1. Classification (GTDB taxonomy): domain Bacteria; phylum Actinomycetota; class Thermoleophilia; order RBG-16-64-13; family RBG-16-64-13; genus JAOAGT01. The sequence continues at coordinate 225,641 of JAOAGT010000001.1, read as the reverse complement.
ACCACCGAGCCATCTGGACCCGGAAGCCAGCGCTTGACTTCCACAGGGACGATTTCCTCATCGAACCTGCCCTCAGCCTGAGCCGCAAGCGCTCGCATGTGGCTCTCAGAAGCGAAGATGTCCTGCTCTTCGCGCGTAATGTTAAAACGGGAGGCCACCTCTTCGGCGGTGAGCCCCATGCTCATATATATGCCAGGAGCGATATCCTGCAGCTCATCGTTATAGATGGGCCTGTTACCCCCCGGAGTGACCCGAGACATGGATTCCACCCCGCCAGCTAGAATGACGTCGGCCATGCCGCTCATGATGGCTTGCGCCCCCAAAGCAATGGCCTGCAAGCCTGAGGCGCAGAACCGGTTTAGAGTGAATCCAGGCACCGACTGGGGCAACCCAGCCTGCAAAGCATAGTTCCGCCCAATATTGAGACCCTGCTCAGCTTCGGGAAAAGCACAGCCAAAGATGCAATCGTCAATCTCTGCGGGGTCAAGGGCAGGGACCCGCGCCAAGGCTCCCTTTATGGCCGCCACCGCCATGACTTCGGGGCCAAGAGTACGGAACATGCCCCGGGGAGCCTTGCCCACCGGAGTCCTAACCGCAGATACGATTACTGCTTCTCTCATTAAACCTCTCCTTCCGGTAAACGGCTCCGACCGCTCAACCTTAGTTGCGGAGCGGCTTGCCGGTAGCTAGCATGTGATTTATTCGCTCAACAGATTTCGGAGTGCGACACACCTCCAAGAAGGCTTTGCGCTCCAAGGCAAGCAGATACTCTTCGTCGACCTCGGTATGAGTTTCCACGTCGCCACCAGACAGGACCCAGGCCACCTTGCCAGCCAAGTACCGGTCGTGGTCTGTCATGAATCCTCCGCCGTGGATGTTGTCCAGCACCGCGCGGAACGTGCCGACGCCGTCCCGGCCCATTACCTTTACCTTGGCAGGAATAGGCGGTTGCCAGCCCCCTTCGAGCAAGGCAAGCGCCGCCCGCTTGGCCGCGTAGATAAGGCTTTCCCGGTTCATGGTTACCCGATCGCCTTCGCGCAGATAGCCTAGATCAAAAGCCTCCCACGCAGACGAGCTGACCTTTGCTTGGCTGATGGCATCAAGCGCCTGCCGCACAAACGGGAACGGCCATGTCAAGCCCTGCGACCGAGCTGTAGCCCGCACGAGCATTTCTTTGATTCCCCCTGCCGAAGGAACCAGGCCGACGCTGGTTTCGACGAGGCCCATGGCGACCTCGGCATCCGCTTGCACGTGGTGACAGTGCAGGCAAACCTCGAGACCTCCACCGAGCACACGGCCAAACGGCGCCGCCACAACAGGTATGGGCGCGTATTTGATTGCCATGCTCACCCGCTGGGCTGTGCGCAGAGCCTGGTCGATCTCGTCCCACTTCTCAGCAGCGATGAGCTCCGACATCATCCTCAGGTCAGCGCCAGCAGAGAAGTTGGAGCCCTGATTGCCGATTACTAGAGCGTCGTAATCACGCCCTGCTTCTTGAATTGCCTTCTCGATGAAAGTAAGAGCGCCTAAGCTAGCAATGTTGGCCTTGGTATGAAACTCTACGCAGGCCACCCGGTCGCCCAGATCAATTAGGCTCGCGTCTTCGCACTCATCGAGCGTCTTGCCCGCGGCCTTGAGGTCTTTGAGAACAATGATGCGAGGACGAGGCGGAAGCGGTTTGTGCTCAGTCTGCCCTGGCCCCCAAACAAGAAGCTGGTCCCGCTCTTTCTTGTAGAAGTACGGGTAGTCTGATTCAGCCAGCGTCACTACCCACTCGGGCACGGCGCGGCCTTCGTCCAGCATCCTCCTAACCGTCTCACGCACACCTACGCCGTCCCATAGTTCGAACGGGCCAAGTTCCCAGGCATAGCCCCACCGCATGGCGCGGTCGATGGTGGCAATGTCGTCGCAAATTTCTGGGATCCGGTTAGCGGCATAGACCCATGTAGCAGCCAGCAGATCCCAGCCAAAACGGGCCGCAGGATCGTCGAACGATATGAACTTCTTTACCCGCTCGACAGGATCGGAGATCTTGTTGGCTTCGGCGATGCTGGAGTAGCGTGGGTCTTGCCATGGACGGTATTCGAGGGTGGCAGGATCAATGACCAGTGTCCGCTTTTCCCTAAAGAAGCTGCCGCCGGTCTTTTCGCCAAGGTAACCGCGCCGCAGCATCTCCAAAATCCATTCGGGAAGACGCCACATCTCGCGCATTTCGTCGTCGGGAGCAGCTTCGTAGTGGCTGGACACTGCGTAAGCCAACACGTCTGTTCCCGCCAAGTTAGAGGTGCCATACGTGGCAGTCACCGAGCGAGCAAGTGCCCGGCCACTTGCGGCGTCTACCTCCTCGATAGTAAGACCGTACTTGTCCTGGGTGTTGATGGCGTAGACCGTGGAGAAAATCCCGATGCGGTTAGCCACAAAGTTGGGCCGGTCTCTGCTTATGACCACGCCCTTTCCCAGCCGCAGCTCGGCAAAATCTTTGAGCCCCTCCACCACTTCGGGATCGGTGTCGTTCCCCGGAATAAGTTCGAGCAGATACATATAGCGAGGCGGGAAGAAGAAATGACTGCCCAGAAAGCGCCGCTTAACCTCCGGAGGCAGGGCCTCGGCCATCGCGTTTACAGAAAGACCGGAAGAGTTGGTTGAAACGATGGTCTTGGGCCCCAGATATGGAGCAATTCGAGCCAGGATGTCCTTCTTTACGTCGAGCTTTTCTACCACCGCCTCTATAACCCAGTCGACGCTCGCTAATTTGGGAAGGTCATCCTCAACGTTCCCCGGAGTTATAAGCCCAATCCGGGAGGGATGCGCAAAGGCAGCCGGTCTGCTCTTTGCCGCGGTTTCCACCGCAGACGTAGCAAGGCGGTTCCGCACACTGGGGTGGCTCAGATCCAGCCCCTTGGCCTTTTCTTCTTCGGTCAGCTCCGTGGGAACCAAGTCCAGAAGCAGCGTGGGAATACCAGCATTGGCCAAGTGGGCTGCCACCGCCGTACCCATGCGGCCCGCGCCCAGTACTGCCGCCCTTCGAACAACTAGCATGCGTTAAGCCTCCTCTTTGTCTACCTGGCGGTCCAGATCCAGACCGCGGATGATGAAATCCACCAGGAAATCCACTATCTCGTCTACATCCGCCGGACCCCGGATGTGCAGGTTCCAGCCCCTCATGGCAAGGAACAAACACATGTAGGAAATGAGGTTGGCCGCAATGTCAGCCTCCCGACCCTGCAGGCGATTTCCCGGGATAAGGGAAAGCAGGTGTCGATAGAAGCCAACCACGTTCTTGTCATCGAGGTCCAGAGCCTTGCGGAGGTGATCACGATCAAGATACTTGCTCTCGGTGAAGATGAAACGGTAAAGCTCGCGGTTGTCGGAAAGATGCTTGATAGTCACTCGCAACCCGTGCTTGAGCTTTTCCAGCGGGTCCGTGATCTCGTCGAAACCCGCCTGAGAAAGAACCTGATGCCACATCTCCTGGCTGTATACATGCATCAGGTAAAGAATGTCGTCTTTTGAGGAGATGTAGTGGTACAGCTGCCCCATCGACATGCCGCAGGCTGCTGCAATCTCGCGGATGGAAGTCTTGCCAAAGCCCTTCTTAAACAGAATTGGACTGGCTCTCTCAACGATGAGCCTCTGCTTTATGGCGGTGAGTTCGGGATCGGTTGAGGCTGCCGGCAGCGAAGTCTCCGCCACTCGCCTCTCCATCTCACGAATTTGTCGCTTGGTAGTGGTATCCAGCATCTAAATGACCCCCGCGCTAATGACGGAGCCGCTATTTCGATAGAGCGCTCGCTCTATCCATTCTGACAAGCAAGTCCGCCACTGTCAAGAACAAATTGCCCCTAGCTACACCGCTACACCGATCGCCAGCCGTCGGAGCAGTGGCTCACCACAGCCCAGTCGGCGGCCCGCCCCCGGGAAGACCCTGTAGCTCACTCCACCGCATAACAGCGATCTTCCAGCGTCCGTTTTCGCGAACGTACTCATTCTGGTACTGACCCCGTACCCAAAACAGCGACTGGCCTGTGCGCGGATAGAAGTACATCATGTAGAGCATGAAATCGCCCTTTGCCCGGTCGCCGTTTACCTCGATGATCGGGTGAATGCAAACGTCTCCTTCTTTTCCCGCATGCGTCTTGGAAAGCTCTTCCTTGAACCATCTGCGGATGTTCTCTTTGCCGCGGACTGGGTCGTGTAGATAAACATCAACGAGCGCGTCCTCGGCGAAACACTCCGCACACACGTCCCAATCAGTCGCCATGAGAGCATTTACGTATCTATACTGAAGTTCCTGAATTTCCCTCACATCTTCGACCACTCGGAGCCGTTCGGTAAGCTCTTTGATCGTGGCCTCCAGCTCAGCGATGCGTGCCTGCATCTCGTTGGTTTCCACGGTTTACTCCCTTCCTTTTACCTTCAAAGTTGTCGTGCTACCCGCCAGCCAGCAGCTACTGCATCGACAATCAACCCTGCCTGACTAGAATCGCCAATGCAGTACACCTCGGCCACACGACCTTCGATCTCTCGCGCCAGCTCGTCGTTTGGCATCAAAGGCGCCGTCGTGATGACCGTATCCGCCTCGACTCTCACTGGCTTTCCGTCCTCTCTCACAAAGCGGACGCCTCCCGGAACCACAGCGATATCTGAGACCGAAGGGACGATTTCCACCCCGCGACGGCCAAACCAATCCAACAACATCCCCAAGCGGAAGTCGACAACGCCCTCGCCAATCTCGGGAGACTCCTCGAGTACCGTAACCTTGCGACCGCGTTTGACCAGAAACTCGGCCACCTCCAAGCCCTGAAAGCCTCCACCGATAACCACCACTTTCTTCCCTATGGGAAGCCAAATGTGAGTAAGCCAACCCAGTAATTTGGGCCCAAACAACCGCAAGAACGGCTTTACTCTACGGTGGAGCTCAGGAGCGGTCAAAATTTTCGGCACCCGGGCCATGTCCGCCGAGCTTCTAGCTTCGGTCCCCATGCTGCCTTCGGAAAATCCAGCAGTTGCTACTGGGGGAGAGGTCAGTTTGCCACCTACAGCCACGACTACTGCATCCGGGTGTAAAGCTGCTATGCGGCTGGCGTCCGCTTTGACACCTAGCCGCACTTTCACGCCAAGCTTCTTAAGACGGCGCCGGTAATACTTCACGATGGCCGGAAGTTCCTCTGGTTCAAGGCCCTTGATCAGCGCCGCAAGGTTGGTAAGACCGCCGAGCCGACGAGACTTTTCGAGCAAGACCACCTCGTGCCCCCGCTCAGCCGCTACCCTCGCTGCCTCGAGTCCAGCTGGGCCTCCCCCAACGACCACCACTCTCTTGCGCCTGGCGGCTGGTTTGAGTTCGTATTCAACGGTGCCGAGCGCCGCATTGATGCGACAGCGGCGTTCCATGCTGATACTTTGGTCAAGGCAGGTGCCGCACGCCGTGCACGGCGCGATATCATCTTCCGCCGCGCTGATCAGCTTGTTGGGCAGCTCAGGGTCGGCCTGAATGCGGCGAGTCATCGCAATAAAGTCCGCCTTACCCTCGCGGAGATACTGCTCACCCAGCCGGGGATCCATCTTGCCCACTACAATCACCGGAATGCTTACTGTCCGCTTAAGAGCCTCGGCCAAGTAGATGTTGGCGCCTGGGCCACGGAGTCTCGCGTTGTACTCCCTGGGAAACTGACTTATTGGGATAGGCGGCTCAGGATAGAAAAGGTAGTCCGGGAAGAACCCGCCGACGTGGTACCCCAGCCAGTGGTTCCGCACTTGGATGGCATCAGCCCCTGCTTGCTCGACAAGGCGAGCGATCTGTAAGGCCTGAGCGTGGGTAAGGCAGCGAGCGTCGTCAACCCCGATTGCCCGGCCAAGCTCGATCCCGTTTATGAGAACGCTGACCGCGAAATCATGGCCGCAGCGGCTCTTGATCTCCCTAATAATGGAAGTGAGCAAACGAGCACGGTTCTCTACACTTCCGCCATATTCGTCCTCGCGTCTGTTCCAGAAAGGCGAAAGGAAGTTGTGCAGGAGGTGGCTGCTAGCCGCATTTATGTCTACCCCGTCAAAGCCAGCCTGCTTGATGCGGAAAGCAGCGCTCGCGAACTTGTCTATGAGAGTCTCGATCTCCCCGACCGACAATGGCCGTGGTACGTCCCGATGAAAGTCACCAGGAGCGTCAAGCTTTACGGGAGACGCTCCAATAGGAGGACCCTCGTAGACTGGTGGCCCGGGGAAAAGCGGGTTTTGCCATGGCCCGTCATGCCACAATTGGACAAACGTGGGACAACCAGCCGCATGGATGACTTCGGCAAGTTCCGCTAAACCGGCAATGTACCGGTCATCATCAATGCGATAACGCTCGCGCCAGCGAGTACCGTAAGGCCAATCGACCACAGGCGACTCTACAATAAGCAAGCCTACGCCGCCCCGTGCGACTGCGCCGTAGTACGCTTTGGCCTTCTCGCTCATGTGGGTGTGATCACTGTGCCAATAGCACATGGAGGCCCCGGTCTTAACAATCCGGTTGCGGGTGATTACCGACCCGATCCGACCAGGTTCAAGCAGGTGGACAAATCTAGGGCTCATGTTGACCTCACGTAGCCGGCTGTTGGCGTCATGCACCCCACAATAGAGGTCAGGTGGTTAGCAACACCTTGATTGCCCCCTCCAATCGCTTGTCGAAGATTTCATAGGCGTGAACTGCCTGATCCAAGCTCAGACGATGAGTGATAAGAGGAGTCAAGTCCAGCCGACCGAGTTGTATCAACTGGATTAGGTCTTTCATCAGGGAGAGATCTCCCAGGCCCATGGAGACGGTAATATTCCGTGCTTGCATACGCGGCGCATTTATGGTGGTTGGCTGTTGGAATGCTCCCACCACTGAGACCATTCCTCCGGGAGCACACACAGCGACAGAGTTGCCGAGACTCTCCTGCTTTCCAACAGCCTCAACAACGTAATCCGCCCCCCAGCCTTCGGTGAGCTCTCGAACGCGCTTGCGTACGTCCTCGCTAGCAGCGTCTACAACTGCGTCCGCCCCCAGTTGCGCCGCCATGGCCAGACGTTCAGCTCTGTTGCCCACCGCGATGACCCGAGCCGGATCGAAGAGTTTGGCGCAGGCAACAGCGCAGAGTCCGATTGGACCCAGACCAAAAATCACCACGTTGTCTTCGGCCCGGACTCCCCTCCCTCCTGGGGATAGCCCGACCACTGCGGAATAAGCGGTCGGAAGAACGTCTCCTGCGAAGATGACCTGCTCATCAGAAAGTTCGCCCGGTATGGGCTGCAGTGTCACATCCGAAAAAGGAACCCGGACGTAGTCCGCCTGGCTCCCAGGCAAATCTCCCAACAAAGGACCATGTCCAAACGTCGCCCCCCGCTCGCACGCGCTCACGACGCCTCGCATGCAAGGTCGACAACGACCACACCACACCGCCGCCGGACCTACAACCCTATCTCCGGGCTTGAAGCGCTTTACCTGGTCGCCAACCTTGTGGACCACCCCAACAAACTCATGACCTATGATTCTTCCCGGCTCCATCTTGGGAAGAAGACCGTGCATGATATGTAGGTCGCTCCCGCAAATGCTGGCGGTAGTGACCCGAACTATGGCGTCCTCGGGATCCAGGATCTCGGGTTCTGGTACTTCCTTGAGCCGGATGTCTCCCGGCCCTTCGTATACAACGGCTCTCATCCCTCTTCCACCTTAAGACCATGCCAGCAAATGTACTCGTCATCAAAAGCGACACATCCCGTTACGCCGCTTGCGTCTTGCTTGGCAAGAAAGATCGCGCAAGCCACCATCGAGGCTGGGGACTTCCAGCCCACGCGCTCTTCCTCAGGTACCCACAGGCGCATACCCTCGGTGTCCACTACGCCCCAGGGCTTGACCGCATTAACCGCGATGTTGTATTTGCCGACTTCCGCCGCCAGCGCCCAGGTGAAGCGGTCCAAGGCGGCCTTGGACACTCCGTATGCAGCGCTATATCCAACCGTTCCGCTGCCCCGCTCTGCCCCCGCGTTGGAGGTGATGTTGACTATGCTTCCTCCGCCTTGCGCAATCATGTGAGGCAGAACGGCTTTAGAGCAGAGGAATGGCCCTGTGGTGTTGACCCTGATCACAAGATCCCAACGCTTGAGCGGCATATCTAACACCGAGGCGGGAAAGTCAACTGCGGCGTTGTTGACCAGTACATCGATCCGGCCAAATCTGTCAACCGCAGCCTGCACCATCGCGCTTACGCTGGCTTCGTCAGTAACATCGCACTGCACGGCGAGCGCCTCGCCGCCCAGTGCCTCTATGGCGTCTACAGTCTCATGGATGGTTCCGGGGAGCTTCTCGCTGCGCGGCTCCACAGTACGAGCGGCAACTACAACTTTGGCTCCCTCCTTGGCAAGACCGATGGCAATAGCCTTACCGATACCCCGACTTGCCCCCGTTACGATTGCTACTTTGCCCTCCATCGTTACCTCCTTCCCGTGTGACCTGGATGGCGCGCGCGGCCACCTCTAGCGGCCGCGCGCGCCACACCGTCCGTGCTGCTGTTCGATAGAGCGCTCGCTCTACGCCGCATTCTAACATCCGTACAGCCCGGCTAAACACCCTTTTTGTATTCGCTTACCTACTCGGGCCCATCCGTCCCCACAGCCAGGGCCTCAAAGACAGCGTCTCAGATCTTGCGGGGGTCGTAAGCCCAGTGAAGAAGCGCCTGACGTTGCCGCGGCCGGCACGAAAGGTCGCCCGGCATACAATTTCTCTTGATTTGTACAACATGACGCTTCATCGCTTTCCAGCGCGCGATTTGTTTTCGGTCCATTTCTGGTATCCGGCGCCCCATGTAGTACCGGCAGTACCACTGGAACCAACCTCGCGGGTCTTCAGGATAGATCCAGCCCCTCCTTTGCCACTCGGCCAAGGGAAGGGAGGCATCAACCCCGAAGAAGTTGAGAGACGGGTCTTTGCGTTCGGGAGACAGCTTAGCTTTCTCAAACCATGAGGCAGGGAATTCGTCCCTGCAATCGGTCATGTATTTGCCCCCAAACACACCCAACTCGAGCATCTCCGCCGGAGTGAGCTCGGGTTGAAACTCGGGGTCAAAATCCTCACCCATGGGGGCAACCAAAACGTAACGGTAGCCTTGCTGCATTTTGTCATTGACTACCACTACTTTGTTCAACTTATCCCCCTGACGTGACTGCCTGTCGCATCGCGCCAGCACCGAGGAGGCATCACCGTTGCTTGCGAGTTGTGCGTCTTGTTTCTATCATGACTTGCACTGGGCGAGATTGTCCAGTCGGGGTGACACAGCGAAAGCCGGTGAGATTCCGGTGCTGTCCCGCAACTGTGATGCCTTCTCGGGCGGAAAAGTTGTCCAGCGGCGAAGTTTAAGAGACCGCTAGAGACCGAACCGGCCCAGAAGGACAAGCCAGGTCGCCTGTGTCACAACGAACGAATGCGGCCCTCGGAGGAAGGGCGGTTCGGGCGGCAGTGCCGCCAGAATTGCTCTCTCCTCCGCTAATAAAGCGGAGGTTTTCTTTATGACAACTCAGCAACTGTTCTCGCCAATCCCCGACCAAGACCGCGACATGACTGCCCCGTCTTTGGTGCTTCTAAACACCGGGGACGGTAAAGGTAAATCTACGGCAGCCTTTGGGGTGATCGTGCGCGCTCTCGCGCAGGGGTGGCCAGTTAAGGTCATCCAGTTTCTTAAGTCCGACCGCTGGCCAACTGGAGAGGAACGTATTCTTGAGTCCTTAGGTGTCAAGTGGGTGAAGGGAGGGAACGGGTTTGTGCACCACGCCGCTCAGGCGTCTGCCCGAGAGATGGCGCTTCAGGCTTGGAACCTGGCAGCTCAGGAGCTAAAAGAAGGCCGCTACCGCTTGCTCGTATTGGACGAGATCACGCTTCCTATCTCGCTGGGTTGGTTCTCGGCCAGCGAAGTGGCCCGGGCTATTCGCGAAAGAGCCCCGAGCGTAAATGTGATCCTTACCGGGCGCCAAGCACCACCTGAGCTTATTGAGGTAGCCGATACGGTCACCGAAATGGTAAAAATTCGCCATCCCTATGACCGAGGTGTCCTGGCACGGGCAGGAATTGATTACTAATACTAGGCGCCAACCGGAAGCTGAAAAAAAGACAGTCAGTCTAAGGAAACAAGGTGAGAATTCAGGCAGAGGGAAAGATTTGTGATCGGATTTTGGCTGTGGGACCTGCGTCCTACCCCATCTACGCGGTCTGCGGCGATGATAAGACCCTGCTGGTTGACGCCGGGCTGAGTGTACTGGGCCCGCGCTACCTTAAGGGGATACAGGCGCTTCCGGGGAGAAGAGCGAACCCTGACTTACTCTTCCTAACCCATTCGCACTACGACCATCTTGGGAGCGCCCGCTACCTAAAGAGGCATCTTCCAAGGCTCGTGATTGGCGCACATGAACGGGTACCCGCACTCCTTGAGAAAGACTCGGCCTTGGAGACCATGAATCGTCTAGGGCAAACGCACGCAGACATAGCGGAAGGCCCTATAAACTGGGAAGAGCTTCGTGTCGCCTCATTTCCCATTGAGCTTTGCCTGGCAGGTGGCGACAAGTTTGACCTAGGAGGTCTGACAGTGCAGGTGTTAGCCACCCCGGGCCACACCCGCGACTCGCTTAGCTTCTTTGTTCCCGAGTTGCGCGCGCTTTTCCCTGGGGATGCCTGCGGAGAGTTTAAAGATGCAGCCGCCACCCAGATCCAGGTGCAGTTCGTCTCCTCGTACGAAGAATACGTGAACTCGCTGGAATTTCTTGCTGGTCTCGAGCCAGACATCGTCTGTCTTGCCCACGGCTGGGTTTTGACGGACGACGATGCCCGGTGGTACATGGAAGCCTCCGTGGCCGAGACACGTCGCTATCGAGAACTTATTGAGAGATATCTGGAAGCTTCGGGCAACGATGTGGAGAAAGCCGTATTGCAGATTCTCCACGACGAGTACGATTCCAAGCCGGGCATGATGCAAAACCGTAACTCGTATCTCACTAATCTCGAAGCCCAGGTGCGGCACATAGCAAAGCTGAGAGCAAGCGCGTAGGCTAAATAGGGAATTTCTGTTAAAGCACGGCACTTGCCAGCAGCGCAGGCGCCACGGCACTTGCCAGCAGCGTGGGGGCGCGGGGTTGCCCAGTTTGGCAGGTAACTCTGCGCCAGGCAACCCCGCGCCCCCTCCTGTCCTCCCGTAACCCCGCAGGATCCGGGCGGCCGGTCAGTCAAAGACGATCACGTTTTTAAGCGCCTTGCCTTCCAGCAGGCTTTCGTTGGCCTCGTTTATCTGCTCAAGCGGATACCGCCCATCGATCATTTCGTCTACTTTCAGTATCCCTGCTCTATACAGGGCCATCAGTCGGGGGATATCTAAGCGCGTGGTCACTGCTCCCATAGCGCTGCCGGTCAGCGTCCGCCCGCTAAAGAAGTCCATCGCGCTTATATCGCCGAGCAACTCATCCTCGTAGGTGCGGTGGCCAATGCAGGTTACTCGACCGGTGGGGCTCAGCATGTCAACCGCCTGCCGCTTGAGTCCCGGAGCAGCCACGCAGAGAATGACGTGGTCAGCGCCCATGCCGTCGGTGATCTTGCGTACTTCCGCTACCACCTCTGACTTCTTGGGGTTGATGGTATGCGTAGCTCCAAAGCCTTTAGCGCGCTCAAGCTTGCTCTCAACGGTGTCTACAGCAACAACCGGGTAGCCGCCAACAAAGCGAGCCCCCTGGATGGCGCTCATCCCCACGCCGCCGCAGCCGAGAACAACTACGCTTTGGAAGGGCTTTACCTGGGCTCGATGTAACACGGCGCCAAATCCGGAGATCATGGCGCAGCTGAGAATGGAGCCTACTTCAAACGGAACATCGTCATCCAGTTTTACCAAGTTTGGCTCAGGGACATTGGCATACTCGGCAAAGCCGCTAAAGGCTCCTGGCATCTGGATCGGGACATCACCGTTTGCCCGCCGATATGGGCTTGGCTGCTTGAAAGCCATAGGACCATTCTTAAGGCAGAACATCGGACGGCCAAGCAGACACTCGCGACATTGCCCACAGCCTGCCTTGACCAGGCAACAAATCACCCGGTCACCTGGCTTCACGTAGGTGACTTCGCTTCCCACCTCGGTGACAATTCCCGCTGCCTCGTGACCACCAGTTGATGAGCCCTCAAAGGCCCCATGTTCTCCCATTTGTGAGTGGATATCGGAATGACAAATAGAACAGCTCTTGATTTTGACTCGAGCTTCGTTGGGCTTAAGATCAGCGATCTCAACCTCTTCAATTACATACGGCGCCCCCATCCGGGGTGAAACGGCCACTTTGCACTTCATTGACGACTCCTCTTGTTAGCCTCTTGCTGCTTCTCCTCGACAAGAGCAATGTCCATAGGCATGACCTTGACCTTCCCCCCGCTCTTAAGCCCCCGGTCAAGGCGCTCGCGCAGCTCATCCCAGTACCCGTCAGGAGCCTTGTTAAGCTCCACCCCATCATCGATGAGAATCCGCCGAATTACCTTTCCGTCGATGTCTCGCGGAATCATGTTGTTGCCCACGGCATAAGCAGCAGCCGTGCCCGCTGCCTGTCCAGTCATCATGCATACCCCAATAACTCTAACAGCGGCTTGGGCATGAAACTCCGCAGAAAGACACCTGCCAGCAATAAGCAAGTTGTCGACTTCTAGCGGAACAAGGCAGCGATAGGGAATCTCGCAGTAGTCGCGCTGATCTACCCTGAGCTCGTACCCCCCAAAGGGGACAAATGGATGCATCAATTCTTCGTGCGCCGGTGCAGGGCGACAGAAGGGAGAGTCAACCGAGTACGGCACATGAATATGGCGCATGAAGCCGTGTTCCCGAGACGTAGGATGATGGGTATCGAAGAACTCGGGAAAACGAGCGATGCCGTCGTCAAACTTAGCGCCCAAGGCTACATCCACATCTTTGAGAACGTACTCTCCTATCACCCGGCGGGAGTCGCGTATGCCATGCATGTTGGCAATGCTGGTAACGCGAGCCTTCTCAAACCCAGGAACATACTTGCGGAAGAAAGCCTCCATCCAGTAAATCTGGCGATGCTGTTCGATAATTTGTCGGGTGACATCTTCTGCGTCGGTATTGCGACAGTACATGCTGTGCGTGGTCATTACGCAGATATCGGCGTTCTCGGGAGGAGTGTTGGGTACGCGGTAGATAAGCGCAGCGGGAAAGATAAAGTGCGGGAGATCGCCGCTTGCCACCGCCTGCTTCTCGAGATAACTAAGATAGGCAAAGAAAGGCAGCCCCTCCGGGTTAAGACCCGGATCCGCCGCCCATGCCTCCGCCGCCTGCCGATACCGCGGAAGATCAACCTCGGCCATACGAAAAGCAAGCGTGGTGGACATGTTAAGTCCTCCAAATTCGGGGCTACCCACTTCGTATGGCGCTCCGGCCTCCGCAGCCAAAACGGCGTCCCCCGTAGCGTCAACGTAGTACCGAGCCTTAAACTCCATGCGCCCCGAGCGCGAGTAGCCAATTACTCGCTCGATCAGCCGATCTTTGACCTCGCATTCGGCAACCGTGACCCCGTAGAGAATCCTCACCCCCGCCTCAAGAGCCATGCGCTCTAGCATGAGCTTGCCCTTTTCCGGGTCGATGGCGGGAGTGTGCGGCGTGTCTACAAGGTCGCCCTCGGCCTTCATCCGCTCGACCCACTCCTTGCAAAGGCCCTCAATCATTCCGGCTACGCCATTAACGTAGCCGTTAGTGGCCAAGCCCCCCAGAGACTCTCGGCCTTCAAGAAGAAGGACGCGCATTCCTTTGCGAGCTGCAGCAACAGCGGCAGAAGCGCCCGCAACTCCGCCTCCCACCACAACCACATCTGCACTGTACTTACTTGCCATCCGTACGACCTCCCCTAGCGGCAGAAGGTGCCGCCGTCCACAATCAGTACCTGGCCGGTCACAAAAAGCTGCTCTTGCGAGAAGAACAAGATCACCCGCGCAACGTCTTCCGGTTTACACACCCGGCGAAGAGGAGTTACCTCGGGGATCATCTTCTTAGCCTCTTCAGGAGTACCATCATGCATCGGAGTGTCAACAAAGCCGGGAGCTATGGCATTTACCGTGATGCCGTCGGGCCCTAACTTCTTGGCAAAGAGATAAACCATAGTGTTAGCAGCCGCCTTGCTCCCCACGTACACCGCGGAGCCCACCCCTACGCTAAAGGCGGTCACAGAGGTGACATTTACAATGCGGCCAAACTTCTGTGCACGCATGCTGGGGGTAAAGTGCTTCATGGTATTGAAATGGCCGCGCACATTTGTATTCATAACCCGGTCCCACTCATCCTTCGGGATATCAAAGGGATCCGGACCCATGCCTAGAGAACCCAGGCCGGGAGCCTTCGAGAAATCCATCTCGATCCCGGCCACATTCGCCAAGATGTCAACTTTGCCAAATCTCTCAATAATAAGCGGCGCTGTCCTTTCCACCTCCTGATCTATGCCCACGTCGCAAACGTATGCCTCAGCCTCGCCCCCTGCCGCCTCAATCTCCCGCTTGACCGCACCCAAAGCCTCCGCTCGCCGCCCTATCAGCGCTACCTTACAGCCCTGCTCAGCAAACATCTTTGCCGCCGAGCGGCCAATCCCACTACTTGCTCCAGTTACTACAGCCACTCTACCCTCAAGACCGTAATCAATCATTAACTCCTCCTCTTTGTGTAGTTGCTGGCGCTCTCGCCGAAGGGGCGGCCGCCAGGCCTTGCCCCGGCGGCCGCCCCCCTTCTTACTCAGCTTCCGGACTTTCTGCTCAGCTTCCCGAAGTTCTTAAACGCTTTGTTACTAGCCCGGCAGCATTCGTCGATTGGCTGCAGGCACCGACGTTGTCAGATTAATCAGCTCCTTTCCGGCTCAGTGAGCCTCCTTCCAAGTGTGCGCCCAATCCCAATCCGTCAGAGAGGCCATAAACACGTCCGTGTGGACCCAAGGCTGGAGAATCGCCCGAGACGGCGTGTAAAGAATTGGGGTCGTCAAATTCTGTTGAGCAAAAACGTCAATAATCTCTTCGCACTTCTTCTTTAGCGCCTCGGGATCCACCAACTTCAGCCCCTCATCAAACAGCTTGGCCAGCTCAGGAGTAGCTTTCCAACTACGCCAAGGAACAAAGGCCGCGTTGTACTGGCTCCAGAAGTTCACCAAGTCGTTGAAGTCCGTTTGTCCGTAGGCCACACCGTAGAAGCCAAGGATGAGATCTTTCCACCCGGTTCCAAACGCTGACCCGTAGTAACGACCCACGTCGGCAATATCAAGGTTGGTCTGGAAACCAGCGGCATCTAGATACCCTTTTATGGCTTCGGCTGTTGAGTTCCTGCCGCCCGCCTGGACCACTGCCAAGATGTCGATGGGACAGCCGTTCGGATAGCCTGCCTCTGCCAAAAGTTGCTTTGCCTTTTCCGGGTTGTACTCACGCTTGATCTTGGCGCCGCCGGCCCCAAATTCACCCGGAGGAGCCATCTCGTAACAAGGAATGCTCATTCCATAGCCAAGCGCTTCGGCCAGGGCTTCCCGATCGATTGCGTAGTCGATCGCATCACGCACCCGCTGGTCATGAACCGGCGTGTTCTCATCCACCAGGTTGGGAATGAGGATTCCATAAAGGCCGGCCCAATTTCCCTGAAGGACGAACCCCTTCTTTTGCATTTCAGAAAGCATCTGGGAGTCAGCGCCTGTCCAGGAGTCAGCCTCTTTGGCTTCCATGGCCGCCTTGGCAGTGTTCATGTCCGACAGATACATGAACTCCACCTCGTCCAAATACGGCAGCCCTTGATCTTTGCCCCAGTAGTCCGGGTTCTTTTCCCAGATCATGTTCTGGTCGCGGTTAAAGGTTTTGAGCTTAAACGGGCCAGTCCCGACAAAATTAACCCTTGCCCACTCCAGCCCATTCTTCTCAAAGGCCTCTTGCGAGAGCATGGGCGCGTCGAGGATGCAGCGGAGCACAAGGTTGTTCCAGTTGTTGAGATGCACTACGAAGGTGGTGTCATCAACAACCTCGATGGAGTCAACGTAGTTGCCCCACATGAGCTTGCCGGTCTCTTTGTAAAGCTCTAGGTTCCACTTGGCCACATTGGCCGTCAGCGCGGTCCCGTCGTGGAACTTTACCCCTTTGCGCAGATGTACTGTCACCTTAAGACCCTGTGCATCTTCTTCCCAACTTTCGGCCAAGATGGGAACCAGCTTGCGATCAGGGCTTAGCCGTGCCAGCCGCTCCATCCCCGGCGTCAGTCCAAGTTGATCACCAGGCCCTGTCTCAGGATAGTAGCCGAGTACCTGAGGCAGCGCCTGAACTATGGCCACATACTTGCCACCAGCTACTGGTTGCGGAGCGGTTGTAGTGGTCTCGGATGACGTAGTGGTTTGCGGCGGAGCAGTAGTCACCGTCGTACTTGCGGTAGTGGCAGGTGCGCTTGTGGTAGTGGTTTCTTTCTCGCCACACCCGATCACCGCTGTTAGCAGCACCCCGGCTAGCACCAGGATGCCAAGTAGCCATAGTCTGTCCCCCAACCTCCGTTTGACCATGGCAGCACCTCCAAGTTAGGCTCGTGTTGCCTTGTGATCGTGATCCATGTGCTTCTGACTTACACTAGCTTGCCCTTCCCCGAGTCCTCCTTTCCAGCGCGCTCACCTTCACTTTGCTAGCACACAGCGCAAAAGCGGTAGGCGCGGCGCTCCGGCCGAAGCCCGGAAGCGCCGCGCCCCCTTAACCTCTATCAAGGCTGGCTTCTTTCTTAAGCCAGCCACAGCTCCCGCAACAACTAGTGCTTCTCCATCCAAGCCAGGTCCCAATAGAAGGTGCTGATTCCGTCGTCGGGGTAGTTAGCATGGACCCACGGCTGGTAGACAGGAGTAAGCGGAACAAACGAACCGGGGATAACCAGGCAGTGCTCGTTCATGTAGGCAACGATTGCCTTGGTCTTTTCCTTCTGCTCCTCCACGGTTCTAGCCTGCATAGCCGGTGGGTACAGAGAGTAGTACTCCTCGCCCGGCTCCCAACCGGCTAGCTTGGTTTTGGGCGAGGGACCAAACCAGGCTGCCAACGAGAACAGGAAGTTGTCGTCGACGCCCCAGAACATCGCCAGACAATCTTTCCAGCCAGTCCCAAAAGCTGACCCGAAGAAACGGCCCGGATCGGCAATGTCCAGGGTGGTCTGGAAACCGGCCGCATCGAGATAGCCCTTCATGGCCTCAGCACCGGTGTTGCGGCCGCCTTCCTCTACCAGAGCAAGGATGGTGATGGGACAGCCGTTAGCATAGCCAGCCTCGGCCAGGAGCTGCTTTGCCTTTTCGGGGTTGTACTCACGCTTGACTGGGATAGCGTCTGCCCCCCACTCCGCGTGAGGCGTCACCGCATACATGGGCTGGGTGAAGCCGTAGCCTGTAGCCTCGTTGATTGCCACCCGGTCTACAGCGTACTCCATTGCTTCTCGCACGCGCTGATCGGCAACCGGAGAGTTGGGATCAGCTAGGTTGAAGATGATGCCAGTCCCCAGACCTACATTGGCGATTCTTATGTTGAGATTGGCTCCCTTCTCCCTAAACTGAGCAAGGTACTGCGGAGTCGGTGACTGCCAAAAGTCAGCGTCCCCGGCCAACATGGTCATGGCAGCCGTGTTGCGGTCCGGCAGACACATGAGTTCAATTCCATCCAAATAAGGCAGACCTTGCTGCCAGTAATTCGGGTTCTTGACCCACTTAACCGACTGGTCTCGGTTGTACTCCTGGAGCATAAACGGGCCTGTACCTACTACGTGCGTGCGAGCCCAATCGGCTCCACCGTTCTTCTCGAAAGCCTCCTTCGAGAACATGGGCATCCAGCCGAAGGACTCGAGCAAACGGTTGTTCCAGTAGTTAAGGTGAAGTACATAGGTGTACTTGTCGACGATCTCAAATTGCTTTAAGGCGTCAGCAAACTGGAGTTTTCCGTTGGGGATACCCAGGTCGTAATTCCACTTTGCAACCTCTGCTGTCAGCTCGCTGCCATCGTGGAACTTGATGCCTTGGCGAAGTTTCACCGTGATCTTGAGACCGTCCGGATCCTCATCTACGCTCTCGGCAAGATGCGGAACCAGAACTCCGCCAGCTTTGAACTTCATGATTCTCTCAATAGCTGGCTCGACAGCCCACTCATCATCCGGTCCTTGCTCAGGCCAGTAGCCCAGCACCTGCGGAGTGTTCACGTGGATGTATCGCAGTACTCCACCATACTGAGGTTGAGCAGCTGCGGTCGTCGTGGTCTCCTGCCCGCTTGTCTGGGTAGACCCTGCGGTTGTGCTGGGAGTTGTGCTGGGCGCGGAGGTCGCAGCTGTTGTGGTTGTCGTCTCCTCTCCACACGCTGCAACAGCTGCTACCAGTGCCGCAACCAAAAGGACACTGACCGCGATAGCAAGCTTTCGCCAAAGACCTCGTCCAGTCACTGCAGATCCCCCTTTCTCCAATGACAGTCCACCTAGTCTTTGTACTACTTAGCTTTCCCGACCTGCAGAGGTGACTCCTCCGCAGAGTACTTAACTTTATCAGCGGCTTGGCGCCGACTCACTCAGCGGGCCGCGCCAAGCCGCGAATCAACCCTTGCTATTTCTTCTCAGTCCACGCGTTCGGCCAGTCCACATGAATGAGACCAGACGCGGGGAAGTCTACGTGAACATATGGCTGCACAATGGCATACGAAGGCATGTAGAACAACGGAATGACCTGTGCCTCCTTAGCCATCAGCGCAACGATTTCACCCACTTTGGCCTCGACAGCCTTCATGTCCCGGAGCACCAGAGCCTCGTTAAACAGATTGACCAGCTCCGGAGAAGCCTTCCAGCTACCCCAGTTGACCTTGGCCGCAAGACCACTCCACCAGTAGGTGAAGTCAATTAGGTCATTAGCCTGGGTATAACCAAAAATGGCTACCAAGGCGAGATCCTTCCACCCAGTTCCAAAGATGGAGCCGAAGTAGCGGCCTACGTCCGCTATATCGAGGGTGACCTTGAATCCTGCAGCTTCAAGATACCCTCTGATGGCTTCGGCATCGGTGTTGGTGCCGCCAGCCTGAACCATAGCAAGGAGGTTCACAGGCAAGCCATTCGGATATCCAGCTTCGGCTAGAAGCTGCTTGGCCTTCTCCGGATTGTATTCCCGCTTGTACTGCGCGCCAGCTCCGTAGCCCCAGTGATTGGGCGAGGAGAGCTCCCACACCGGCATGCTCAACCCATACCCCAGCGCCTGGGCTAGAGCTTCCTTGTCCAGAGCATACTCGAGAGCCTCGCGCACTCTTTGATCCCGGAACGGAGAGTTCTCATCGACAATGTTCGGCACCAAAGTTCCGTAGCTTCCCGGCCATGCTGACTGCAGCGTAAGACCTTTGGCCTTCATCTCTGACAGCATCTGGGCGTTGGCGCCGGTCCAGACGTCCATCTCCTTGGATTCCATGGCCGCCTTGGAGGTGTTCATGTCGGGGATGAACACAAACTCGATCTCATCAAGGTACGGCTTACCTTGATCTTTCTGCCAATAGTCAGGGTTCTTGACCCAGATCAAGTTTTGATCACGGTTGAACTGCTTCATGATATACGGACCGGTGCCCACAAAGTTGGTCCGGCACCACTCCACACCGTTCTTCTCAAGCGCTTGGCGGGAGTAGACAGGCACCTCGCCGAGTCCGGAGAGCATGATGTTGTTCCACTGCGTGACCTTGGCGACAACGGTATACGGATCCTTGATCTCAAAGGACTGGTAGTACTGACCCCAGGTTAGCTTTCCGGACTTTTTCTCCTCTTCCAGGAGCCACTTGACCAGGTCAGCGTTAAGCTCTGTGCCATCATGGAGCTTGACGCCCTTGCGCACGTGAATAGTGAACGTAAGTCCGTCCGGATCTTCTTCGATGCTTTCGGCTAGCTCAGGCACAAGCTCCCGATTGCTGTTCAGATTAAGGAGACGTTCCATGCCTGGTGTCAGACCAAGCTGGTCCCCAGGCCCAGTCTCCGGATAATAGAAGGTCTGTGGTAGCGATGGCGGAATCCAGCGAATCTTGCCGCCTACCACCGGTTGCGCCTGAGTGGTTGTTGTTTCGGTAGAAGCAGTTGTTTGCGGTGGCGCGCTAGTTGAAGTGGGGGCAACAGTAGTTGAAGGAGCGGCGGTAGTGGTTGTTGTTTCTTCTTCGCCGCAGGCCGCTAAAGCGAAGACTAGCAGTAGTCCTGCCACCATCAAAACGCCAAAAAACCACCTCTTATTCCGCACCATACGGTCTGAATTGCCAGCACGTCTCATGCCAGCACCTCCCTGTCAGGACAGTTGTAAGTGGTTCCCCTCCGTACCAAAACCTGCCCTAATTTGTACTCTGGCTCTGCGCACCCCCTTTCTCCACAAGCTGTTTACCCACCCTAGGAGTACCGCCCGTACTCTTTAGTAAACTCTATCATGGCCCTGAGGTTTTCAGGCTTTGCTTTGTCGGTCACGCTTCGCGGGCTAAGGATGAACCCGCCATCCTTGCCCACCACGTCAATTAGTTTCTTGCAGTACTCCTTGACCTCTTCCGGCGTGCCGGCTTGCAGCAAGGTGATGGGAACGTTTCCTTCCAGACACAGGTGACCGCCCAAGATCTCTTTGGCCCGGAAAATGTCAGTGCGGTCCAGCCGGACCAAGATACTGCCCTTGGGAAACTCAAGCAAATACTCCAGCTTGCGGTCAAAGTTCCCCTCAAAGAAGATACAAGGAGTCGCCCCGTGCTCCACCAGCCACATCACCAACTTATAGAAGGTTGGCCAGTAGAACTTCTCAAATTGCTCGTTGGACATGAAATTATCCGAGCCGCGAGTATTGGTCATGAAGATTCGGATTTGGCCAAACTCGTTGGGCGGAGGAAGCGGCCGCTCAATGGAAAGCTGGTAGATAAGCTCGCAGGCCTCGAGAAGCTTGTCTGGCTGGCGGTACATGTCGAGCATAGTGCCTTTCATGCCACGCAGCCCGTGGGACATGACGTCGTACGGCGGCATCATGTCTCCGTGGAAGAAATCCGGTATCCCGTGCTCGCGCAAAATGTCGCGCAGTTCGGCCGCTTTGTCTTGGTAGCGCCGCAGCTCCTTGCCCGCCTGCCGCAGTTGCTCAAAAGCTTGCTCCACCTCGGGATCGGTAACAAACAAGGCCAGACTCTGCGCAGCCCAGGGCTTAAGCCAAAGAAGCTGCTCCAACTCGGGCAGCATAGAGAGCACCTTGAGCCCACCATAGAGACGTGGTAAGTGTACCCGCAGCAGGTAGTCCGCCGGCTTGTTCAGAAAGAAGTCGTACTCGTCGTCTCTTAACCCGTCGACTTCTATGCTTTGATGGCCACAGTAGGGGTCAACGCCGTACCCAGGCCACCTCATCGTCCTTGGCTCAAGAAGTTCAAGCGCCCGCCCAGGCGTAAAAGGATGGACAAACACAAAGTCCGGCTGAAAGTCCGCAAGCGCTTTTCTATAGGCCGCAAGCCATGCATCACAGTCGTAGTAGGCAGCAGAACAAGGAATGCCCGCGTAGTTAGCCACAAAATACCCGAGTTCACAGCCTACCGGCACCCGATCGGGCACCCGCATATGAATAGCGTCGGCTAACCTTTGCTCTCTTTCTCTAAGAAGCTCGTCCGGGGATTTTTCTAATTCCTCTACGTCAGTCATCTGCCCCTGCACTTTGCTCGGATTTGCTTCTTTAGCTTGCTCACTCGGTTTAGCTCTTTGTAGGCTGCTCAACCGGCTTTCCTTCATCGTCAAATACCACGTCTTTGATAGGCCCACCAGCCGTGTAGGTATGGATGTGGATGAATGGCTTGCCCATGGGATGGAAGAACAGGCCGCGGTGAATGAGCCCCGCCGGAACATGGGCTACGGAGGTGCTATCACAGATGAGCTTCTCGGACTCCTGTCCCCACCACATCGTCACTTCGCCGCCGAATTCCTCGACGTTAAGGGCATTCCCGCCTAGGTTGATGAGCCACATATCCCACGTATGGGTGTGAGTCGGCTCGGTCATGTAGTAGGGCTGGTGCACAGCGTAGTAAAAGAGGCAAAAATTGGCTCCCTCGGGCCCCAGGGCATCGCCGAGGACGATCATCTGTTGCTTTGGCCATCTCTGCTCGTACAGCAGATTGCCCATCACCTCGGTACGTGTGTGAAAAATGTCAGACACAATGTTGGGCGTAGCCACATACTGGCTATAGTCGCCGCCAGCCCAGCCCTTGGAGTAATTAGGCCCAACAAAGAAATTCATCCACACCACGGGCTTTGTAACTTCCGAGAAGACAATTGGACCGTAGACCAGACCGCGCGGGACGTACACCAGTTTGGGCTCAGTGATGACCACCTCAGTTTTCTCCGAACCCAGACAAAGGGTTATCTTGGCTCCAAACTCGGAAAAATCGTGAAGATTGCTGCCGGCAAAGAATATGAACTGATCGCGTTCGGGGCAACGTGGAACTGCGTCAACTGTCATGGGTTGGGTGACGCAGGTCCAATCAAAAGTTAGGTCGTCACCGCCTCTGTCACCGTCGTAACGCACCGCCGGAGCTGTTACTTCGGGGTAAGGACTCTTCACGATGATTTCCTCAGA
This sequence comes from Thermoleophilia bacterium, assembly GCA_026415615.1. Lineage (GTDB taxonomy): Bacteria > Actinomycetota > Thermoleophilia > RBG-16-64-13 > RBG-16-64-13 > JAOAGT01. The sequence continues at coordinate 203,045 of JAOAGT010000001.1, read as the reverse complement.
AAAGTAGCCGCGGTACTTGGTCTTGTGCATAGTCTTCTCCTAAACACCTAGCTTGACATCGCGTAAGCGCCCTTGTTAGCGTCGCAGCTGACCGTGCGTGATGAAAACTATCCTGGGAAGGAGTGTAGTCACCATGAGTGCAGAAAGAAAGTACGCCAAATACATCATCGAAAAAACCCCCAGCCCTCGCACACATCCCCGTCCTGAGAACCCTAAGGAGCATGGGGGCACTAACGTCATCTACATCAACCATGAGCTCGACGGGGCCATGCCCGGAGCCCCCTACCTCGACGTTGCGCTTATAACCAAACCTTTCAAACAGGGGCCCTTCCAGCAACATGCCCATTCTTTTGACGAATACGTCGTGTTCATCGGCACCAACATCGAAAAGCCCTACGAACTTGACGGACTGGTGGAGTTCTGGATTGAAGACGAAAAATACCTGCTCACCAAGACCTGCGCCGTATTTATACCTAGAGGCGTCTATCATTGCCCGTTCGTATTTCACGAAGTGAACTCGCCCATTGTTTTTATGGCTACCGCTGGCGCTACGCACAACCCTTATCCGCGCGACCCAGTTGTTCCTCCCCCGGAAGGATATGGGGTACCTGAGCCCTGAGCAGCCTCGGGCTCGGATAGATCAGAGCCGTCGCAAGCTGCTAGTGCTTGGGCCAGGGCTCGGCATTCTTCATCCGGGTACACCACCTTCCGGAAAAGAGCCACAGCCTCATCAATGCCGAGCATCGGACCATGCACACTGGGACTGCATTCGGAGAGAAACCAGCCGCCGGTGATGCCGTACAGCATGGAGAGAACAAAGTGACAAAGGGCTCTGTGAGTTAGGCCGGCGTCGACCAGCTCGGGATGGGCCGCGATTACCGCCCCGCAGAGGTTCTCGACCAACGAGCGGTACTCACAGTAGGCCTTGAAGCGGGGACGACCGTGCGAGCGGTCGTCCCCGCCGGACCAACCAGACAGGTTGTAGCTGAAGTGACCCACTAAGAAGCGCGTGCGCTCTCTTTCGGCGGCCGCATTTTCCAGAGCCCTCCGAACTACCTCAATCAGCACTTCGCGAGGGTCATCTGTCTGTTTGCTAGCCGACTTGACCACCCGCTTAAGGCCGTTCACCACGTCGCTCCAGCACCAATCGATTACCGCTTGGGCAAGGTCCTCCTTGTCCCGGAAGAAGCGCAGAATGCCGCTCTCGCTTGTACCAGCCTCCGCAGCAATGGCCCGAAGCGGCGTCTTGCTCACCCCTCTTTTCAAGAAGAGCTTCCGGGCGGCCCGGAGCACTCTTGCCTCGACATCCGATCTCTCCGCCAGCTGCTGGTCCGTCATTAGCCTTCTCCTGGATTACGAATCGCTTCCTTTTAGAAGCCAACAGTATGCATGATGGCTATCACCACATTCAACCCGCGGCGGCTCCTGCTCGCTACAGATCGGCATGGCCCTCTCGCAACGTGGATGGAAACGGCAACCTGGCGGCGGATCGATAACGCTTGCCACCGAACCCGGAAGGGCGGCAAGATCGTCCACGCTCTCGTCGTCTGGCTCGGGAACTGAACTAAGCAGCGCTTGTGTGTAAGGGTGCCTCGGTTGCTGGAAGACTTCCACGGCGGGCCCATACTCAAAGACCCTGCCGCAATACATAACAGCGATCTTGCTAGCCAGGTAACCCACCACGCTCAGGTCATGCGAGACCAGGATGTAGGTGAGGCCAAGTTGCTCCTTTAATTCCTGGAGCATGAGAAGAATCTGGTGTTGCGACACCACGTCTATGGCCGAAGTGGGTTCATCCAACACTACCAGGCGTGGCCGCAAGACCAGCGCGCGGGCAATGGCAATGCGTTGGCGCATGCCTCCCGAATACTCGTGGGGATACTTGAATAAGTCCGCAGCCCCCATCCCCACCATCTCCAGCGCTTCGACAACGGCGTTTTGATAAGCCTGTCCACGCAACTTGGTATGCACACGAAGCGGTTCCCCCACGATGTCTCGCACTAGCCAGCGGGGATTCAAGGACCAGAATGGATCTTGAAATACTATCTGCATGGAGCGCCGTATTTTCTTGCGCTCGGCCCGGGATAGCCGGCTAAGTTCTTGCCCTTGAAACACGATTGACCCGGCAGTTAGAGGCTCAAGCATGGTAATTCCACTCACCAGCGTGGTCTTGCCTGATCCCGACTCACCCACAACACCAAGCGCATCCCCCGCGTCAAGCGTGAGGGACACCCCGTCCACTGCTCTTACGTGGGCTACAGTGCGCTGCAGTACACCGCGGCGGACCGGGAAGTAAATCTTCACGTCTTTTAGTTCAAGCAGAGGCTCGCTCACCTTAGCTCACCTCCCGCCGAGGCAGACATGGTCTCGGGAACTTTTACAAGCGAAGCAAGGGCTTGCGGGCAAGCCACCGAGTGAGTGTCGGATACAGGTACTAGCTCGAAGGGTTGCTCGCCATCGCACAATGGGCTCCGCATGCGACACCGGGCAGCGTGGGCACATGGGCTCCCGACAGCCTGCTCGGCGTCATACAGCACCCGCTCGTGTTCTCGCAACCGCTCATCTCTCCGCGGTACAGCGTGGAGCAAATCATGGGTGTAGGGATGAAGCGGATTGTCAAGTACGTCACGCACGCGGCCGGTTTCGACAATACGCCCGCGCAACAGTATTCCTACCCGATCGCACATGACCGATACCAAGCTCAAGTTGTTGGCGATGAACAAGAGACTTACTCCCAACTCCACACGGAGTCTGTAGATCGTTTTCAAAACTGAGGCCTGAACTGTCACGTCCAGATTGCGGGTGGGCTCGTCAGCGATAAGCAGTCTGCTGCCGCAGGCAAGAGCCAAGGCAATTATGATTCGTTGCCGCTGTCCACCGGAAAGTTGGTGCGGATACTTCTCCATAAGCATCTCAGGATCAGGGAGCTCCACCAACTTGACGTACTCGATGGCTCGCTGTTTGGCCTCCTTGCGTTCGGCCCCAGTTCGGATGCGAATTACCTCGATCAATTGGTGGCCCACAGTAAAGACAGGATCCAAAGCTGACATGGGATCCTGGAAGATCATGGAGATGCGTCTGCCCCGAATTTCCCGCAACTCCTTTTCGGTCTTGGAAAGAAGCGATTCTCCTTCAAGGCTAAGCTCAGCGGCCGAGATTTCCGCTGGCGGACGCCGGAGCAGCCCCTGGATTGCTAGAGCAAGCACAGTCTTGCCCGCTCCCGACTCACCTACCAAACCATAGGCCTCGCCGCGATCAAGATGGAGCTCGTCGATATCCAAGACCTGATTGAAACCGTCATAGGTACGGAATCCGACCTTGAGGTCTCGTATCTTCAGAACTTGCTCAGCCATGGCCTCACGCCCTTCCTCTGGTCTTCGGGTTAAGCACCTCGTTTAGACCATCGCCGAGCAAGTTAAACGCCAAGACCGTGATGGTGATAGCTATTCCCGGGAAAGTCATGTACCACCATGCAGAGAGAAAATATGTTCGGCTTTCGTTAATCATTAGGCCCCACTCCGGCGTGGGCGGCTGAGCACCAACCCCCAAGAAACTCATCGCCGAAAGCTGAAGCACAGTGGCGCCCAGCTGGAGTGTACCCATTGTAACCACTGGTCCGATGGAGCTGGGCAGGATGTGACGAAAAATGATAGAAAACTGCGAGGCGCCCAGGGCTCGCGCCGCCCGCACATACTGGCGTTCCCGGACTGAGACTGCTGTTCCTCGTACTAGCCGAGCAAAGAAAGGCCACCCGCAGATGGCTAGAGCAATGATTGCATTACGCAGACTGCCACCCCAGAAAGCAGCAATGACGATGGCCAGCACGATCATAGGGAATGACAGGAAGATGTCGCAAATCCGCATAATGACTTCCTCGACAATCCCCCGCATTCCGGCGGCAACCACCCCAAGTACAGAGCCGATGGCTACTGCAAGCGCGGTAGTGGTGATTCCGGCTAGCAAAGAGATGCGAGCCCCGTAAAGAACTCGGCTGAAAATATCTCGGCCAAATTCGTCAGTGCCAAACGGATGAGACCACGAGGGCGGCTGCAACATTTCGCTTGCGGAAGCGACACCCTTTATTGACTCAGGGTAGGGGGCAATATAGGGAGCAATAATGGCGACTATCACCAGAAGGATGATGTACCCCAGCGCCACCTTCTGGAGAGTATTCCGGGTAAGCACATGCCACTGGATGCGAAATTGGCGCCAACGCGCCTTGCGGGCGGTGAGCTCTCCCACGGGACGCGCAGTTGATACACGAGTCTCAGACATGCTCAGCACCCCCTAGCTCAACCGGACCCGCGGATCAAAGACAGCCAAAAGCAGGTCGGCCACGGTGTTCATGACCAAGAAGGCCACGGCCGAGACCAAAGTAACGCCCATCACCACCGGATAGTCGAGCCCGGCCACCCCCGTGGCCATATACGAACCCATGCCTGGCCACGAGAAAATCGACTCGATGAGAAACGTGGTGACGATCATCTGAGCGGCAAAAACCGCCGTGCTAGTAATGACAGGCCCAATCGAGTTCTTGAGCCCATGCAGATAGAGCACCCTGCGCTCAGAGAGACCGTAGGACCTCTTTGCCACTATGTACTCTTCGGTAAGAGTCTCGACCATTGTCGATCTTGTAATACGCTGAGCCCCGGCAAGCCCGATGGCGGTAAGTGATAAGACGGGCAGGACAAGATGCGCGCAATGATCAAAGAAGGCAGTGAAGTTTCCTGTAATGAGCGCGTCGATCAAAGGAAACCCTGTGATCTTCGTGACTGGGCTAGTCACCATTACCTCGGTCGAAAAAGCTCCGCTTAGCGGCAGAGCGTTTAGTTTTCCAGAGAAGATGTACTGCAGTGCCAAGGCGAGCCAGAAGCCAGGGATGGATATAAGACCAACTGCCACGATTCGGCTTATGTGATCTGGAACACGATCCTTCTTTGCGGCCGATATCACCCCCAATGGCACACCTATTAACAAGGTGAGAATTGTGGCAAGAATCACTATTTCGAGCGTGTACGGGAGCGTGTTGCCGATGTCCCGGATAACTGGGCTCTTGCTTTGGAGTGAGATTCCCCAGTCACCGGAAAAGAAGTTCTTCATGTAGATGCCTATTTGCACAATGAGCGGTTTGTCAAGACCAAGCTGCTCCCTTACTGCAGCCCGCTGCTCTTCGCTAGCCCTTACTCCTACGTATTGAGTCACGGGGTCAACCGGAGCGGCGTGCATGACCACAAACATGACGACCAGCACGCCTAGCAAGACAATGACGCTGAGAATAAGGCGACGGATTATAAATCGGGTCAATCTCCTACCTCCTCAAGAGCAAGATCCGCTCTTGAACGAATCCTTCCAGCACAGACAGAAGAACAGGGGCGGGATGCCCGGCCTGGGAACAGTTCGGTGGACAGGCATCCCGCATCATCACCTCCTACTTTTCGATGAAGCAGTCGTAGAGGGACGGAATGTCGTAGCTCGTGTTTACCATCCCCTTGAAGTTAAGATCCTTGCTGCACCCGGAGAGAGCCACCTTAAAAGCAAGACGCACCTCGGGCATGACGTCCATGTACAAACGGTCAGCCTCCAACAGGATGTCAACCGCCTTGTCTTTTTGGTCAAGACAGAGCGCAGCGTAGCCGTCCTTTATGAACTGGTCGATCTTGGGATCGGTGTAGTAAGAGAAGTTGAAGTTGCTTGTGGAGGCCAGATCGAGCTCGAGCGTTCCCACGCCGGAAGCCAAACCGGGCTTAGGAAATGCATAGATGTTATGTGTGGGGTTACCCAGAGCTTCGTTGAAAATGACCGAAATGTTGATCGGCTGCACATCAAGGGTGATGTTGAGTTCGGCCAAAGCGGTCTTCCACAACTCCAAGCACTTGATCCCTTCGGCTGCTGCGTTGTCGATGAGACACGTGACGGTTACGCCGCCGTTGGGGTACTTGGACTTGGACAGGTACTCACGAGCCTTGTCCATGTCCTGGGTAAACTGCCCTATCTCGGCCACCTGGCGGTCATAGCCATGCATGTCCGGGCCGATGAAGCCTGACACTTTAAGGGCGTAACCGTTGTAGGCGATATTCACGAAGTCGTCGAAGGGCATAGCGTAGAAGATTGCTTTGCGGAAATTCACATCATCTGTTGGGGCAAGCTTAGTATTGAAGTGTGCGACTACGCCCTCGCTTGTGTTCTGGGTAACTACCTTGAACTTGCCCGTGGATTCAAGTCTCTTTACGTCGGTAGGCGGAACCGGGTACATGAGATGAATGACACCCTGCTCCAGATTTTGCACCCTGGCCGCGGGCTCGGCTATTGTGCGAATTATCCAGACGTCAGGAGCCTTGGCATGTTCGCCTTCCCAGCCGCCCCAATAGTCCGGAAAGCGCTCCAGCGTGCACTCAACCGTGGTCTTGGCGTCCTTCAGCATGTAGGGACCAGTGCCAGCTCCTCTGCCTGGCAGGTATGCATCAGCCCCGTACTTTTCCACTGCCGTAGGCGACACAATGAACGGAGACTGCGATAGTGAATAAAGGACGGGATACGGATACTTGAGCTTAAAGACAGCCGTGTAGGAGTCTGGAAATTCAACTGACTCGATCGGATCGAGATGCCAAGCGGCTGGTCCCTTAAGCGCCGATTCATACGAGAGTTTGACTGCCTTGGCATCAAAGTCTGTGCCATCCTGGAACTTCACACCTTTGCGCAGGTGGAAAGTCCAGGTAAGACCATCCTCGCTTCGTTCCCAGCTCTCCGCCAGACGCGGCTGATAAGTGTCGGTAAACACGTCGTACCACACCAGGCACTCGTAGATCTGTCGTGCTCTGGTAAAAGCAAACTGCTCCTGGTTGGGATCGTCGGCCTTGGTGATCTCATATACGGTTCCAAACACCCGCACAGTTTGCTTTTCGCCGCCCCCGCCACAGCCCGGGAGAGCCAAAGTAACAACGAGGACCACGGCCACAACCAACGCAAGGCAGATGATTAGGAACCCGGGATGCCGAACAGAAGTTGGTCGATTTTTAGACATGACCCCTCCTTCGTAACAACTCCAGTTTTGGGCTGCGCCCCTCTGGCATCCCCGCCAGAACCTTCCCAGCCCTGGCCTGCGTCGACATGCTGCTTGGAATAAAGCCACTAAGAGTCTCGGGGTCTCGTTTGCAGACAAGACGTCTTGGGGCAACGTTCTTGGGGCGCGCGGCCTTGCCCACCATCTCGGATCACCCCGCAAGGCCGCGCGCCCCACCTCAACTCCTACTTCTCAAACCAGTAGTCGTAGAACCAAGGAATCATGTAGCTAGTGTCAACCATCCCCTTGTAACCCTTAAGATTAGGAGTGTAGGCAGAGAGCGACATCTGGTAGGCAAGTTGCACCTCAGGCATGACGTCCATGAGGATACGGTCAGCCTCCAGGAGAATGTCCACTGCCTTGTCCTTCTGATCCAAGCACAGGGCTGCGTAGCCGTCCTCAACTAGCTTGTCGATCTTAGGATCGGTGTAGTACGTGAAGTTAAAGGTGCTCTTGGAGTGGAGGTCCATCTCCAGGGTTCCAACACCGGCAACCAGACCGGGCTTCTGGATGCTGTAAACGTTATGCGTGGGATTCCCCATGGCCTCCTGGAAGATAACGCCAATGTCAAGCGGCTGAACGTCCAGGGTGATATTCAGCTGGGTCAGAGCGGTCTTCCAGAGCTCCATGCACTTGATGGCCTGGGCGGCGGCGTTGTCCACTACGCACGTAACCGTGACTCCACCGTTGGGATACTTGGACTTAGACAGATACTCACGCGCTTTGTCCAGATCCTGCTTATGCTCGCCGATCTCAGCCACCTGGCGGTCATACCCGTGCATGTCGGGGCCGATGAATCCCGAAGCTGGAATGGCGTAGCCGTTGTAGGCGATCTTCACATAATCCTCAAACGGCATCGCGTAGTAGAGTGCTTTGCGGAAATTGACATCGTCGGTGGGCTCAAGTTTAGTGTTGAAATGCGACACCACACACTGAGAGCCCTTCTGAACCATCACCTCGGCTTTGCCAGTTGACTTGAGCCGGTCAACGTCGGTCTGCGGCACAGGATGCATGAGCTGAATCACGCCTTGCTCCAGGTTTTGAACCCGCGGCGCAGCCTCCGGGATAGAGCGGGCGATCCAAATGTCAGCAGCCTTGGCGCGGTCGCCCTCCCACTTGCCCCAGTAGTCCGGGAAGCGCTCAAAGGTAGCCTCAACCGTAGTGCTCAGGGCCTTCAGCATATAAGGTCCAGTACCAGCTTTGTTGCCCGGCAAGAATGCGTCGTCGCCTAGTTTCTCAACTGCCGTAGGCGAAACAATGCGAGGTGTAATTGCCAAGGTGTACAAGAGCGGGTAGGGATACTTCTGCTTGAACACCACGGTGTAGGGATCCGGAGTCTCCAGCGACTCAACGGAAGCCAGATGGAAAGCCTGCGGACCCTTTAGCGCAGCTTCGTAGGAAAGCTTCACAGCGTTGGCATCAAAGGTTGTGCCATCGTGGAACTTGACCCCTTTACGCAGGTGGAAAGTCCAGACCAGACCGTCATCGCTGCGCTCCCAGCTTTCGGCAAGCATGGGAATAAACGAGTCGGACTTAACGTCGTACCAAACGAGACACTCATAGACTTGCGTCAGCATGATAAGAGCAAACTGCTCTTGGTTGGGATTCGTCGTCATGCAGACCTGAAACGCCGTGCCGAAAACCTTGACGCTCTTCTTCTCGCCTCCTCCGCCACAGCCTGGCAGTACCAGAGCCGCGACAAGCGCCACTGTTACAAGCAATACTAGGAGAACAATCAGAAAGGTTGAGTTCCTCGGTGTGAGCGGTGTCTTGCGCCTGGCTCCCAAAATCCCCCTCCTCCGTGTGCAGCGGTTGTCACTACTGGTAGCCCCTCGACTCTCAATCATGACCCCTCCTCTTGTGCCGACTCGGCTCACGGGCGCGCTCCGCTGCGGTAGTAGCGCTGCTGCTAACTAGTATCAGGGCCTACCAGCTATGTCAATCCTTTTTCAGCGGCTCACTCCGGTATTCATCAACCAGCATGATCTCCAAGAACACCACCGGTTTGTCTACCCGACGAAAATGTATGGGGCAGTGATAAAGACCGGGCGGCACCGAAATGGCGGCATTGCTCGTGATGACATGCTTTTCAAGCTCTTCTCCGAGATACATCTCCACCTCGGCGCCAAAGTCTCGGATGTTTGTAGGGTCTCCCCCGATGAAACAGAGAATTTGGTGAAAGTCGTGTTTGTGGGGTTCTTTGCCAACGTTTTCGATAGGCTCGTAGAACCCTTGCGAGGTGATGATTACGTTGCAGCCAAGCTTCTCAGGAGTCACGGTAAACGATTCGGTCTGATAGAACTTGGTGTAGGGCTCGCGGATGATGTATTTGCCGTACTTGGTGCCGTCATCCGCTCCGGGTTGTTCGAGGGGTGCGTCTTCCACCATGTGATGGCACCTCCTAGGGAAGAATTGCGGGTACCGACGAGGCCACGCTACAAAAACAACGACCTGCGTGTCAACTTTGCTTGGCCGCCTTGAGCGAGACCAGATACAAAGCAATCAGGAGTAGCGTCACCGCCAGCAGAAACGTAGGAATGGCCTGTAAAGAAAATCGCTCCGCCACCACCCCGGTCAAGGAAGGCAGAACCGCCGCGCCTAGCCCCATGGCCGAGATCTGCATGCCGATAGTATTGGCGCTGTGCCGAGCACCCACACGTTGGGCAGTACCAGATAAGAACGCCGCAAGCACCGGAGCAATGGCAAACCCGATAACGGCACACGCGGCAAGGTTTATAGACCCGGGAATCTTAAGCATTAGAACTACCGCCCCAACACAGGCAACCCCAAGACTCGACAACACGATGGCTTGTAGAGACACTCTCTTGGTGTAGAAGCCAGCCATTATCCGCCCCACCGTGAAAATGCCCCAGTAACTGGCCATGAAGTAACCACCGAGGCGAGGAGAGACCCCACGAGCTTCGGTGAGCAGAGTGTAAGACCAGCTGCCCAGAGCTACCTCGAGTCCCATGTAGATGAAGAACAGAAGCATACTCAGCCAAACCCGCCATTCTTTCAGAGTCTCTAGGATAGGAACGTCGTGGGCAACACCATGCCGCTCGGACGCACGAGTTGCCGACTCCTGGTTGACCGCACCAGAGCCGGCCGCAAAATCCATTCCGCGCAAAGAGGCTCGCTCTTCCCACTTGGAGGCCGTAAGGACAAAACAAATCGCCAAGACAAGTTGTAGACACCCGACCACAACGTATCCCCAGCGCCAGGTGCCCAGGGATGTCAGCGACAATGTCATGATTACCGGACCAAGCATGGCCCCCACGCCATATGAGGCATGAAGCCACTGCATCATTCTTTCGCCGTGTCTCTGAGCTACGTAGATGTTAAGAGCCGTATCTATGCCTCCGCCGCCGAGGCCTGCCGCGATGCCGATCACCACCACCATCCACCATCCAACAGAGAGGGCATAGCCGACGAGTGCGGCACCAGCAAGAAAGGTGCTTGCTGCCAGGAGCATTCCTATGCGAAAACGAGCGGTGAGCCGTCCGCCAAAGAAGCTAGACGAGAGATAGCCAACCGTAGTGGTGACAAACAGAGCTCCCAGCGCATCAAATGACAGGGAAAAATCTCGCCGCATCGACGGCCAGGCCACCCCAAGCAGTCCGTCAGGTAGGCCCAACGATACGTAGGCGACAAAGGCTAGAAAGGCAAGACCTAAAACTGCCGCTGCCGGTCTTTTGAAGGCTGAGGCAGTAGCGCCAGAATGCTTCTCCACACGCGAGTGTTCTCTCCTTGTACCTATGTGTTCCCCCTGGTTGCTTGGTAAGCACGCCTTGCCCCTACGACAGACTAACGCATGCCACATCCCGGGGTCTATCACAAGCACTGCCGCGGGGTTTATCACAATCACGCACATGCGCCCCTGTATAGCACCCACATGCGCCCTTGTATTATTTCTGCGTTCAGTGCTTGTAATGGTCTGTCAAGTAATTTCGGGACCAAGCCGGCATTTCGCATGGACAACGGTTCGCGTAAACAGCAACGTCTGCGCCTGGCCAGGCGTGGGCTGCTACTTTTCTTTGGAGCGGCGCTGGTTGCGCTACTCGTCGCAGCTGTGGTGGCACGCTCCGAGAACACCCCGACCGGGCCCGCGCCCAGGCTGGCATCCACTTCCACTAACTCCCTCACTTCCGCAATCTCACCCACCACCCGCTCTACGTACATGCCCCCTAGTGAGAGCGTGACAACGACGGTCTCATTGGCGACCACAACAGACCAGGCAACTGAGCATTCTCTTGCGACCACAACCTCGGTGGACCGCGGACAGGGTCGCCTCACAGGCCGCGTACTTGAGGTAGTGGACGGCGACACGCTAGTAGTAGCCGTCAAAGGCGTCGGCAACGAGAAGGTGCGACTGATTGGTATCGACGCGCCAGAAAGGGACGAGCGCTTCTACACCGAGTCAAAACGGGAACTAGCTCGCCTTGTCTCTGGCAAGACTGTTGGCCTGGAAACCGATGTCGAAGAGCGCGACAGATACGGACGGCTGCTAGCCTACGTTTGGCTGGGTGATGTGCTTGTGAATGCGGAACTCGTACGGTCAGGCGTCGTGACCTTGTACACTATCCCGCCCAACGTGAGGTACGTGGAGCTGCTTGAGGCAGCTCAGGAGGAGGCTCAGGCAGCAGGTCGGGGAATGTGGGGAGCGCCGGGTGACTCCCCGGTCAAGATAATAACTGTCAATTACGACGCCCCCGGCAATGACAACTACAACTTAAACGAGGAATATGTGGTGTTCGAGGTTGTGGTTGCCGGTACCCTTGTGGGCTACTCAGTGGAGGACGAGAGCGGCAAGCACTACCAGTTTCCCGATTTCATGTTCCAGAAAGGCGACATTTTCAAGCTGCATTCTGGCAGCGGAACCGATACCCACACCGATCTCTACTGGGGAGCATCCGGCTCGGCAATCTGGAACAACGGCGGTGATACCGTCAAAGTTCTTGACCCCGAAGGCCGAATCGTCGAGAGCTACACGTACCAGGCCACACGTTGACCCCGGCCGGAAGTGGTGAGCCGCCGAGCGAGGCGCAAGCTCCTAGTCCTCATGGCAGCCGGCTGTGATCTGTGACCGGATGTGGCTCGACTTGTCCTAGGTACCCGGTGGCGCCGCGCGGCAGAAGACTCAGTCCGAGAGCACCAAGCAGGGCGACCCCGGCAGCCATCAGGTAACTGGCTCTAAAAGAGGGAAGATGGTCTGCCATCACGCCAGCCACGTACGGCCCTGTCGCCTGGCCAATGCCATGGAATATGGTGAGAAAGCCATAAGCCGCCGGAGCCATCACGGGGCCGACGATGTCGCCCGAGGTTACCGCCATCAGCATGGGCATGCTCCAAGCCGTAAGACCCCAGATGACAGCAGAGGTTGTAAGTCCAGCGGGTTCTGTCCACAAGGCAAAGATCGCCTCGGCCACAGCCTGCAACGCAAGGGCGACAGCCATGGCAGCCCGACGCCCGATGCGATCGGCAATCCAGCCCCAGATTAGCCCGCAAGGCAGACTGGCCCAGCCTAGGATCATGAACAGGATGCCGGCTTCAGACTGTGTATAGCCAATGTCGGCTATGAGGCGCTTGGCGAAAAAGGTCAAGTAAATAATGTACGAGAAACCAAAGCAGAAGTAACAAGCTCCAAGTCGCCACACGCGACCGGAGAAATAAAGCTGCCGCCACTCTACCTTGCCGTGCGAGATCTCGGATTCAACGCCTTCCGGCTCATATCCGGGGCGGTCACGCAGCACTAGGGCGCCAGCTACAGCAACAAGGAAGGTGATGCTCGCAAGCACATACCAGGACACGCGCCATCCCGCAACCGGATACAAACTCATGATCCAGGGAACGAGCGGTCCCGCAACAACCAAGCCCAGGGACGCACCAGTGGAGACAAACCCCGTGGCAACTCCCCTGCGCCGACGGGAAAACCACATGGCAATGATGGTGTTAGCCGGGATGTTCGAACCAGCCGCGCCAAAGCCGGAAAGAACTCGACCAGCTAGTGCTGGCAAATAAGAGTTTGAAATTCCGGTAATGAACATTCCGAGAGCCATGACCAGACAGCCCGCCACAATGACCCGCCGAGGTCCGATGCGGGCTGCCAGAGCGCCTGTGAACACTCCCAATACCAGGTACCCGACCAGATTGGCGGTCGCCAGGCCACCCGCCTGCGCATTGGTGAGACCAAGAGCCTCCTGCATGGGCGGCAGGATAGAGGTATAGGCAAAACGCGACAGGCCAAGCGCCCCAAACACGATAAGGAGGGCCATCACCAGGATAGCCCAGCGATACGAGGGCCCGGGAAGCTTAGGAGAGGGAGTCCTAGACACTGGTCGCTCAGGTATCTCTATCTGCTCTGCTTCTATCTGGATCTTGTGGCCGCCCTATCTATGCTTTCGGGCAAGCCGGTACCCTCTTGTCGTGAACATCTGCCTGTGCCGCTCCATGGCCACGTTGTATCTAAGTTCCGCGTCTGCATATTCGCGCATGCGTTCGGCCTTCTCTTCGGGTGTTTTGGCCTCAGCCAGACGATGCCTAGCCTCAGCAAGTTCGCGCAGAAGCCCTACCTCGTGTGGAGCGCATCCACAGATCTTAAGCACGCGGGCGGCAAGGCGGATTTCGTCGGGTAGTCGGAAAAAGGGGTCGGGCGGCAGCGGCTTCCCGTGCCCGGCAAGATTGTCAAAGGCTCCCTCTTGCTCGGCTTGAAGAATGCGTTCCTCGGCAATTTTGTCTACCCATTCCACTGCTTTTGATTCTCCTGCCGCGGTGGCACCGGGACAACGCCAATGGTCTCCTTGTCGCACAGCCCAAGCGAGTTTAACTTGTGCTGTTGTGACCCAGAGGACGCCATGGAAAATCGCCCCACGGAAAATCGCTCTTTGTATCCAGATTTTATCTCTCCCCCAAGATCCACGGGAGAAGCTGCGGCACGACACCCCCACATCATCAGCGCCCCGCGCCGCACGGACATCCCCGCCTTTTACGCGCAGTGGTTTATCAACCGGACAAGGGCCGGACACTGCCATTGGCCAAATCCTTTTGGAGGTCAGGTCTACCGCGTATCGCTGCAACCCGAGGACTGCATAGCGATAGTCTTTTGGACCAGGAATGCCCGCCCGCTGCTCCCACATCTGCCCGAGCTACGCAACCGCGGCTATCGTTTTCCATTCGTTCTTGTGCTTTGGCGGTATGACCCGGTGGTCATCAGCCCTATCACCCCGCCGGATTACCACCTGAAGAACTTTGATCAGTTAAGCCGCGCCCTCGAAGGGGCCACCGGGCGCTGTTACATCTCCTTTGTCGACCTATATCGAAAGAACGAGCGCAGTTTGCACCGTCTGGGAACCTACGGCGAGCAGGAGGCGCGACATGAGCTGCTCCTGGCTCTTGCCCAAATGGCAAACGCCCGCGGCATGAGTCTGCACCTGTGCTGCGACGAGATTCCGGCCGTGGTTGCAAGTGCTGGCCCCGCGATTCACAAAGCGCGTTGCGTCGACCCGGATCTTATCCGGCAACTAAGACCGGAGTTTCCCCTGCGCTTGGAGCCCAAGCCCACCCGCCCCGGATGCGGCTGCGTTCGCTCGATAGACATCGGAGCTTACAACACGTGCTTGTTCGGCTGCGTGTATTGCTACGCGAACACTAGTCTGCGCGCCGCCGTTGCTCGCTACCATCGTCACGACCCAGCAGACACCATTCTGTACCGCCCGCCAAGACTTGCGGGTGTGAATCTTGACGCGATTGCGCGACCGCTGTGAGTTTGGGGGCCAACCGGGCAGCAGGGCTGTTCACCCGCCCAGGTAGCACCGCTTTACCTCTTCGTTGTCGATAAGGTCTTCGCAGCGCCCGTGTAGGCCGATCTTGCCTATCTCCAAGATGTAGGCCCGGTGAGCGAGGCGGAGGGCCATGCGGGCGTTCTGCTCCACTAGCAAGACGCCTATGCCGCGAGAGTTGATATCCCGGATGATTCGCGCCACTTCTGCCACCAACACCGGCGAAAGACCGATACTTGGTTCGTCCATGAGAAGCAGTTTTGGAGCGGCCATCAGCGCTCGCCCAATGGCAAGCATCTGTTGTTGCCCGCCGCTTAGCTCGCCTCCGGCCTGATTGCGCTTTTCCCGTAAGATAGGAAAGTACTCAAAAACCCATTCCAAATCTTCCTTCACTGCGCGCCGGTCCTTGCGCAGGTGAGCGCCCACGCGCAGGTTGTCAAGGACCGACATGGTGGGGAAAATGTGCCGCCCAGACGGCACCTGCACAATACCCAGCCGCACCACTTCCCAGGCCGGCATCCCGTCTATCCGCTTTCCCTGGAACCAGATCTCCCCGGAGGTGGCGCGCTTGGACCCGGAAATGGTCCTGATGGCAGTAGTCTTGCCCGCCCCGTTGGCCCCCACCACGGTTACTATCTCGCCCGGGTCCACGTAAAAAGAGACACCGTCAAGCGCAAGAGCCTTGCCGTAATGCACTGTAAGATCCTTCACGTAGAGCAGTGCCGCAGTTGGATCAGACATCGATCAGTAGCTCGTCCCTTCCCAGGTAGGCTTCAATGACCTTCTCGTTGTTTCGGATTTCCTCAGGAAGACCCTCGGCGATCACTTGCCCGCGATCAAGAACTACGATGCGGTCGCACAGGTTCATAACGGCGCTGATGTTGTGCTCGATCAGCACAATAGTCACCCCATTGTCGCGGATGCCTCGCACCAGCTCCAGCATGACGCCAATTTCAGTTTGATTCATCCCGGTCATGGGCTCGTCTAGGAGCAGCAGCTTGGGATCGGTGGCTAGAGCAATGCAAACTCCCAAAATGCGCTGGTAGCCGTGAGGCAGGTTCTTGGCAACCTCATCCTTAATGGCGCCAAGGCCCATGCGCTCAAGGATCTCGGCCCCTTTAAGTTTAAGCGCTCGCTCTTCTCGTCGCGCCGAAGGAAAGCGCAGCAGCCTTTTCCAAGTTGCCGTCTGATACTTGAGATGAAAGCCGTAGAACACGTTGTCAAGAACCGTCAGGCTTTGAAAAAGCATGGAGGACTGAAACTGCCGGCTGATGCCAAGACGAACGATTTCATGAGGTTTTAGCCGGGTTATGTCTTTGCCCTCGAAATACACGTGGCCAGCGGTAGCCGGGTAAAAACCGCTAATAACTCCCAACAGCGTGCTCTTGCCGGCCCCGTTTGGCCCGATAATTCCAAGGATCTCGGACTCGTGCACTTTGAGGCTTACATGATTGACTGCTACCAGACCGCCAAAGTGCTTGCTCACGTTATCGACCTCAAGAACCACCCGGCGTTCGGCGATCGGGGCTTGGGACTGGATCAGGGGAAGCTCATGTGTGGCTGTGTCGCTCATCATTGTCCGGCCTCCAGATGTCCCGGCTCCAACTTCGAGCCCGAGCCGCTAGCTCACCCAGGCTAAGCAGTCCCCTGGGAAGAAAAACAACAAGAACAAGGATCAGCGCTCCCACTAGGATGATGCTGTACTCTTTGAATCCGCTTACTAGCTCGTTAAACAGGCTAAAGAGACCAGCTCCCACAATCGGACCGAGCGTGGCATAGCCGACTCCGCCCAACACGGCGCATGCTTGGATGTAGATGGTCTTGGGGAAAAGCGTAAAGGCCGTAGGTATGATGAAAGTTTGGTAGTGAGCGTAGAAGCTGCCCATAAGGCCTGCCACTGCGCAGCCGATGACCCACGAAAGCAGACGGTATCGAAACACGTCCACCCCAATTGACTGCGCCAGCCGAGGATTTAGACCAATCGCGTTCCATGCTCTCCCTGCCCAAGAAACATAGAATGCGTTAATGACGAGCATCACGATCCCAAACAGAAACAGGGCCAGGTAGAAGAAGTCGACCTTAGAATCAAAGGTGATCGAGCCCAGAGAACCGAGATTGATTGGCTCAGGAGCCGGAATATTGGAGATGCCGTTGTAAGCACCTAACCACTGTATGTTGCCGACTACAGTGACAAAAAGCATAGCGATCACGGTGGTCATGATCACAAAAGTGAAGCCAGCGTTGCGGATGATCACAAATCCGATGAGTGCAGCGGCTGCGGCCGTGATAATCGTGGAGAGTGGAAGGCAAGCCCAAAAAGGAAGGCCAGCCTTCAGGCAAAGAACCGCCGAAGAGTAAGCTCCAATGCCCCAGAAAGCCGCGATGGCCAGGTTGATTAGGCCCGTCCGGAGAAGCATGACAAACGTCATGGCGAGCGAGGCGTTGACCATAATCATGATTAGAAGATCAATGTAGTAAGGGGAACGGACCAACAGCGGCAGCAAGGCCAGAAGAATCACGAGGACGATGAAACCGCCAAGACGCCGGTGGGCTAGGAGCGCCGTTTTGAGCTCTCTGGCACCCCTTTCTGCCTTTGGATCTTTGGGGTCGCGGTTTGTGCGACTGAGGTTCATGCCGCTCGGGTTCATGTGACCTCACATCCCCATGTCCGTTCGGCGTCCGAGCAGACCATTGGGGCGAAAGTAGATAACAAGCCCGATAAAAAGGAACAAATAGACCACCGACATCTGGCCGGTGTAGTACTGGCCGAAACTTAAGATCTGACCCACTATCAGTCCGCCTACCACGGCTCCCAGCAGACTGTCCATACCCCCGAGCATGGTCATGAGAAGAACGGAGGCAATCACGTTGTTGCCCATGCCAGAGGACAGGTTGTATGCCGGGGCAAGCAGACCGCCCGCCAATCCAGCGAGCGCACAGCCAATGCCCATCGTTAGAAGGTAAATGCGCGTCGGGTTGATGCCGTAAAGAGCAGCAGTGTCGGCATCCAGCGCCACTGCGCGCATAGCGCGGCCAAGTTTAGTGCGCTCATAAATCAAGAAAAGAGCCAAGGTTACGAGCACGCCCATGCCGATAAGCGCCAGTTTCTTCACCTCGAAATGAACCTGGCCGATGTCAAAGGCACCCTTGAACACGCCTGGGATGCTCTTGGGCTGCGTGCCGAAGACCACCAGAACCGCCTGGGCAAGAATGAGAGAGATCCCCAAGGCGCCGGTCACCGTAACCAGGAACCGGTTTTCAGTGCGCTGCATGCGCCGGAAGATCAGCAGATAGCTACCCAGACCAAAGACCATGGTGGCGGCGATGGCAGTAAGAAGCCCTAGGAAGTAGTTAAGGTTAAAGCGATCAACGATGTACCAGGTAACGTACGCGCCCCACATGTAGAACTGGCCATAAGCGACAAAGAAGATCTCGGTAACACTTAGTATGAGGACCAGACCGGCCGCCAGAATGACGTAAATAAGCCCGATGGTAAGACCGTCAAAGGCTAGCTGCAGAATGACCGACATTGCGGGCGCCTCCGGGCGTGACTAGCCTGATCCCAGGCCGGGGCGGTGGAGACGAGGCAGGTCGCAGAGGCGTGGCGCGGAGTGGGGTTGGGCGGGCGCCGCCGCGCAA